>JAJZEB010000172.1:1475-3955 GCA_021805805.1 Pseudomonadota bacterium | reverse complement strand
GTGCTGCGGGCACAGGAAGTCGATCTTCAGCTTCGACACCCGCTCGCACCAGTCGCGCTTGGCGGCGTTGCTCGGCATCCAGCGGCGGTGGAAGAACTCGGCGTGCTTGATGTGCGCGTCGAACGCCGCCGGGGTCTCGACGTCGCGGCGGTCGACGAACGCCGCGTGCCCGGGAGGCAGCAGCGCCGCGCCGACGTCGCCGCTGAACAGCACCTTGGCGGTTGGGTCGTAGAGATGGAAATTGGCCGACGAATGCAGGTAGTGGGCAGGGATGACTTGAATGCGCTGCGTTCCGACGACGATTTCGCCGCCCTCGTCAGGGATGCCCTGGATGTTGGCGTCGAGCGCTCCGTAGTGCCGGATGAAACCGATCCAGAGTTTCGACGCGTACCACTTCATCTTCGGGCTGCACGTGCTCCAGAGCGTCAGACTCGATGCGATGTCCGGGTCCTGGTGGCTGATGAAGGCCGACTCCAAGGTCGACGGCGCGAGCAAGTCGGACAGCGCCGAAAACACCTGCGGGAAAACCTCGAAACCTCCCGGGTCGCAAAGCAGGGTGTGGCCGTCGACCTGCACCGCGTACACGTTCGAATCGACAACGCGCGCTTCCTCCTGGTCGAAAATCACGAACCATTCGTGCGCGCCCTCGGAAAAGAATTTGTGGCCTTTCATAGCAATGCCTTTTCAATCTGCTCGACGTAGTTGTGAAGCATGTCGCGAACCAGGATCACCGCGCGATCCATGTCGGTTGATACCTGGGCCAGCGCGAATTGGGCGTCGCCCTTCAGCGACGCTTCGATGCGCCCGTTGACGACGACGTATTCAAGCTCGGCGACGACGCTGTCGAAGCGGCCCAGCGCCTGCCGCAGCCGCATGCCCGCGCGACGCATCTGCTCGACGTGCGACGTCCGTTGCGGACCATGCTGCGCCGACGCCTGCCGATCCTCGCGCACGCGGCGCGCCGCGAGTTTTTCCAGCACCTGGCTTTCGCGCAGCGATTCCATGAAGCCCGACATCAGCGGCTGAATGGCGCCACGCACTTCCGCAGCCGCCTCCTGCATGCGCTGCGCGCCTTCGCGGAACGACTGCGCCACGACGCCATAGCCGGCCAGCTGCGTGCCGTGGCGCTTGACCAGCACCTGCGCGTTGAGCGCCTTGCGATCGATTTCGCGCAGCCGCTTGCCCAATTCGCGCTGGAACGCGAACGTCGCATCTGCGATCTGGATGAAGTTGTCGCGCAAGTCGAGCAGCGTCGTTGCGGTCGATGCCGGCGGTGCATAGAGCTCGGTGGACATGGTTGAGGAGCCTCCTTCAGGCGGCCTGCGCGGTGCGCATGGCCCGCGTCAGGGTCTGGATGTCGAGGATCAGCACGACGCCGCCGCCGCCGGAGATCGTCGCGCCCTGGTACCACGACGATTGCTGCGAGATGTCCAGCGGCTTGACCACCGAGTCCTCGGTGCCCAGCGCCTCGGAGACGACCAGCAGCCCCTGCTCGGTCAGGATGCCCTCGCAGGGGTCGCGCCCCAGGCGCAGCGGCACGCCCTGCAGGTGCTGGCCCAGGTCGATGTACGGCACGATGCGGCTGGCACCCACCTGCGCCATCGGCCGCCCGGAGATGCTGTGCACCTGCTCGGGGTCGATTTCCATCAGGTTGTCGACCACCGACACCGGCAGCGCGTACGTCTCGCGCCGCAGCTTGAAGTACAGCACCGGCAGCACCGCCAGCGTCAGCGGCAGCTCCAGCGCCATCTCGGTGCCCTGGTTGACCCGCGTGTTGATGTCCACGCGCCCGCGCAGCCCCTGCACGGCGGCGCGCACCACGTCCATGCCCACGCCGCGCCCGGACATCTCGCTGACCTGCTCCTTGGTCGAGAAGCCGGGCAGGAAGATCAGGTCCAGCATCTCGCGCTCGCTCAGCCGCGCCGCGTCGGACTCGCCCAGCAGCCCCTTGGACAGCGCAATGCCCAGGATCCTGTGCGGGTTCATCCCGCGCCCGTCGTCGCGCACGTCGATCTGCACCTTGTCGCCCAGGTGGATCGCCGCCACCCGCAGCAACCCTTCCTCGCTCTTGCCCGCTGCGCTGCGCTCGGCCGGCGTCTCCAGCCCGTGGTCCAGCGCATTGCGCACCAGGTGGATCAGCGGCCCGGACAGCGCATCGATCACCGTCTTGTCGATCTCCACGTCCTCGCCGTCGAGCTCCAGGCGCACGCGCTTGCCCAGCGCGCGGCTGGCGTCGCGCACCACCCGCGGCAGGCTCTGGAACAGCCGCTTGCACGGCTGCATGCGCAGCCGCATGACGGTGTTCTGCAAATCGTTGACCGCCAGATCCGTCTCGCGCGCCAGCCGCACCATCGTCTCGTCGCTGCTGCCCATGCGCGCCACTGCCGCGGCCAGCCGGTTGCGCAGCAGCACCAGCTCGCCGACCTGGTTCATCGCCATGTCCAGCCGCGCCGAATCCACCCGGATCGTCGTGTCGGCGC
>JAJZEB010000172.1:0-1375 GCA_021805805.1 Pseudomonadota bacterium | reverse complement strand
CCAGCTTGTGCGCGCGCAGCTTGTCCAGCAAATCCTCAAGATGGTGGCACCACTCCACCATCTGGGTCGCCTCGAGAAATCCGGCGCCTCCCTTGAGCGTGTGAAAAGCGCGAAAAATCGCCCCCAGCACCCCCGCATCGCCGGGCGCCGCCTCCAGACGCAGCAACTGCGCCTGCGCATCGGTCAGCAGCTCGCGCGACTCGGCGAGAAATTCCTGCAGGATGTCGTCGTTGTCCATGGCCGGATCCGTGGCGTGTCAAATGCCCAGTTGCGCAAGCAAATCGTCAACGTTGTTCTGGTCCAGACCCTGCCCGACGTCGTCAGCCGGCACCGCGCTGCCGTCGGCCACGCAGCCCAGATGCTGCAACGCTTCCTGAATGCGCTGCTCCACCGCCTGCAGCAAGGTGATCGTCTTCTTCAGCCTCTGCCCGGCCAGATCCTGTGCCTGCTGGCTGGTCAAAATCGTCTGCAGGTGTTCGTCCAGCCGCCGCAGCCTCTGATCGATGAACCCGCCGTCCGTGGCGCGTATCGCAGCCACCTCGCTTTGCGCCGCCTCCACCGCCTCCAGCGTGGCCATCGCCTGCTGCTCGCTCAGCCGCAACGCCTCCTGCAGCGGGTGGCTGGCTCCGGGCAGATCGCTCGACGCGCGCATGATGCGCTGCACCCCTTCGGTCAGCAGCGCATCGGCTTCGCGCAGATTCAGCACCGCCGAGGCCGGCGTCTTGTCCATCCCTTCGTGCTCCATCACCCCTGTCCCCCGCCGTGCAGACGTTGCAAGATGCCGTCGATCTTGGTCTTGAGCGTGTCCGCCGGAAACGGCTTGACGATGTACCCGTTGACCCCCGCCTGAGCCGCCTCCAGGATGTTCTCCTTCTTCGCCTCGGCCGTCACCATCAGCACCGGCAGCGAACGAACCTGCACATCCTCCGACGCCCGAATCGCCCGCAGCAGGTCAATGCCCTGCATGTTCGGCATGTTCCAGTCCGTCACCACAAACTCGATCCCGCCCGCTTCAATGCGCCTGAGCGCCTGCACCCCGTCCTCGGCCTCGTCGATCGCCCCGGTCACGTGACCGGTCTGCATCAACAGGCCACGGATGATGCGCCGCATCGTCGGAAAATCATCAACCACAAGGAATTTCAAGGCAGCGCTCCGTGAGGGTCGCAAGTGAAGGCTTGCTGGATAAGACGGCACAAGTCGCGACGACTTGATGGAGAGGTCGGCATTTCAACACGAGCGGCCTGCGCGCGGTTGCGCTGCGTATCAACGGCGCGTCATCGCGCCCGTCTGCATGCACGGCGTCAGCGCGAGCCATTACCATGGGGCGGCGCATGCAGCTCGGGGCAGCGGTACGGCCCACATCCATACGAAAGAT
>JAJZEB010000036.1 GCA_021805805.1 Pseudomonadota bacterium | reverse complement strand
ATGGGGTGCAGGGGGTCGGAGGTTCGAATCCTCTCGCCCCGACCAAAGAATCGAGAAGTTCGCGAAGCCCGCCACGAGCGGGCTTCGCTGTTTTGTTCTGCGCGGTTGGCAATCCCTGCAGAAATTCCCGACCGGCTCCGGTTCATCGGCAAGTGACGCCGACCTCGCTGCGGGAGTCCGAGATCTGAACGGCGACCGCTCCGATGTTCCCGGGCGGATGGCAACGGTCGGATGGCAACGGTCGGATGGCGTCGGGCACACGCACCGGTTCCGAGCCAGGTTCTTCCAGCAGTATCGGCTGTTTTTCCGCTACCACGCATCAAGCAAAGTGATCGTGGTCTCCTGGGTCAATGACCAGGAGACCAAACGCTCGGCCGGCCCTCACCCGATCTGCAGGATGGAATTCAGCTCCTCGCACACGTTGTCGAAAGCGGTCTTGGGGAGCGCTTTCCAGGGGTGCGGGCGCGCGGCACGCTCGTGCCAGTCAAAACTCTTGGGCTGATGCGTCAGGATGTAAGCCACCTCGTCTCGAGGGCCAACGTATTTGACGGCGAAAGGATTCGCCTCGTTGCGTTCGCTGTGCGTCATCGGCAGTCCGATCACCAGACCCGTGCGCTCGTTGAAGGCCCTGGTCGTCAAGACCAGCATCGGGTGCTCGTCCTTCATCTCGATATCGCCCGCTCGCGGGTTGAACTGGATCCAGATCACATCCCCCCGATCGGGAACCCAGGTCTTGCCGGCCGTCATCGGATGACCTCGCGCCCAACCGGCGCATCAGCCATGACCTCGCCGCCGTGGAGCTTCGGGTCGAACAACTTGAGCTTTTGCTCCAGCGTCAACCGTGGCTTGCCCACTGGGCGCAAGAAGACCCCGCCCTCGACCACTTCGACCTTGACCGGCTGGCCAAGCGCCAAGTGCGCAGCCTTCGCGATCTTTGCGGTCAAACGGACCGCCAGCCCATTGCCCCACTGTTGAATCACCTGCTCTGCACTCGTCGTCGCTGACACGATGGCCTCCTTTGTTGATACCAGTCTATACGTCGCCGCTTGGCGTGTCAACGCGTTGATACGCCACCTGCCGACTGTCCGCCGGCGGGACGATGGTCATCACGGCGCTCCCGCGCGCCGGCCGCCCGCATTTGGGGCGATCCGCCCGCCGGCCCGGCACTCAAACTCGGCAACAGCCGTCCTCGCAGGCCCAGAAGACCGCGACACCGTCGCCGTCGACGGTATGCCGGAGTCGATCAGAGCACGCTGCCGATGGCGTTGACGGCCTGCGCGATGATCACCACGTTGAAGAAAAAGGCCATCACGCTGTGCAGCAGCACCATGCGGCGCAAGCGTGGATCAGCGATCGCAACGTCCGAGGTCTGGAACGTCATGCTCAGGGTCAGCGCGAAGTACAGGTAGTCCCAGTAGTCCACGGCGCGGTCGCCCGGAAACTGCAACGCCGCAGCGCCGGCGCGGCGCGCAAGCAGGTCGGCGTGGGCATAGGCCTGGGCGAACACCACGCCGAAGAACAGCCAGCCGAGCACGATCCCGGAAGCGGCAAGCAGCAATCCGCTGCGGCCGGCATGGCCTGCGTCGTGCAGCACCAGGTGCAGGCTGAGCAGCACCGCGGCCGACAGCGTCGAGCACAGCAGCACGATGGCCCAGCGTCCCTCGCGATGCAGCTCGGCGCGACGCAGCGCTGCTTCGGCGCTGCTGGTCGACATCATCCAGGCCACGCTGGTCAGGTAGGCGGCGCTGGCCAGATCGAACGCCAGCAGCGCGCCGCGCACGGCGCCCAGAAAGGAACCGAGCGCCACAGCCAGCAGCGCCCCGAGCAGCAATGCGACGCTCAGCCGCGGGCGATGCCAGAAAGCGTGGATCAGTCGTGGGACGCGGCGTGGCAGGGGCATCGGGCGAGACGCAATGGCATCGTCGGCCGGCTGCTTGCGCACATCGTCTCTGAAACCGATACGCCGCGCCGCCCGGACGAGAAAATCCTACCGCAATCGGGGACGCTGCGCGGCGCGCTTCAAATTCACCCGGCGAGACCGCGAACCCGCGGCTTCATTTCAGCAGCCGAATCGTCATCGGGGTACGGAACGCGCGTCCGTTCGAACTCGCCACCGCGCCCATGATGCTGAACACCAGGTTCAACAAGCCGACAGCGACGAGGACCAGAACGCCGATCAGAACAAACGTCAGGACAAAACCGATCAGATAGCCAAAAATTGCGGTGATCGACCAGTTGAGCGCCTCTTTTGCCTGATTTCTGACGTAGGCGTCCGTGTTGGGGTCGCTCTTGATCAGATAGACGATCAGCCCTGGGATGAAGCCGAAAAAGATCGTCCCGATCCAGAGCAGCATCGCCAGGTTCTTCTGGTCCTGGCTCGGGCCGATTTCGGCCGCGGCGACGGCCGAGACGCGCGCGCCGCAGTTCGCGCAGAACGCGGAATTCGCGGCGACAGGTTGAGCGCAAGAGGGGCAAGGTGCCGACATGGGATGGTCCCTTTCTGGGTCTTGATGTTTTGCGAGCGTGCGACTGAATTTCCGTACGTCAATATAGCATGTCAAATTGACAGCGAAATCGCCAAGCCCGGAGCTTGCGACGCCGCTTTCGCGTGGCGCGCGCGGGCTGCCGATCAGCGCTCGGCCGCAGCGCGCAAACGGATGCGCGTGATCTCGGATGGGGCGCCGAAGCGCTTGGGCGGGCCCCAGTAGCCGGTTCCGCGACTGACGTAGACCTGCAGGGCGCCGATGCGATGCAGTCCGGCTGTCAACGGCTGCTGCAGACCGACGAACAGGTTCCACGGCCAGAATTGTCCGCCGTGGGTATGGCCGCTGAGTTGCAGGTCGAACCCGGCGCGCGCGGCATCGTGCAGCGAACGTGGCTGGTGCGCCAGCAGGATCCGCGGCACGCCTGCCGGCGCGCCGTCGATGGCCTTGAACGCATCGCTGCGATGCGCGGGGTCGAATGCCTGCGCCTGGGCGTCGGTCACTCCGGCCAGCACCAGACGGGCGCCATCGTGTTCGAGCACGGCGTGCGCGTTGAGCAGACAACGCAGGCCCAGCCGCTCGAACTCGGCAATCCACGCGTGCACGCCGGCGTAGTACTCGTGATTGCCGGTCACCAGCCAGGCACCGTGGCGCGCGCGCAGCTCGCCCAACGGGGCGGTATGCGCAGCCAACCGCGCCACGCTGCCGTCGACCACGTCGCCTGTGACCGCGATCAGGTCGGGCCGCAAGGCGTTGACGCGCGCAACCATCGCACGCACCTGCGGCGCCTTGATCGTCGGTCCGACGTGAATGTCGCTGAGCTGCGCGATGGTGAAGCCGTCCAGCGCGCGCGGCAGCCCGGGAATCGCGACCGCGACCTCGACCACGCGCGCCACGCGTCGCGCGTTGGCCAGGCCGCTCAGCGACACCAGCAGGGCCAGCGCGGGAACGGCGATCGCACTGGGCTCGACCCAGCGTTGCGTGTCGGGCAGCAGCAGCGCCAGATCGCGTGCAAACGTCAGCAGCAGGGTCGATGAAAACAGCCCGAGCGCGAAGAATCCGCCCCAGGCCAATGCGTCCCAGCCACGCCCGGAGCGGCCGCGAGACGCGAATGCGGCCGGGATCAACGCTGCCGACAGCATCAACCAGGCGACGCCGAGCGGCCACGCAGCGGCAGGCAGTGGGGGCAGCAGGCGCCAGCCGATGTACGCGTGCAGCGCGGCGATCACCACTGCGGCACGGCCGAGCAGGCGCAGCCCGCGGCGCACCGGCGGCGGGGGTACGTCACGGTCTTCGAGGCCGGGCTGGAACTGCGCAGATTCGACGCGTTGGGGCATCAAGTCAACCGATCAAGCGCGGTACAGCGCGGCCAGCGCGTCACGCAGTTGTTCGACGCAATCGAATGCCGCAGCAACCTGCTCGGGTGTCCAGCTTGCGGGATCCCAGTCGGCGTCGGCCATTTCAGCGAGCTGGCGCAAGGTGCCCAGATGGCCCTGGGTGATCGCCTGCCCCCACAGCCGAGCGCCTTGCAGCGCAGGATCGCGCAGCAGCGTCTCGAGTTCGTGGCGCGCAGCGTCGTGCCCCTGTTCAGCGGCATCGCGCAGCAGCCGGGAGGCGCCGACCGGGTCCGCGGCCACCCGCTCGCCGCGCGCGAGCATGCGCCCGAGCAGGTAGCGGGCATCGGCGTGGCCGGCAGCGGCGGCCTGCCGCAGCCAGTCGACGGCTTCGTCGCAGACCGCGGGGTCGTCCTGTTCGAGCAGCGCGACGGCCAGGCTGTATTGCGCCGAGCGGTGCCCCTTGTCGGCGGCGCGCCGGAAATGGCGCAGCGAGCGCACGCCGTCGCGTTCGACGCCGAGGCCGCGCGCGAAGAGCCGGCCGAGAAACCAGTGCGCCGGGGCATCATCGTGCTCAGCGGCCAGCAGGTACCAGCGCGCGGCTTCGCCGTAGTCCTGCGGCACACCTGCGCCACGCTCGTGCAGCAGCCCGATCGAACCGAGCGCCCTGGGCATCGGTTGCAAGCCGGCCTGGTGCCATAGCCGCATCGCGGCGCCATAGTCCTGCGGCACGCCGCGGCCGTGGTAGTGCATCCAGCCCAGGTTGTAGCTGGCGCTGGCCGAACCCTGCGCGGCAGCTTCCCGGTACCAGCGCACGGCCTGCTCGTGCAGATCGTGGTTGCGCAAGTGGTCACCGAGCCATTCCTGGGCCAGCGGATCGCCGGATTCGGCGAGGTGGACGATCTCGGATGGGACGTGCGCTTGCGGCATCAGCGGTGTCGGAGGCCCGGCGCGGGCGGATCGGAAAACGGCGCGGCACCGGCGTTCGCCGCTGCGGCGCGAGACAATGCAGGGTGCGCGAAGCGGCGTACCCGGCAGACGGGTGCGATTGTGGCGCCTTTCGTGCGCTTCGCCAACCCTGGCCGACCGGCGGGCGCGAACGCAGCGCCGATACGCGCAGCGCCATCGAGGAAATCAGATGCACGCGAGGAAGATCGATGAGTGAGTGCTGCGATGTCGCAGTGATCGGCGCCGGAGCCGCCGGCATGATGTGCGCGGCAGTGGCCGCGCAGCGAGGCCGCCGCGTCACGCTGATCGACCACGCTCGAAAGATCGGCGAAAAGATCCGTATCTCGGGAGGTGGCCGCTGCAATTTCACCAACGTCGGTTCGGGTCCCGAGCACTACCACGGGCGAGATCCCGGCTTCGCGCGCCATGCACTGCAGGCGTTCGGAGCGCGCGATTTCATCGCCCTGGTGCGGCGCCATCGCGTCGCGTTCCATGAAAAGCATCGCGGCCAGTTGTTCTGCGACGACAGCAGCCAGCGCATCGTCGACCTGCTGCGCGCCGAGTGCGCTGCAGGTGGCGTGCGCTGGCGCCATCCGTGCCGCGTGCACGCCGTGCGCCGCGATGGGGCGAAGGGATTCGAGCTCGACACCGAGCACGGTGCGCTGCGCGCATCCCGGGTCGTCGTCGCCAGCGGGGGCCTGCCCGTGCAGGAAATCGGCGCGAGTGACTACGGCCTGCGGCTGGCCAAGCAATTCGGGCTCGAGGTCGTCGCGCCGCAGCCGGGATTGGTTCCGCTGCGCTTCGATGCTCCGACGTGGGCGCCGTGGCAACACCTGGCCGGCGTGAGCTTGCCGGCGCGGGTGCGTTGCGGCGGCCGGCAATTCGACGAGGACTTGCTGTTCACCCACCGCGGCCTGTCGGGGCCGGCGATTCTCCAGATTTCGAGTTTCTGGGATGCTGGCGCCGCGTTGCGCGTCGACCTTGCTCCGGGGAAGGAACTGGGCACCGCGTTGCGCCAAATGAAAACCGGCGCGCGCGGCAGCGTGCTGGCAGCACTCGCGAACGCCGTTCCGCGCAGGCTTGCTCAGGCCTGGGTCGAGAACCACGGGTTCGACGCGCGTACGCGCTTGGCAGAGTGTTCGGACGCACGGCTTGGCGCGCTTGCCTCCGCCTTGCATGAATGGAACATCGCACCCAGCGCAACCGAGGGCTGGCGCAAGGCTGAAGTCATGCGCGGCGGGGTCGCGACGACCGGGCTCGACCCGCACACCCTGCAAGCACGCGAAGTACCGGGCTTGCATTTCATCGGCGAAGTGGTCGATGTGACAGGATGGCTCGGCGGGTACAACTTCCAGTGGGCATGGTCGAGCGGGGTCGCCGCCGGACGCGCGGCGTAGCTGCGCATCCGGCGGGGGAGGTCAGTGCTGCCCGCCCTTGTGGCCTGCCTCGGCAGCGCGCGCGGGGTCGTTCTTGAAGTTGCCGCCCGACACCTGTCCGCCCTTGTGACCGGCTTCGGCGGCACGTGCAGGGTCGTTCCTGAAATTGCCTCCCGACACCTGTCCGCCCTTGTGGCCGGCTTCGGCGGCACGTGCAGGGTCGTTCTTGAAGTTGCCTCCCGACACCTGCCCGCCCTTGTGGCCGGCTTCGGCGGCACGCTCCGGGTCGTTCTTGAAGTTGCCTCCCGACACTTGCCCGCCCTTGTGGCCCGCTTCGGCAGCACGCTCGGGGTCGTTCTTGAAGTTGCCGCCCGAAGCCTGTCCGCCCTTGGACGCGATCTGACGTTGCTGTTCCTGATCCATCGAAGCAAAACCGCGATTCGAAGTTTCCGGATTTTCATGCGGGGTTTGCTTTGCCATGGTGCTCTCCTTGCGTCTGCTGTCAGTGATGGGCTTTCGTAAACAATCCGGATTGCCGCCTGCTTGCCAACGGAAATGAAACGGCGTCCGGTGCGATCACGCGCTGCGTCATCGCATGCGCAGCACGCCTGTCCCGGGCTTTGGATCGAGGAGGGCAAGGCCGATTCTCGAGCAACGCGCCTGGATCCAGCGTTGCGAACACGGCCCCATATTAATGCCGAATCGACGCTCGACAGCACTCAGGATTAATACTCTGTCGCAGCGAATGGATGAATTCAGAATGGTTATTGAGAGTGTGGTTATTCGAGTTTATTAAAATATGATTTCGGCTTATCGATATTTTTTAGTTCATATGCGTGTTGAAGCTTTCCCATCGCCGCATGAACCTCGATGCCGAGTTCGCATCCCCGTGGCGCTATGCTCGCGGCATGAGTCCCGACCGCGACGCCGACGACGAACGCGCACCCGAGGTGCGGGAGCTGCTGGCACGCATTGCGCAGGCCGGGCGGCCGCCGTTGTGGACCTTGAGCGTGCCCGCTGCGCGCGCGTTCCATCGCGTCGCCTCGGGGGTTCTGGACGTCGCCCCTGCGGCGATGCACGAAGTGCTCGACCTGGATTGCCCGGTGCGCGATGGCACGCGCCTGAAGGTGCGCCGCTATCGCGCGCGCGCGCTGGACGCGCATGCGGCCGAGCCGGCATTGCTGTACCTGCACGGGGGCGGCTTCGTGCTCGGAGATCTCGACAGCCACGACGTGCTGTGCCGACGGCTGGCACGCGACGGCGGCTGCTCGGTGTTCGCGCTCGATTACCGCTTGGCGCCCGAGCACCGCTTCCCGACCGCAGTCGACGACGCCTGGGACGCGCTGTGCTGGCTGCATGAGAACGCCGTCTGGCTGGGGGTCGACCCGATGCGCATCGCAGTCGGCGGCGACAGCGCCGGCGGCACCCTTGCCGCGGTGTGCGCGTTGCGTGCGCGCGACGCCGGAGTCGGGCTGGCGCTGCAGCTGCTGTTCTACCCCGGGACCGCCGGCTGGGCGCAGACCGTGTCGGCGGCGCGCTACGCCCACGGCTTCGTGCTCGAGCGCGCGCACCTGGACTGGTTCTTCGGCCACTACCTGAGCGCGCCGGAGGATGCGCACGACTGGCGCTTCGCGCCGTTGCGCGCACCTCGGCTGGACGGCGTGGCTCCAGGCTGGGTCGGGCTGGCAGGATGCGATCCGCTGCGCGACGAAGGTCGGCTGTACGCGCAGCGGCTGAGCGAAGCCGGAGTCGCCGTGCAATGTCGTGAATGGCCTGGCATGATCCACGATTTCATCCGCATGGGACGCGCGCTGCCACAGGCCGGCGCAGCGCTCGATGCCGCCTCCGCCGCGCTGCGCGCGGCCTGGACCACCGGAGACTGACCGCGATGACCGTTGCGCAACGTGATGCGTTCCGCTTTTTCCACCGACTGCAGGTGCGCTGGGCCGAGGTCGACATGCAGCAGGTGGTGTTCAACGGCCACTACCTGATGTACGCCGACACCGCGGTCAGCGCCTTCTGGAAGGCGCTCGGCGTCGTCTACACCCGCGATCTGCCTGCGCTCGGCGGCGATTTCTACGTCAAGCAGGCGCAATTGACCTGGCACGCTCCGGCGCGGCTCGACGACTGGATCGACATCGGTGTGGCACCGGGCGCCACCGGACGCAGCAGCCTGCGCCTGCGCGTGGCCATCTGGGCGCAGGACCGCCTGCTGGTCAGCGGCGAACTGGTCTACGTCTATACCACCGTGGACCACCCGGTCCGGGCGCAGCCGCTCCCGGGCGCACTGACCGAACTGTTGCAGGCGCACACGCGCGGTGAGCCGATGCTGCAGGTGCGCCTCGGCGACTGGGCCACGCTGGGCACCGACGCGGCTTCGATCCGAACCGCGGTGTTCGTCGACGAGCAGGGAATCCCCGCCGAGCTCGAGTGGGACGCCCGCGATGCCGACTGCTTGCATGCGGTGGCCTACAACAGAGTGGGCGGTGCCGTGGCCTGCGCGCGGCTGCTGCCTGACGGCCATGTCGGGCGCGTCGCGGTGTTGCGCGGCGTACGCGGCAGCGGCGCCGGCGCTGCGGTGATGCGCGCGCTGCTCGACGCGGCGCGCCAGCGCGGTCACGCAGCGGTCGAGCTGGCGGCTCAATGCACCGTGCTCGGCTTCTACCTCCGCCTGGGATTCGTGCCGTTCGGAGCTGTTTTCGACGAGGCTGGAATCGCCCACCAGGCCATGCGGCTGCGCCTCGACTGAGGGCCCTCAGCTCCAGGTCACGGCGTAGCGGCCGCCGCTGCTGCCGCCACCGCCCGAGGCGGCATGCTGCCGCTCGATCACCTCGGCGCCGTGCACGTCTGCACGCAGTACTGTGGAGCTGCGCGTGCCGTAGCCGGGCAGGCGGATGAACGCTGCCGACAAGGCGCGTTCGAGCTCGGCTCCGACACCGGTATCGGGAAGCGCATCGTCTGCGGCGCAGCGCGGATCGGCCAGCGCAGCCTGCAAGTGCGCGAACTGCGCGGCCAACGGCAAGCCGCGCGCGACCTGTACGGCATGGCGCAGCCGCACGACCTTGGGCCAAGGGGTGTCGAGCGCGGCGTTGGACAGGCCGTGCACGCCCGCAGGCACGAGCAAGGCCTGCGCAGCGCGGTTGGACACCCAGGCCATCTGTCCCAGGCGCACGTCGGCCAGCAGCAAGTTGAAGCCGGCATATCCGTCGGCCCGCGCGCGCAAGTCCTGCGCATGCTCCAGCGGGGTTGCGTCGCCGAGCAGGAACTGCAGCGCCAGCGCTCCGCGCGACGGCGCCTGCAAAGGCGCCGGCGTGGCTTCGCGCACGTTGGTCAGCGCGGCCAGGCGGCCCTCGCGCGTCAGTCCCAGCCAGATCCCGCCGGCCTGCACGTCGCGGCCGCTGAGCACCGCGCGCCCGGGGCGCGGGCTCCACCAGCGCATCGGCCGCGTCGGGCGCGCCAGCCATTCGTCGCGATTGGCAGCGAGCAGCAGCGTCTGCGCGCTGGCAGGCTGCCACGACCAGGCCAGCAGGCACATCAGTCCGGAACCGGGTAGGGCAGCGTCGCCAGTTGCAGCACCGGGCCGTCGGCGCGCCCCAGATGCAGCGCGCCGGCATGCGCCAGCAACGCGGTCTTGATCTCTGCCAGCGCTTCCCAGCCGTCGGCCGCTGGCGCGGCGTTGACCACCATGCCGCATGGCTGGCCCGGGTCGGAATCGTGGAACAACGCGTCGCCCGGCTGCAAAGGATCGTGCGCGGTGATCCTGTGCAGCCGCCGTTTCACGCTGCCGCGGTATTCGGTGCGCGCGACGACTTCCTGGCCCGGATAGCAGCCCTTCTTGAAATCGATTCCGCCGATGAGCTCGAAATTGACCATCTGCGGCACGAATTGCGCACTGGTCGAGGCACTCAGTTGCGCAACCCCGCAACGCACCGCCTGCAGCGCCCAGTCGTCGGCCGCAGGCAGCGTCTGCTGCAATCGCGCAGCGGTGGCGCGCCCGTCGTCGTCCTCGGCGACCAGCAGCGCCCGCTGCACGCCGGGCGCATCGGGCAGCCGCACCACGCACAGGCCGCGGTCGCGGCACAGGGCCCATGGCTGCAGCGGCAGCGCAACGGGCGACGCCGCATCGCCGCGCAGCAGCAGTCCCCAGCAAGGGCGCTCGGCGCTGGCATCGTCGAGACGGCACTGAAGCCGCAGGATGAACATGCGCAGGCGCTTGAGCATCGCCTCGGCCAGCGACGCATCGAGCGCCAGCGCAAAACCGTCGGCGCCGTCGCGCCAGATGGTGAAATCGGCCAGCATGCGGCCCTGCGGGCTGCACAGCGCGGCCGGACGCGCGGCCTCGGCTGGCAAGTCGCGCAAGCCCTGCGTCAGCTGGGCGTGAAGCAGGTCGGCGGCCTGCGCACCGCAGGCGCGCAGCACGGCCAGGCCGGGGAGGGAGGAAACGGTGGCGCTCATGACTGGGCTAGTATAGGCAGGCTGTACCCCGCTGTTTCGACGATGCGCCTCAAGACTCGCTGGATCCTACGCTTGTTCGCCGTTGCTCTGGTGCTGCCGGTGCTGAGCTTCGGCTGGTGGGCGTCGCGACCGATGGCGATGCGCCATGCGCCGCTGGAAGTGTCGGTGCGCACCGGAAGCGGCGCGCGCACGGCGGCGCAGCGCTTGCGCGCGCAAGGACTCGAATTGTCGCCCGAGCTGTTCGCGCTGCTGGCACGGCTGAGCGGACAGGCCACGCGGCTGCAGGCCGGAAACTACGAAATCGAGGCCGGGACCAGCCCGTGGCAGCTGTTGCAGCGCATGGCGCGCGGCGGCGGCAAGCTGTTGAGCCTGACGGTGCCTGAGGGATGGACCTACGCCGAGCTGCTCGACGCGCTGCAGCACGCGCCGGGCCTGGTCGACGACGCCCGCGGCCTCGACGACGCCCAGATCATGCAAAGCATCGGCGCGCCTGCCGGCCTGGCCGCCGAGGGATGGTTCTTTCCCGACACGTATCGCTACGCGCCGGGATCCGGCGCGCTGGCGCTGCTGCGCCGCGGCTACCACGCGATGCAGTTGCAGCTGCAGCGGGACTGGGTCGCGCGCGCTCCGGGGCTGCCGTTGCGCAACCCGGAGCAGGCGCTGACCCTGGCCTCGATGATCGAGCGCGAGACCGCGCGTGCGCAGGACCGGCCGCAGGTGGCCGCGGTGTTCATCAACCGTCTGCGCGCCGGCATGCCGCTGCAAAGCGACCCGACGGTCATCTATGCGCTGGGCGCACGCTACGATGGTCACCTGCATCGCAGCGACATGCGGATCGACTCGCCGTACAACACCTACCTGCATGCGGGGCTGCCGCCGACACCGATCGCGCTGCCCGGAGCCGCATCGCTGCACGCGGCGCTGAATCCGGCGTCGAGCCATGCGCTGTACTTCGTCGCCCGCAGCGACGGCAGCAGCGCGTTCTCGACCACGCTGCGCGAACACGACGCGGCGATCGACCGTTACCTGTTGCGCGACAAAGGCCACACCCGATGATTGAATCGCCGCGCCGCGGCCTGTTCGTGACCCTCGAAGGCATCGACGGGGCAGGCAAGAGCACGCAGTTCGCCGTGCTCGTCGACGCGCTGCGCCAGGCCGGGCGCGAAGTCGTCGCCACCCGCGAGCCTGGCGGTACGCCGCTGGGCGAACGCATCCGCGAACTGCTGCTGCACGAGGGCATGGCCGCGTCGACCGAGGCCCTGTTGATGTTCGCCGCGCGCCAGGAACACGTGCTGCGGGTCATCGAGCCGGCGTTGCTGCGCGGCTGCGACGTGGTCTGCGACCGTTTCACCGACGCGTCGCTGGCTTACCAGGGCGCCGGCAAGGGAATTCCCGCCGACCGCCTGCAGGCGCTCGCCCGCTGGGTGCATCCCGGGCTGGACCCCGACCTGACGGTGCTGCTCGATGTCGCCCCCGAGGTCGCGGCAGCGCGTCTGCAGACGCGCGCGGGCGATCGTTTCGAGCGCGAGCCGCACGCGTTCTTCGCGCGGGTGCGGGAACGCTACCTGGAGCTCGCGGCCGCCGAGCCGCAGCGCTGGGCGATCGTCGACGCGTCGCTGCCGCAGCGTGGCGTCGGCGATGCCGTGCGCGCGGCCGTCGGCCGCGTGCTGCAACGATGAGCGCGGTCGTCCGATGAGCGCAGCGCCTGAGGGCCCGCCCACGACCACGGCACGTGCTCCGCTGCTGCTGCACGGCGCGGCCGGGATCGGCTTGTGGGACGCGCTGCGGCAACGCGCTGCCGATGCGCTGTGCGAGCGCCCCGGCGCGGCCGGCGCGGCCTGCGGGCGCTGTGCGGCGTGCCGCTTGCGCGACGCGGGAACCCACCCCGACCGCTTCGCGCTGCTTCCCGAGGCGCTGGCCATCGAAGTGGGCGAAGCCGCGCCCGCCGAACGTGGCGCGTCGCCGCCGTCGCGCGACATCGCGATCGATTCCGTGCGTCGCCTGGTCGACTGGTCGCACGCCACCAGCCACCGCGGGCGCGCGCGCGTGGCCTTGGTCTATCCGCTGGACGCGATGGCGGCTCCGGCCGCCAACGCACTTCTCAAAACACTTGAGGAACCTCCGCCAGGCCTTTATTTTTACATGGGAACGCATCGACTCGATCGCGTCCTTCCCACCTTGCGCAGCCGTGCCGTGCTGCAGGCCATGCCGCGCCCGACGGCCGCGGCCGCGCTGGCCGTGTTGCAGCAGCGCGACTGCGCAGACGCCGAAGCCGTCGCCGCCTGGTGCCGCAATGCGGTGCATGCCGCGCAGCCCGAGGCCGGGCTGGATTGGGCGCTGGGCATGTTGGCCTTGCTCGACGGGCAGGGCGCGCGACAGGCGCTCGTCGCCGCGACCCCGCCGGCCGCAGTCGCGGTGACGGCGCTGCAGAAAATCAGCGTCGACCTGATGCGTGCGCGCCACGCTCTGGCGCCGCTGTACCTGCCGCGCCAGGCCGAACGGCTGCGCCGACTGGGCGCCGCGGCCGAACCGCTGGAGTGGCTGCGGCGCTGGCAGGAGCTGGCGCGCGCGGCTGCGCAAACGCATGTCGCATTGCACGCCGGCTTGAGCGCCGAGCGCTGGGTTCTAGAATTCGGGCACATCCAGCCGCGCAGCGAGATCTGACCATGGCAACCAATGCACCGACCGGCGGCACCGCGCGCCCCAGCGTCATCCAGCTGGCGATCAAGGAGAAGCCGGCGCTTTACGCCGCGTTCATTCCGTTTTTTCCCGAAGGCGGAATCTTCATCCCGACCAGCCGCGACTATCGCCTGGGCGACGACGTCTATCTGCTGCTGACCGTGATGGACAACCCGCAGCGCTTTCCGGTGGCCGGGAAAGTCGCCTGGATCACGCCGGCCAACGCCGCCGGCAACAAGACCCAGGGCATCGGCGTGCGCTTTCCGTCGGACGAGAAGGCCAAGCAGCTGCGCCAGGTCATCGAAGACATCCTGGGGCCGATCGGCGAAGCCGGCGCGCGCCCGACCCATACGCTGTGAGCGCATCGCGCGCCGTTCCATGCCGCTGACCGATTCGCATTGCCACCTGGACTTTCCTGAGCTGCGTGCGCACCGCGAATCGGTGCTGGCGAACATGGCCGAGCTCGGTGTCACGCGCGCGGTCAACATCTGCACGCGCCTCGAGCAGGCCGACGCGATCGTTGCCAGTGCCGAGGCGCATCCTCAGATCTGGGCCACCATCGGCGTGCACCCGGACGAGCGCGACATTGTCGAGCCCACGGTTGCCGAGCTGGTCGAACGCGCGCGCCACCCGCGGGTGATCGCGCTGGGCGAGACCGGGCTCGATTATTTCCGCCTCGAAGGCCGCAGCCACGCCGACATGGAATGGCAGCGCGAACGTTTTCGCCGCCACATCGAGGCCGCGCACGTGGTCGACAAGCCGCTGGTGGTGCACACCCGGGCCGCGGCTGCCGATACCTTGTCGATCCTGCGCGAGCAGGGCGCGCGCCGCGGCGTGCTGCATTGCTTCACCGAGACCTGGGACGTGGCGCGCGCAGCCCTCGACCTCGGTTTCTACATTTCGTTTTCGGGGATACTGACTTTCAAGAATGCCGCGGACTTGCGCGAGATTGCAAAGAAAGTACCTGACGATAGGATCCTGGTCGAGACCGATAGCCCGTACCTGGCGCCGGTGCCGTTTCGCGGCAAGACCAATCAGCCCGGCTACACGCGCTACGTGGCGCGCTGCCTGGCCGAGTTGCGCGGCTGCGACGAGGCCGATGTCGAAGCCTTCACCGAGCGCAATTTCAACACCCTTTTCACCGTCGCGGCGCCGCACGAGACATGAAGTCGTTTCTCGTAAAACGAGTACAGGCTTTTGTATTGATTGCAGTTTTTAGTGCCGCATCAAGCCTTGCCCCGGCCCATGCCGGAACTCGCGCCGACTTTTTCCGCGCCGTCAAGGTCGACGATGCGGGCGCCGTGCATGCACTGCTGGCGCGCGGCTTCGACGTCAACGCACGCGACGCGCACGGCGATCCGGCGCTGCTGGTCGCGGTCCGCGACCACGCCGACAAGGTGGTTCAGTTGCTGCTCGACAGCGCGGGAATCGATGTCGATGCGGCGAACCGCGCCGGCGACAATGCGCTGATGCTCGCGTGTCTGCATGGCGACGACGCGCTGGTGCGCCAGATGATCGACGAAGGCGCGTCGGTCGACAAACCGGGCTGGACGCCGCTGGCGTACGCGGCCACCGACGGCCACGCGGCGATCGCTCGCTTGCTGATCAAGCACGGGGCGCGCGTCGACGCGCCGGCGCCCAACGGCACCACGCCGCTGATGATGGCGGCATATTTCGGGCATCTGGGCACGGTGCGGGTGCTGCTGGCGGCGGGCGCCGATCCGCGACGGCGCAACGCGATGGGCTACCGCGCGATCGATCTGGCATTGCGCCGTGGCCACCGCGCGGTGGCCGATGCGCTGGGGGCGGCGATGAACGGCCGCAAACCCGGGAATTGGTGACCCGGCGCCCGAGCGCGCATGCACGGCCCGCTCGATCGGAGCATATTTGCGTTATGTAAAATTATCCAGGGACCACGCGCCGGGCCGGCGCGGTCAATCGCTGTCGGCCAGCTCGACTCGGTCGCGGCCGGCGCGCTTGGCTTGCAGCAAAGCCTGGTCGGCACGGACATAGATTGCGTCGAGTCCCTCGTCTGGCAGCCAGCGCGCCAGTCCGGCGCTGAACGCGACCTGCACTCCGGCCGGATTGCGCGCGTGCGCGAAGCGGATGGCGCCGAAACGCTGCTTGAGCCGGGTGACCGTCTGGCTGGCCTGTTCCAGCGAAGCTCCGGGCAGCAACAGCATGAATTCCTCGCCGCCGAGCCTGGCCACCGCGTCGCTGGGCCGCAACTCGGTGCGTGCGACGCGCACCAGTTCCCTGAGCACGGCGTCGCCGAGGTCGTGGCCGTAGGTGTCGTTGATGCGCTTGAAATGGTCCAGATCCAGCATGGCCACGCACAGGGTGTCTGCCTGCCGCTGCGCGCGAGCCACCTCGTTGCGGAATGCAGCTTCCAGGCCGCGTCGGTTCAGCGCGCCGGTCAAAGGGTCGAGCTGCACCAACTCGCTGACGCTGTGCAGCTCGGCCTCGAGGCTGCGCGTGCGCGCATGCGCCTGCTCGAGCCTGGATTGCGCCTCGGCGAACGACGCGCGCAATTGCCGGGTGTCGTCGAGCATGCGCCGACTGGTCGCGAGAATGCCCTGCACCACGGTTTTGGCCCGCTCCCAGTCGACCGAATCGTCGAGCGCGCGCAGGCCGTGCACCAGATCGTCGCCGTAGCGCGAGGTGGCTTCGACATACGTGCCCAGATTGCGCACCACCATGTCGACGAGCTCGCGCGCGACCGCTCGCGCGTCGTCCTCGGCGCGCGCCAGCACGCCCTGGCGGAACAGCAGGTCCTTGAGCTGCGCGACCGCCAGTTCAAGCCTTGGCACGTCCGCGGGATCGCGCAGCAATTCGCGCAGCGCGCCGATCCGCGCCTGCAGCCAGTGCGCGGGATCGAACAGTTCGGAAACGTTGTCGAGCAGCACCCGCATCACATCGAGCAGGCGCGCGCGCGCCTGCGCTGCCATCTGGTGCCAGTTCTCGCAGGCCGCCCACAGCGCGCGCGCAGGCGCCTGCAGGCGCTCAGCCGAAGCTTCCAGATCGGCGGCCTGCCGCAGCAGCTCTTCGGCCTGCGCGCGTACTTGCGGCGCGTCCGCATAGCTGTGCTCGACCATGCGCAAAGCATCGGCCCAGGCCCTGCGCCACGGCTCGGTGCTCGCGCCCAGCGCCGCGGCGGGTGTCTCGCCGGCAGCCACGGCGCGGTCGGCAAGCGCGGCCCAGCGCGACGTGGTCTCCTGGAGCAGACGCAGCAGCGCGGCGTGATCGCGCGTCGACTCGATGGCTTGCAGTGCCTGCAATTTGTTCAAGTGGCTGAGACTGACCTGCGAGCGCGACCACTCGCGCACGAAAGCGCCGACTGCGGCGCCGAGCGGAGCCGGCGCCGCTTCGGCCGCCTGGCTGTCGAGCAGCAACCCGGCCATGAGGTCGAGCGCCAGCTCCCAGTGCTCGCTGGCCAGCGCCTCGCGCAATTGCGGCCACGCCGGAGAACGCGCCAGCGGCAGGCGTTCGAGCCGCCGCAACAGCGCTCCGGCGCTCAGCGCGGCACCGCGCTGCGTCTGCGCGAAATACGCGCGGCGAAAATGCTGCGGCGTCGGCGCGACACCCTGCTCGGCAAGGCTGCGCAGCGCGGATCGCGCGAGTTCGGTCGGATTGTCGTGATCTGCTTGCATCCTTGCGCGCATGTTAGCGGCCGGGCGCCGCGCGCGCGGCTGAGGCAGGTCGATCGGTGCACAGATGTTTCGCAAAGATACATCTTGACATGCCTGATCTGCGCCGCGGGCTTCAACCCGGCTGCGTGCGCGTCGTTATTGCCAGCAAGCAGTGGGTCTGTCGCGTCACGGCACACCGGCCGGAACGCGCCCTGCCCGATTCACCCGAGCATCCGTTTTCAGGAGTCCATTTCATGTCCAGCGTGTTGCAGGAAGTCGATGAGCGTTCGCGTCTGGCCGGAACCAACAAGTTCGAGTTGTTGCTGTTCCGGCTCGGCGAGGAGGCGGGCGGCCGCCGCGAGATCTTCGGCATCAACGTGTTCAAGGTGCGCGAGGCGCTGGTCATGCCTCCGATCAATGCCATGCCGGGAGCGCCGCAGCATGTGCTGGGCGTGGCCGACATCCGCGGCCAGATCGTGCCGGTGATCGATCTGCCTTCGGTCGTCGGCTGCAAGGCGCCGGCGCTGAACATCCTCATCGTCACCGAATATGAGCGCTCGGTGCAGGGCTTCGCGGTCGAGCAGGTCGAGGAGATCACGCGCCTGGACTGGAACCGGGTGCTTTCGGCCGAGGCCAGCGCGGTCGGCAGCATGGTCACGAGCATCGCGCGGCTGGACGCCGACAGCGACACAAGCCGCCTGGCGCTGGTGCTCGACGTGGAAAAGGTGCTGCGCGACGTGCTGCCGTCGCGGGTGCCCGAGGCGAACGCAAGTCGGCTGGGACTGCCGCTGCAGCTGCCGCCGGGCAGCGTGATCCTGGCCGCCGACGACTCCTTCGTCGCGCGCAGCCAGATCGAGAAAGTGCTGCAGGCGCTGGGCGCGCCGTACGTGATGACCAAGACAGGCAACGAAGCCTGGGCTAAGCTGCAGAATATGGCGCGTGATGCGCAAGCCGAAGGCGTCGACGTGACCGACAAGGTCGCCGCCGTGCTGACGGACCTGGAAATGCCGGAAATGGACGGATTCACATTGACCAAGACGATCAAGGGCGATGCCCGATTCAGGCACATTCCCGTGGTCATCCATTCGTCGCTGACCGGCCAGGCCAACGAAGACCACGCCCGCGGCGTCGGCGCCGAAGGCTACGTGGCCAAATTCGACGGCGATGAGCTGTCCGGCGCGCTGCGCAAGGCACTTGCGCATGCACGCAGCCACACCGGAGTCCCGGCATGAGCGCGCAACCGATGATCCGGCCCGACGACTCGGCCCAGGATGCCTGGGAAACGCAGCTGCGACTGTGCCAGGACGCTCTGACGCTGTTGAATCAGCAGTTTGAAAGCGCCCGCACGCAGATGGAGGCCGGGGTTCTCGACCTGAGCCAGCGTTTCGCGACGCTTTACGGCAGCCTGGAGAATGCTGTGCGCACGTCGACGCAGGCCGCCGGCGATGGCACCGGTGGAATGAACGCGATCTTCGATGCCAGCCGCGACGAGTTGCATCAGGTGGTCGCGATGTTGCGCGACGTGTTCAGCCGACGCGACGCTGCGGTCAAACAGGTCCAGGTCGTCACGACGCATGCCAGCGCGTTGCGCACCATGGTCGATCGGGTCGCGCAGCTTGCGGCGAAGACCGATTTGCTGGCGCTCAACGCGACCATCGAGGCATCGCGCGCCGGCCCGCACGGGCGCGGTTTCTCGATCGTCGCCGAAGAGGTGCGCAAGCTCTCGGCGCAGTCGCGCGAAACCAGTCGGGAGATGAATGAGCGTGTCGGCGCGATCACCACCGAGATCCGCGGCATGGCCGACGGCGCGGCACGTTCCGGAGTCGAGGAACGCGCGACCTTCGAATCCGCCGAAACGACATTGCGCCGGGTGCTCGAGCGGCTGCAGGCGCTGGCGCTGGCGCAAGGCGAATCGGCGTCGATCCTGCGCAGCGAAGGCGAGCGCGCACGCAGCGAGATCGCGCAGGTCATTGTCGCGCTACAGTTCGGGGATCGCGTCAATCAGATCCTGGTCCATGCCAACGACAGTCTGGCGGCCCTGGCCAACGAGGTTGCCGCGTCGCTGATCGATCCTGAACATGCAATCGCAACCAGCGACTTCATGCGCGGTGTGGCCGCCGGCTACACCACCGAGGAACAGCGACGCAACCACCCGGGCCTGGAATCCGGAGGCGGTGACGCGGCCGGGGAAATCACTTTCTTTTGATCGCTGTTCAGCAAAACCATGTCGAAAACCATATTGATCGTCGATGATTCGGCCTCGCTTCGCCAGGTCGTCAAGCTTTCGCTATCGGGCGCTGGCTATGAAGTGATCGAAGCGTGTGATGGCGTGGACGCGCTGACCAAGCTCGACGGGCGCAAGATCCACCTGATTATCAGCGACGTTAACATGCCGAACATGGATGGAATCACGCTGGTGAAATCGGTCAAGACCAATCCCGATTACAAATTCACGCCGATCATCATGCTGACGACCGAAAGCCAGGAAGAGAAAAAGGCGCAGGGCCAGGCAGCCGGCGCGCGCGCCTGGGTCGTCAAACCGTTCCAGCCGGCACAGATGCTGGCCGCGGTCTCCAAGCTGATCGCGCCCTGAGCGAGGAATCCCGACATGGACATTGCGGTGCGTGAAGACGGGGCGAGGTGCAGCATCGCGCTCAGCGGAGCAGTCGACATCTACGGCGCCGAGTCGCTGCGTGCAGCGCTGTACGACGCGTTGCAGCGCCACGCCGCGATCGACCTGGACATGTCGGCAGTCGAGGATCTGGACAGCGCCGGGCTGCAGGTGCTGATGGCCGCCAAGACCGCTGCAGTGGCCGCCAAAGGTACGTTGCGGATGCACGCGCACAGTCCTGCAGTGCTCGACGTGCTGGCACTGTGCAGGCTGCAGGGCTTTTTCGGCGACCCGGTGGTCGAATTCGGCGCTGCGCAACGCGAGGGCAACGGGTCATGAGCTTCGAAGAGCAGATGCTGCAGGCGCTGCAGTCGTTCATTGCCGAAGCACGCGAATTGCTCGGCACCATGGAACAGGGGCTGCTGCAGCTCGAGGCCGGAGCCGACGAGGAGGAGTTGCACGCGCTGTTCCGCGCCGCGCACACCATCAAGGGCTCTGCCGGTTTGTTCGGGCTGGATACGGTCGTGCGCTTCACGCACCACCTGGAGACTCTGCTCGACCGGATGCGCGACGGCAGCGTGCAGCCCGCCAGCGACGTCATCAGCGTGCTGCTCGACGCACGCGATCATCTTGCCCAGCTCGTCGAGCTGGCCGCACGTGGCGAGACTGCGGACGCTCAGGTCGAGCGCAGCGGCGAGCAATTGGCCAGCCGGTTGCAGCGCGCCGCCGCGCCCGGCTCCGGCGACGCGCTGCTGGCGCAGGCGGCTCCTGCCGTGGCGGTGGTGGCTGAGGCGGTCGAGCCCGATCGGGTCACGGTGCTTCCACCCGAGTCGGCGCAAACCGGAACCTGGCACATTTCGCTTCGCTTCGGTCGCGACAGCCTGCGCAACGGCATGGACCCGATGGCGTTCATCCGCTATCTGCGCAGCCTCGGCGACATCGTCGACCTGACCACGGTCAGCGATGCCTTGCCTGCGCTGGGCGAGATGGATGCCGAAGCCTGCTACCTCGGCCACGAGATCAATTTCCGCAGCGAAGCGACCAAGCAGCAGATCGAGGACGTGTTCGAGTTCGTCCGCGACGATGCGCGGATCCGCATCCTGCCGGCGCACAGCCGCGTCGCCGACTACGTCGAACTGATCCACGAACTACCTGAGGACGATCTTCGCCTGGGCGAAATCCTGGTCCAGGTCGGTACCCTCACGCCGCATGAACTGGCCGCGGCGCTGAACGAACAGCAGCAGGCCGAGGCCGTCGGAAGTCGCGAGCCGCTGGGCGAGATCCTCGCGCGCGAGGACAAGACGCCCGAACCGATCGTTCGCGCCGCGCTGGACAAGCAGCGCCAGGTCAAGGACAAGCGAGCGCGCGAGAACCAGATGTTGCGCGTGGCCGCCGACAAGCTCGACGTGCTGATCAACCTGGTCGGAGAGCTGGTCATCGCCAGCGCAGGCAATGCGCTTCAGGCGCAGTCCGGGGCGCAGGTCGAGGCTGCCGCGCAGGTCACGCGGCTGGTCGAGGAGATCCGCGAGCGGGCACTGAAGCTGCGCATGGTCGAAATCGGGGAAACATTCGCCCGCTTCCAGCGCGTGGTGCGCGACACCGCGCGCGAGCTGGGCAAGGACATCGCGCTGCAGATCCAGGGCGCCGACACCGAACTGGACAAGTCGATGGTCGAATCGATCGCCGACCCGTTGATGCACCTCGTGCGCAACGCGATGGACCACGGCCTCGAGCCGGCGCAGGCGCGCCTGGCCGCCGGCAAGCCTGCGCAGGGAACCTTGCGCCTGAGCGCCGGGCACGATGCCGGGTCGATCGTCATCGAGGTCGCCGACGATGGCGGCGGACTCAGCCGCGAGCGCATCGTGGCCAAAGCCATCGAGCGCGGGCTGATCGATTCCGAGCATGCCGCCGACATGAGCGACGCCGACGTCTGGCAGCTGATTTTCGAACCGGGTTTCTCGACCGCAGACAAGATCACGGACCTTTCCGGGCGTGGGGTCGGAATGGACGTGGTACGCCGCAATATCGACGCCATCCGCGGCTCCATCGACATCGACAGCAAGCCGGGCCAGGGAACCGCGATCCGATTGCGCCTGCCGCTGACGCTGGCGATCATCGACGGTTTCATGGTCGAGAGCGCGGGGCGGACGTACGTGCTGCCGCTGGACGCCGTCGTCGAGTGCCTGCAGCTTCCGGTCGAGCAAGGCACGCGCGGCAGCTACATCAATCTGCGCGGCGAGGTGCTTCCGCTGCTCGACCTGCGCGCTGCGCTGGGTGGCGAAGGCGAGCCGCCGTCGCGGCGCAACGTGGTCGTGGTGCACGCTGCGGGACAGCGCGCCGGACTCGTCGTCGACCGACTGCTCGGCGAATACCAGACGGTGATCAAGCCGCTGGGCGCGCTTTTCGCGCACCTGCGCGGAATCGGCGGATCGACGATTCTGGGCAATGGACTGGTGGCGCTGATCATCGACGTCCCCGCCCTGCTCGCGCATTTCGGCCGCGAATCCGAGCCTCAGCTGGCGGCCTGATCGGCGCGGCGCACGCGGTGGCGTGGCAGATCCGGCGCCCGCAAGCGTTCCCGTGGGCGTCGCTCAGTGCGAATCGAAGATCATGAACACTTCGCCGCCGTCGCGAACCAGCCGGCAGGGCGCGCCGTGCGGCAAGGTCAGCTTGGTGCGCTGATGGCCGAACGGCAGGCCGCTGAGCACCGGGACCCGGTATCGACGCAACTGCGCGCGCAACCAGTCGAGCGCGGCCGCAAGGTCGTAGCCGGCGTCGTGCGGGCCCAGCCGGTAGCCGGTGAAGCTGCCCACAACGACCGCGCGCTGGCGCTGTGCGATTCCGGCGTGCAGCAATTGGGTGAACATGCGCTCGATCGCGTACGGGTGCTCGCCGACGTCCTCGACGAACAGCACGCCGTCGACCTGCGGCAGGTACGGGGTGCCGACGACGCTGCACAGCATGGCCAGATTGCCCCCCCACAGCACGCCTTGCACATCGAGCCCGCGCGGGGCGTCGCCGCAGGCAAAGCCGACCGCTTCCTGGCGACCATGGACCGCGTCGGCGAAGCTGTCCGCGGTGATCGAATCGACGGTGTCGCCGCCGAAGTCGTAGTCGGCCATCGGCCCGCTCCAGGTCACCGCTCCGCAGCGCGCCAGAAGCGCGAGCTGCAGCGCCGTGAAATCGCTGTGCCCGACCCAGCATTGCCCGCGCTGCCCGATCGCCTGCCCCAGCAGCGCGTAGTCGATGCGGTGCAGCAGCCGGCTCAGACCATAGCCACCGCGCGTGGCCATGACCACCGCGGCGCGCGCGCGGGCGCAGCGATGCAGCGCCTGCAAGCGCTGCGCGTCGCTGCCCGCGAAACGCTGGTCGCGACGCAACGCGTGGCCGTCGACGCTGACCGCGAACCCAAGGCCACGCAGCCGATCGACCGCGCGCGCCAGGCGCTGCGGTTCGGGCAACGCGCCCGACGGCGACAACAGCCGCAACGCGGTTGGCGCAGTCATGACGAATGGATTCCCGGCGCCGCCGAGCCGGATCCGCACTCGAGGCGGGCCTGACGCCGGCGCGCGCGAAAGAATTCCTGCAACAGCTCGGCGCAGGCCCGAGCCTCGACTTCGGCGCTGATCTGGCAGTGATGGTTCAGCCTGGTTTCGGCGAACAGGTCGATCACGCTGCCGGCGGCCCCTGTCTTGGGGTCGCGCGCGCCGAACACCACCCGCTGCACGCGAGCGTGCAGCAGCGCCATCGCGCACATGGCGCACGGTTCGAGCGTCACATACAGCGTGCAGCCGGGCAGGCGGTAATTGCCGGCCAGCGCTGCGCCCTGGCGCAGGGCGACGATCTCGGCGTGCGCGGTCGGGTCGCTGTCGCCGATCGGGCGGTTGTATCCGGTGGCGATGACCCTGCCGTCCCGAACCAGCACGGCGCCGACCGGGACCTCGCCGAGCAACCAGGCATTGTGCGCCTGGTCGAGCGCAAGCCGCATGAATGCGCTGTCGGCCCTCGCGTCGATGGCGGAAGGTTCGGGTTTCGGATCGTCGTTCATCAGGCGCACAGCATAACCGCAGTGGCTTGGGCGCGCCCCGGACGTGCTGCGCCGCGCAGCGCCGCTACGCCGCGGGCGGACGCTGGCGCGTCGAGCCGCCCTCCTCGACCACCTGCCGCACGAGTTGCTGAAGCGCCGATGCCGGGGCGTCGCGTCGCGCCGGACGCAGTTGCCGCGCCAGGCGTCCAAGCGGCGTGCGTGGAGTCGTGCGCAGACCCTGCGGCCGCCAGCGCGCGGCCCACCGCGGCAACTCGGCAGCCGGCAATGGCAGCGACCAGGCGTAACCCTGGCCCTGCTGCGCGCCGAGCTCGCGCGCGGCTTCGACCATGCCGGAATCCTCCAGGCCCTCGACGACGACGGCGCGCCGCATGTCGTGGCCGACCTGGATCAGGGTGGCGATCAGCCGCAGGGTGTCGAGCGGCTGCGCACGCAACTGCGCGGTCACGCCCTGATCGACCTTCAGCGTGTCGAACGGCAACGTGAAAAGCCGCTTGAGACTCGAATAGCCCGCGCCGAGGTCGTCCATCGCCAAACGCACGCCGAGCGGCTGCAGGCGTCCGATGGCTTCGACCAGGGTCGAATCGTCGAAGGCATCCGATTCCAGCAGTTCGAGCGCCAGCCGCTGCGGCGCAACCGCGCTCGCCGTCAGCGCCTCGTCGATCCAGCGCGCGCAATCGGGAGCCAGCAAGGTCGATGGCGGCAGGTTCACCGACAGATCGACGCTCAGCCCCTGATCGTCCCATTCGCGCACGAATCCCAGCGATTGCTGCAGCCCGAGCCTGAACAGGCGATCGAGCTCGGCGTTGCCCAGCAGCGGCAGGAACAGGGCGGGAGAAACCAGGCTCCCGTCCGGCTGCCGCAACCTTGCCAGCGCTTCGACCTTGCGCAGCGCTCCCGTGCGCAGATCGATGATCGGCTGCACATGCATCTCCAGGCCGCCGGAGAACAGGCGTTCACGCCAGCTCTGCGCAAGGTCGCGCTGCAGCACGGCACTGGGCAGGCGCCGCAACCGCGTCGCGCGCAGCTCGCGCCAACGGCGTTGCAGGCCCTGCAGGAACGGTTCCATCGGCGCTGCTTCGAACTGCCGCGGGAACGCGCCGAGCAAGAGCAGGACCATGTCGGCGCGATGCGCGTCGGGCGCGACCGGAATCGCCGCCATGCTGCGCACGCCGTGCGCGGCCAGCGCGTCGCGCAATCCGGCGGCGGCCGCGGCATCGAGCGCCTCGCCGCCGCGTGCAATGCGCCCGCTGCGCCACGCCGTGGCGACCAGACTTCCTCCTTGCGTCTGCGCGCCCTCCAGCGGCTGCGCGAGCATGGTCTGGCGCAACAAGGCGCCCAGAGGTTCGTGTCCGGCCAGCGATTCGATCTGGAACACGCCCTGCACATCGGGGCGCAGGGCCGCACAGGCGAGCATTCCGGGCAATGCCGTGAGCAGTTCCAGCTCGCTGGCGGCGACGTCGGCCCACAGCGCTCCCGGGGCCGGCAACGGGGCGACGATCGCGCTCTGGTACTGCCCCGTGGTCTGCTCCAGGCTGCGCAGCTCGGCCTGCACGTCGTCGAGCAGGCGCCGCTCGATGGCCAGCGTCAGGTGGTACCGACTGCGGGTGGGAAGCGCCAGCGCGCGGAAATGCGCCGCGCACAGCTCGCGGTACAGCGACATCGACTCGACCATCGTCGCCGCGTCGATGCCGACCAAAGCATGCGCGCGGCCGAGGTGCTCGGCGCGCCGGGCGATCATCGCAGCGTCGGTCGACGGGTCGAGCAGGAAGCGCAGGTGCGCGGCCTGCGCAGCGCGCAACGCGCGCATGTCGCTGTGCCCGAGCGCGTGCAGGATCGGCCCCGTCACGCGCGCTTCGCCGAGCCTGGAATAGAAATCCTCGACGAATCCGGACGACATCGCCTGCAAGCCCGGTTGCGCCCCGGCGAGCAAGGCGCGGGCGTCGGCGCCATACGGATCGAACGGTGCCTCGGGCGCCTCGGCGTCGCTCGGCGCACTGCTGCACTGCCACCACTGCGTGCGTTTGGCCTTGTTCGCCTTGGCGCGGTACATCGCCGCGTCGGCCAGGCGCAGCAGCGCGTCTCCGTCCGCCGCATCGGCCGGAAACAACGCAAGCCCCATGGTCATGCCGACTTCGGCGCGATGACCGTCGCCCAGGTCGAACGGCGACTCGACGACGCCGTGCAGCCGCCGCGCGATCACGCCGAGCTGCTCGCGCGCGCCGCGCGGATCGAGGCCTTCGAGCACGATGGCGAATTCGTCGCCACCGAGCCGCGCGATCATGTCGCTGTGCCGCCGCACGGAATTGAAGCGCTGCGCGACCTGCTGCAACAGCGCGTCTCCGGCTTCGTGCCCCCAGCGATCGTTCACCGGCTTGAAATCATCCAGGTCGATGACGCCGACGGCCAGTGCATCGCCGTTGCGCTCGGCGCGGGCCAGCGCCTGCACGAGCTGTTGCTCGAGCGCCAGACGGTTGGGAAGCCCGGTCATGGAATCGTGCGTCGCCAGGTGCTCGAAGCGCGCCTGCATGGTGTGGCGCTCGGTGACATCGAGAAACGCCCACACCGTGGTCGAGGCGTCGCGTGTGCGCGCGTCGGAGACGATCTTGCCCGCCAGGTCGGCGATCAGCACGCTGCCGTCGCGCCGCCGCATGTGCACGGCCTGGACGAACGCGCTGCCCTCGGCGCGCAGCTGCGCGTACGACGTGCCGACGCGGTTGTATTCGTCGTCGGAGGCGTATGCGACGCGAAACGAAGCCCCATCGAGCTGCCTGGCGTCGGCGTAGCCGAGCATTTGCGCGAAACGCTGGTTGGCGCGCAGCACGTGCCGGTTGGTGGCCAGCGCGATGCCGACCAGGGCATTGTCCAGCAGCGTGGATTGCATCGCCGCCAGGCGGCGCTGCGCGCCCAGCAGGGCTGCGATGCGCCAGACCACGCCCGCCAGCAGCAGCATGGTGGCGAGCTCGAAACCCCAGCGCGGAGGCGCCTGGCGCCAGTATGCCTGCCGCGCCAGTGCCTGCGGCCAGCGCAGGGCCACGCGCAACGCGAAGCCCGGGACGGGCGCCGACACGCCGCCGGACCCGTCTTCCACACCCGGTGTGCTGTCGGCGCTGGCCAGTCGTGCCGACCACGGTGCCCCGGGTGCCCCCGCGAGCAGCGAGGTCGTCGGAACCGCAGCGCCGAGTTCGAAGCCTGCGCGCGCGCCGCGCAGGCGCAGGCGCAACAGCAGGTCGTGCGCCCCGTCCCGACTCCGGATCTGCGGACCGAGCATGAGCCCCGGGTGTGCGGCCAGGGTGCTGAAGCGCGCCGCGGCGGTTGGCGCGCCGATATGCACGCCACGCTGGTCGATCCACTGCAGGGTCTTTCCATCGGGCGACACGAGGCCGAACGCGGCGATTCCGCGCGCGCGCGTCAGATCGTCGCGCAGGCGCTGCATCGCCTGTGCGAGCGGGAGCTGCGCGCGCGCGTCCTGCAGCGTGGCCGCGGCCAGTCGCAGGGTGTCGATCTGCTCCTGCAGTCTTTCGGCCGCCTGGGTGGCGAGTTTGCGCGCGGCGTCCCCGGCCTGCTGTGCCGCGCGCGCGTTCGCCTGGCGCCAGCGACCATACTCCGCCCACGGACCCCAGGCGCCGATCAGCAGCAGGGGCAGCGACAGCAGCCAAAGCTGTCGACGCGGCAAGGCCAGCACATCGTCGAGCCCGATCGCCGCGGTCACGCGGCGCGTCCAGTGTTCCGTGGTCTTGCCCATGGGTCGAGTTGCGGTTCCTGCGCGCCGCGCGCGAGGCGCAAATCCGGCTCAGTATGGGGCCGCAGGGATGAGACGGGTTTGATCTGGAACAGAAAGACCGGCGTCCTGAATGACCCGGCGCGCCCGCGCCCGCTCAGAGCCGGGTAGGTCCCCACCCGACTCGCCGCTTGCAAGCGGCTCGGAATGACCCGGCGCGCCCGCGCCCGCTCAGAGCCGGGTAGGCCCCCACCCGCCTCGCCGCTTGCAAGCGGCTCGGAATGACCCGGCGCGCCCGCGCCCGCTCAGAGCCGGGTAGGTCCCCACCCGCCTCGCCGCTTGCAAGCGGCTCGGAATGACCCGGCGCGCCCGCGCCCGCTCAGAGCTGGGTAGGTCCCCACCCGCCTCGCCGCTTG
>JAJZEB010000035.1 GCA_021805805.1 Pseudomonadota bacterium | reverse complement strand
GCGTGATCCGTCGCGATCAGCGCTGCTGGCCACCGACTCGCCGCCACAATCCCCATAGCGGCATCGGCTTCGACCACGGCTGCCACACGCGCCGCGGTTTCCTCCCTGGAGCTTTGTCCAACGCCTCCCCTCACACCATGGACTGCGTGAGCTCGCCTGCGCGCGCGGGCAGGCATCGGACAAACCTAAACCATTGCCGTCACTGGGTCCGTCCTGACCAGGGACCGCTACAGGCTGTCTTCTGCCGGTCGACTTTAGCGAGCAAGTGACCGCTGAGGTAAGCATCGGTGCCAATCCGCCTATGATGGACTGGCATGGTCATCAACCTGAAAACCCTAGGTTCCAAACTCGCCACCTATGCAGCCGAATAAGACTTCACCGCTGGCGATGTTCGGCCAGCCCTTGCAGTACTTGGTGCCCATTTTCCAGCGGGGCTACGTATGGACGGTAGAGCGGCAGATCCAACCGTTGTGGGCTGACATCGTCGACCGGGCCCGTGAGCTCGAGCGTTACGAGGCCGTTCGACAAACCGCTGAGGCCCAGGGCGCACCTCATCTTGCTCGGCAGCCGCGCCGACACTTCCTGGGTACGGTGATCGTTACCGAACATCGCGCTGGCGCCATTGGCGAGCCAACCACGGCAGAGGTGATTGACGGCCAGCAGCGCATGACCACCACGCAGCTGCTGGCGCTGGCCTTCCGCGACGCCGTAGCGGGCTTGGACGACACGTTCCTGCGCCAGTGCATGGACACATATACCGCCAATGCGGGCAGCTACCGGGCGTCGCACGCCCGCTACAAGGTGTGGCCCACCAACGCCGGGCGCAAGGAGATGACCGATCTGGTGGAGGCCCGTTCTTTCGAAGCGGTATGCCAGGCGTATCCAGTGGCTACCCCAGGCCACGGCAAGAGCAAAAAACGCGTGCCTAGGCCGCTGCTGGTCGAGGCCTACATGTACTTTTACGGCGTGATCAGCCTATTCCTGCGGGGTGTGGACTTCGATGAGGTCGAACCGTCCGCAAAAGGCAGCCTGGAAGCTCTTCTCGACGACGTGCTGCGGGAGACGGGCCACGATGTCGACCGGACGCTAGCTGCGCGATGGACTGGGGAGATCCGCCACGAGACGGCACCCACGCTACCGCGACACGAGTTGCCGATCTTGCCTGAGCGGGTTCAGCTTCTGACCAGCACGCTGACCGAGTACGTCCAGTTGATCGAATTGCGCCTGGGCACGGACGATGATGCTCAGGTGATCTTCGAGTCGCTTAACGACCGTGGCGAGCGGCTGACCCCGGCCGACCTCGTGCGCAACTTCGTTTTCCTGGAGGCCACACGCAAAAACGCCTCGGCCGCAACGCTGTACGACCAGCACTGGCGCGACTTCGACGAAGCGCCGGCCGAGAAGGGCGCGGTCAGCAAGAGCAAGCTATTCTGGAAGGTCGATGAACGACAAGGTCGACTCACCAACACCCGGCTAGACACGCTGCTGTACCACTACGTTTCGATGCGGACGATGAACGACGTGAAGCTCGATCATGTGTTCGAGGAGTTCAAGCAGTGGTGGCTAGCTGGCAAGAGAGATGTGGATCTGGAGCTAGCCCGCTTGAAGCGGGCGGCGACCGTGTTCCATTCCATGGTGCTGCCGGATCGCCGTACGAGACTGGGCCGCTTCGCGCACAACCTGCGCGTGCTGGACAGCACCACCGTCACGCCCGTAGTGCTGTTCCTGGCCGAGCGATTGGGCTGCAGTAGCGAGGAGTTCTTTGGCTGCCTAACAGTGCTGGAATCCTACCTGGTGAGGCGTGCTGTGTGCGGCCGCCCCACCAAGGCCTACAACCGCATCTTTCCGGGTCTGCTCAAGCGCCTTAGTGAGGCCGAGGCACCGTCAGCGGCGCTGGTGACCGACCACCTGAGGAGTCTGTCGGGGGGCGAGACGCAGGACTGGCCCGACGACGCCACGTTCCAGAAGGCTTGGCTGGAGTTCAACACCTACAAGGCGCTGCGCACCGCCAAGACGAAGATGCTGCTCGAAGCTCTGGAACTGGGGAGCCGGAACGACGTGCATCACGAGTCGGACGTTCTGCCGAGCGCAGCACTGCACGTGGAGCACGTGCTGCCTGTGGCGTGGGAGGCGCACTGGTCCTCACCTGGCGACGAGACGGCCGTGATGGTGCGCAACCTGCTGCTGCATAACATCGGCAACCTCACCCTACTGACGGCCAAGCTGAACCCGTCGCTCAGCAACTCGAGATTCGACGTCAAGCGCCCCGAGATCACTAAGAGTCTGCTGGCGTTGAACGCCTACTTTCAGCGGCCACAGTTCACCCAGGCCGGTGCTGTGTGGGACGAAGGGTGCATTCGCGACCGGGCGCACGACTTGTTCTCCGTCGCAAAACAGGTCTGGCCGCATCCGGTTGCATAGACCTGGCGCATTAAACCCGGGGCTTCCGGCACACCAGTAGCGAAAGAAGGCATGGAAGCGGTCATTGAACCGGACCTAGCGAGTCTGGGCATCATGGGCGTTGACAAGGCTTCCGGCGTTGTCGATCCGCAGATCATGGGGCACGCCGCCTAAGTGTCGCAGCGCGCCCTTCAATTCCTGCGGCCAGACAGATTGCCGCTCGTGCAGGAACACCGCAACGAAGACAGCGCAGGCTGTAGACCAGATGGATGAGCTACTCCTCGCTGCGACCAAGGCGCAAGAGGGACCCTCATCTCCCACTACGGTAGGTGTCGCACCGCCGGCACCTGGGCGCCTACAAAGTTGCCCGCGCCCCAAATGTGCACTTGGGAAGCGTTGCTCCGCAGCTTCAAAGTTGCACTCGCGCAGCGTGCACCGACCCTTACGAAGCGCGCGCCGGCCTTGCCAGGAGACGCCGCCGCAGGGTCTTGTCTAAGCGCCTGTCGGCACTGCTCCTCAGAGGGAAAACTGGTCGGGGTGGCAGGATTCGAACCCGCGACCCATGCGTCCCAAACGCATTGCGCTACCGGACTGCGCTACACCCCGAAGCCTTCCACTCTACCATCTTCGGAACGGAAGAGACCGTGCGGTGTCGTCGCCGTAAGATGCAAACGGACGCGCCGTACATAAGAACCTCCGACCCTCTGCTCCCAAAGCAGATGCGCTACCAGACTGCGCTACGCCCCGAGCCTGCTATTCTAGGCGACTGGCTCGTTTCCCCTTCGTTGCGGTCACACCGCGCGTCGTCATGTCCCTGTCGAACCATTCCTCGCTTCCCGCGTCGCGCCTGGCGCTGGTCTCCGCGCTCGGCTGCATCGCCGTCCTCGGCGCAGCGCTTTGGCAGCAGCACCTGGGCAATGCGCCGTGCCCGTTGTGCGTGCTGCAGCGCATCGGCTACTTGATCCTGCTCGCCGGAGCCGCGCTGGCCGCCGCGCTGGGCATTGCGCGGCCGGGACCGGCTTCGCGCGCCGCCGCCGCAGTCGGACTGCTCGGCGCCACAGGCGGGCTCGTCGTCGCCCTCAAGCACGTCTGGCTGGTCTGGCACCCGTTGCAGACCTGCGGTCTGGACCCGCTGGCCGTGCGCATCGACCATTGGGCCATCACGCAGTGGGCGCCGTGGATGTTCCGCGCCGACGGATTCTGCGCCGACGTTCCGTACGTGTTCGGAGTCTCGCTGCCGACCTGGTCGGCACTGGGCTTCGTCGTGCTCGGTGCGTTGCTGCTGCCCGCGCTGCGCGCGCGCTCAGCGCGCTGAGGCGACCAGCGCGCGCAACGGTTCGGCGCGCAGGATCTCGATGCTGTCGACCTTGCCGCTGATCCAGCCCGCCTGACGGAACTGGCCCAGCGCACGGCTGACCGATTCGGCGCGCAAGCCAAGGTACTCGGCGATGTCGGCACGCGACACCGGCGGCAGCAGGCCGGGGCGCAAACCGCCGCCCTGCTCCAGCGCATCGAGCGCGCGGACCAGGTAGCAGGCCACGCGCTGGCGGGCGCCGGCCTGCATCATCCGGTTGTGCGCATACACCGGCATGATCGAGCCGGCCAGGCGGGCCGCGAGCAGCGCGGGCGGCAATTCCGCGCCTGCCGACGCCTGGCGCAAGGTGCACAGCCGGGTCCACTGCAGCGTTTCGTAGCTGCGCTTGTCGTCTTCGACTCCGAGGCTCGAATCGAGGCCGACGAATTCGCCGGCAAAGCGGAAGTCGATCACCCGCGGGCGCTTCGGAGCTTCGTCCCAAAGCACCTTGACGGCGCCGCTGCGCAATGCGCAGACCTTCCCGGCCGGAACCTGGAACACGGTGCCCGCCGGGTATTCGACAAGATCGGTCTCGACGCCGGCCTCTAGACCCGCCTCACGCAGCAGGCCGGCCAACGAACAGCGCTGGCGAAGCGCGCACAGCCAGCAACGCTGCTTGCCGCCGTGATCGTTCAAGATTCGTCCTCCGCGCGGTCGCTCGACGCCACCCTGGCTGGACCGCGCAAGGCGCCGCGCGACATGCGGTGCGCGTCGTCCGCGCCGTCAGTCGGCAAGCACGCGCGTGGCGGTGGCGTCGAGCTTGGGCGGCGTCTCGAATGTATGGAACGGCGGCGGCGACGGCACTTCCCATTCCAGGCCGTGCGCTCCGTCCCAAGGCCGCTGCGGCGCGCGCTCGCCCTGCCCGCGCAACACCGGGATGACGACCGCGAACGCGAAATACACCTGAGCCAGGCCGAAGATCAGTGCGCCGATCGACGAAATGGAATTGAAGTCGGTGAACTGCACCGGGTAATCGGCGTAGCGACGCACCATGCCGCCCATGCCGAGGAAGAACTGCGGAAAAAAGGTGACGTTGAAACCGATCATCGACAGCCAGAAATGCACCTGGCCCGCGCTTTCCTTGTAGCGGATCCCCGTCCACTTCGGCGACCAGTAGTAGAACGCCATGAAAATCGCGAACAGCGCGCCGGCGACCATCGTGTAGTGGAAGTGCGCGACCACGTAGTAGGTGTTGTGCACCTCGGTGTCGATCGGCGCCATCGCCAGCACCAGGCCGGTGAAGCCACCGATCAGGAACACGATGATGAAGCCGATGGCGAACATCATCGGCGTCTCGAAGGTCAGCGAGCCGCGGTACATGGTCGCCACCCAGTTGAAGATCTTCACCCCGGTGGGAACGGCGATCAGCATCGTCGCGTACATGAAGAACAGCTGGCCGAAGGTCGGCATTCCGGCGGTGAACATGTGGTGCGCCCAAACGATGAACGACAGGATCGCGATCGACGCCGTGGCGTAGACCATCGAGCTGTAGCCGAACAGCGGCTTGCGCGAGAACGTGGGCACCACCGTGCTCATGATGCCGAACGACGGCAGGATCAGCACATAGACCTCGGGGTGGCCCATGAACCAGAACAGGTGCTGGTACAGGACCGGGTCGCCGCCGCCGGCGGCGTTGAAGAAACTGGTGCCGAAGTGGCGGTCGGTCAGCGTCATGGTGACCGCGCCGGCGAGCACCGGCATGATGGCGATCAGCAGGTACGCGGTGATCAGCCAGGTCCAAGCGAACATCGGCATCTTCATCAGCGTCATGCCCGGAGCGCGCATGTTCAGGATGGTGACGATGATGTTGATCGACCCCATGATCGACGACGCGCCCAGGATGTGCACGGCGAAGATCACGAGATCCATTCCGATGCCCTGCTGGATGGTCAGCGGGGCGTACAGCGTCCACCCCACGTCGGGGGCGCCGCCAGGCATGAAAAAGGCCGCCACCCCGAGGAGTGCAGCAGGAATGAGCAGCCAGAAACTGAGATTGTTCATGCGCGGGAAGGCCATGTCAGGCGCCCCGATCTGCAGCGGGATCATCCAGTTGGCCAGCCCGGTCAACGCGGGCATCACGGCCATGAAGATCATGATCAGGCCGTGCATGGTCGAGAAGGAGAGGAACAGCTGCGGGTTCAGGAACTGGATTCCCGGCTCGAACAGTTCGGCGCGAATGCCCATGGCGAGAATGCCGCCGACGAACAGCATGACCAGCGCGTACACCAGGTACATCGTTCCGATGTCCTTGTGGTTCGTCGAGAACAGCCAACGCCGCCAGCCGTGCGGGTGGTCGTGGGCGGCGTCATGCGCCGGGGCATGTGCCGGTTCGAGCACTGCGCTCATTGAACACTCCTTGTCGAAACAAAATTCACGAGGGAATCGCCGCCGCGGCCCCCTGCAACGGCCGGGGGCTCTTCTTGTGCCCGGCGTTTTAGCGCCTGCCGCTCGATCGACGGGCTAGGGTCGCCACCGGACTGCGTGATCCATATCAAATGCGCGGCCAATTTGATCAACGCCCGCCAACGCCAAGCTGACGGCGAACGGCGCGCGGCAGCGTGCGCGGAATCCGGCGACAATGCACCGATGGGATCTCTGCAGGACACGCGTTTGTCGATGCTCGACCTGGTCGCCGTGCGCGAAGGCGGCAGCGTTGGCGACGCGCTGGCGGTGGCGGTGCGCACGGCGCGTCATGCCGAAGCGCTCGGCTTCACCCGCTACTGGCTTGCCGAGCACCACAACATGCCAGGAATCGCCAGCTCGGCGACCGCGGTTCTGGTCGGGCATATCGCCGGCAGCACGCAGCGCATGCGCGTGGGGTCGGGCGGCGTGATGCTGCCGAACCACGCCCCGCTGGTCGTCGCCGAAGCCTTCGGCACGCTGGCCGAACTGTATCCGGGACGCATCGATCTCGGCCTGGGACGCGCTCCAGGCACCGACCCGCTGACCATGCGCGCGCTGCGCCGCGGCCGCGTGGAACACGAGGACGACTTTGCGCACGACGTCGCGGAACTGCAACGGCTGCTCGACGAACCCGAACCGGGCCAGCGGCTGGTCGCGGTACCGGGCGCCGGCACGCGGGTTCCGGTGTGGCTGCTCGGTTCGAGCCTGTTCTCGGCCCGGCTGGCAGCGCAGCGCGGCCTGCCGTACGCGTTCGCGTCGCATTTCGCGCCGCGGCTGCTGCTCCCGGCCCTCGAGCTGTACCGGCGCGAGTTCACGCCGTCCCCGGAACTCGAACGACCCTACACGGTCATCGGCGTGCCGCTGGTGGCGGCCGAAGACGACGCGCAGGCGCAACTTCTGGCCAGCAGCCTGTTCCAGCGCGTGCTGGGCATCGTCAGCGGCCGGCGCGCGCGGCTGCAGCCGCCGCGCCCCGGTTTCATCGATCAGCTCGACGCGCAGCAGCGCGCGGTGATCGCCGACTTCCTCGGCGCGGCGGTGATCGGCGGCACCGACACGGTGCGCCGCGGCTTCGCCGCGCTGCACGAGGCCACCGCGGCAGACGAATTCATGCTGACCTGCGACGTGTTCGATGTCGACGCGCGGCTGCGCGCGCTGGACATCGCCGCGGCTGCTCTGCGCGCCTGAGCCGCCCGGTTCAGGTCCACGAATTCGAATCGCCGCCGTCGTCGCCCCAGCCGCCGCTGGAGTCGTCGGTCCAGCTGCTTGCGTCGTTGATGCCGAAGTCGGGGTCCAGCGGCGGCTGCGCGGCCTGCGCATCGCCGATGAACGGACCGCCAGCGCCCCGCGCACCACCGCCGTCGAGCAGCTTGTCGACCAGCATTTCTCCGGCGGCAAAACCGGCACCCATGCCGAGCCCGGTGCCGACCGCGCCGAGCAAGCCGCCGCCGCTGCGCGGCGCGTAGCCAGGCTGCGGATACGGCCCCTGCGGATATGGCCCCTGCGGATATGGCCCCTGTGGATACGGCCCCTGCGGATACGGTCCTTGCGGTGGCGCCGCGTTGGGCCAGTTCGGTGGCAGCGTCTGCACCACCGGGCGGCGCGACGCGCGGTACACGGCGAACAGCAGGATCAACGCCAGCAGCACCAGCAACCCGGCCAGCGGCATCAACCAGCCCGACCTCGGCCTGCCGGTCGCGCGCGGCGCGGCGCCGTGGGCGGCGAGCTGGCGCTCGAACGCCGTCAGCTGCGCGCGGTTCTCGAACGACAGCCCCGGATCGAGCTGCTGCGCGCGCGCCAGTTCGGCACTGGCGCCGGCCCACTGCCCGCCCAGCGCGAGCACGCGCGCATGCACATAGTGCGCCTTGGCCGAGTTCGGATAGGCGGCCAGAACCTGGTCGACTTCCTGGCGTGCCAGCTGCAGATTGCCGCTGGCCGCAGCGGTATAGACGTCGTGGATCGTCGGCAGCGCCGCCGCGCGCGCGCCGGCGCCCAGCAGCGCCAGCAACGCGAACGATGCCACGAGAATGCGCAATGCTTTCATGAACAGGATTTCCTTCCACACCGTCACGATCGACGGCACGCCAAATAGTGTCCCACATTCGGCGTCGGCGCGTGCGACCTGCGCGAGTCGCACACACGAATCGCAAGCGTCCAGGCCGTCAGGATTTGTCGAAGCGGCGGTTGGCGAGGATGATGCGATCGATCAGCTCCGGGCCCGGGAAGTCGGCCATCACCATGCCGACGAACGGAGGCGGGTCGGTGTTGAGGATCTTGTCGACGACCAGCTCGTTGGTTCCCTCGAACATGATCGAACACACCGAGCCGAGGCAGCCGGCACGCGGGAAATCGGGATATTTGCTCTTGAAGAACGGGGTGACCAGGCCGGTCGAAAGGTGGGGCGCACTGTCCGACGCCCACACCCGACCTCCAGCGACGAAGTACGGGAACGAGCCCCCCGCCGCCGACAGGTAGGTGACGAAGAAATTCGACCCCTCGAGCTTGCGCGCGCGTTCCAGGTGGGCGCGAACCAGGGTCCACTTGTTGTAGAGGTCCCAGTTGGTGCGCACGGCGTACGTGTCCTCGATATCGAAGCCGTCGTAATTGAGGCCCCAGCGGTCGGGTGCACCGAAATCCTGCATCACGACGACTTTTCCCCGCACGTCGTGCAGGGTCGGATTTTCCGTCGTCGGCTTCCAGAACAGGTCGGCGCCCTCGACTTCGGCATAGCGTGCGAAGACCCGGGCGAATGATTCGGTGTTGTCCCCCCCGTCGCCCTCCTGCTTGACGCGCATCAGGATGGTCTCGCCCGGGTGTTCGAGCAGGAAGGTGTGCACGATGTCGAGCACCTGGCCGAAGTTCTGGTCGAGATCGACGATTCCGTGGTGCATCTGGAAGGTGTCATGTTCGAGCCAGCAGCGGATGTCCAGAGCACGCACTCCGGCGTCGAGTTGCTGCTGCAGCGACATGCTCTGGGTGCGCACGATTTCGGTGCCGAAACTACCCAGAATTCCGGTCGCCGTATCGTGCGTTCCCGGAATCGACAGATCGCGCAACGGCGTGTCTCCGGCGATGCGCGACATCCAGTTGGCGTGGTCGATTGCGGCGACGGTCGCGGTCGAGAAGCCGCCATTCTCGGCGTGCGCCGGCGGCGCCACGGCGAGCGCCGCAGACAGCAGTGCGGTGCCTGCCCAGCTCGCACGATTCCAGCTTGTTCGATGCATGCTATTTCCCCGGTTCCAGCGCAACCCAGCGCTGGCTCCAGTGTCGCGCCAGGCAGGCGCAGCGCGCGTGCACGCGGCGGCAATGTCGCGCACAACTGCGCGTCAGCGCCGCACGCGCTGTTCCCCGGGCGATGCGACAATGCAGCTTCGGCCTTTCACTTCCGCACTCGCGATGACCGAACGCATGACTCCGGCGCGCGCCGCCGCGCTGCAATCCCCCGGCGAGGAAATCGCCAACAGCATCAGCCACGGCCTCGGCGTGGCACTGAGCGCCGCCGCGCTGCCGATCCTGCTGGTCCATGCGCACGGCGCCGCGGCGACCGTCGGCGCAGCGCTGTTCGGCGCCACCGCCTTGCTGCTGTACCTGAGCTCGACGCTGTACCACGCGGTGTCGCGCCCGGGTGCCAAGGCGGTGCTGCGCTGGGCGGACCACGCCAGCATCTACCTGTTCATTGCCGGCAGCTACACGCCGTTCACCCTGACCGTGCTGCGCGGCGCGTGGGGCTGGACGCTGTTCGGCCTGGTCTGGTCGCTGGCGCTGCTCGGGCTGCTGTTCAAGGCGCTGGGGCCGGGCCGCTTCCCGCGGCTGTCGACGCTGCTGTACCTGGCGCTCGGCTGGATCGTGCTGATCGCCATCGTGCCGCTGTGGCACGCGTTGCCGGCCAGCGGCCTGGCTTGGCTGTTCGCCGGCGGCGCCGCCTACACCATCGGCGCAGTTTTTTTCATGCTGGACGAACGTTGGCGCTACACGCATTTCGTCTGGCATCTGTTCGTGCTCGCAGGAACCGCATGCCATTTCGTCGCGATCCTGCAATGCGCCGCCGGCACCGGCTGAGCGCGGCGCGGCTGGCCGCGCCGGCGCGGCTCCGAATCAAGCCTCCAGAGCCGTGCGGTCCGGCTTCGTTGCCTCTGCGGGCATGTGCGTGCGCAGCGACGCGGCGGCGTGCTGGCGCAGCTTGACCGCGTACATGCGGGCATCGGCGCACGCCAGCAGGTCGGTCAGCTCCTGCGCGTCTTCGGGATAGCTTGCGCTGCCCAGCGCCATGCCGATCGTGCATGCCGCATCCCCGATGCGGAACGGCTCCTGCAGCAGATCGGTCAGTCTGTTCGCGACCGCGACCACGTCGTCCCGCCAGTGGGCGCCCAGGTCCTGCAACACCAGCGCGAATTCATCCCCGCCGATCCGCGACAGCCGCTCGTGGGCGCGCAGCGTGCTGTTCAGGCGGTGCGCGAACTGGCGCAGCAGCTGATCGCCGTACGCATGGCCGTGGCGATCGTTGAGCGCCTTGAATCCGTTCAGGTCGATGTAGAAGACGACGACGACCATACCGTGCCGGCGCGCCCGCGCCAGCGCGGCGCTGCAGTGCGCGTCCAGCCCCGCGCGGTTGGCCAATCCGGTCAGCGGGTCGGTGAGGCTGCGCTGCACCGCCATGAAGCGCATCTGCACCTTGTCGCGCAGCAGTCGTTCCATGCGTCCGGAAACCGTTGCCATGTACGCGATGTAGACCGGGATCAACCAGCCCGCGGTGTGCGCGATCGGCCCCTGCTCGGCGAGCAGGCGCGGAACCAGCGGCACGATGATCGGCAGCATGTACAGCAGTGCCGCGACCGGCACCGGCGAAAGCGCGGCCATCGCGGCGCTGGCGACACCGAGCAGCAGCGCAGTCAGGAACATCTGGAACGGCACGGGCGCGGCGAAGAACCACACTGGAAGCGGAGTCCAACCCAGCCCGGCCAGTGCGGCCGAAACGTACAACGCACGCAGGCAGGTCCGCGGCCTGGCCTGCAGGCGCGCGGGGCGCCTGGCCCAGGCCCAGATCGCGAGCCGGATCGCGTACAGCGGAAGCACGCATGCGACCCACCAGGCGATCGCGCGCCACGCGAAGTCGGTGTGCAGCAGCCAGGCCGTGGCGGCCATCGAGATCGCCGTGGTCGAGACGGCCGCGGGAATCGCCTGCAACATCTGCTCGGCTTGTTCGCGCGCGACCGCGTCGGCCAGCAGACTGGCGGTCAGCTGCGCCTGCGAAGCGGAGTTCAGCGCGCCCGGCGCTCTCATCGCGTCGCGTCGAGGAGCGACGCGCAACACGGTGCGCGCAGCCGGCACGCGCCGCACCGGCCCAGGCACGGCTGCGGCGGGGCGCCGACCTGGACTTCGAGGCAACCGAAGGTCGTGAGCTGCAGCATGGAGCGCCTGGACAACGCGCGAACAGGTAGGCCCGCCAACCGATCCACCGGGAACCGACGCAGCGGGGACGCACGCAGCGACAGCACCGGGCTGCCCTGGGCTCGCGACCAAGATTCCTGCGAGCGGGCCAAATTGTTGCTAGGTTGGTAATCAATAGTCAAGCCCTGCCCGCGTGGCGTGCCGCTTCATGCCGCCCACGCTGCAGCCGACCGCAACGCGGACGCTGGCCGATACACTGCGCATTGCGTTCCATGCTGGGAACGGCCGAACGAGGGCCTCAGCCGACATGCACCCCGGAACTCGGGATGCGCGCGCACCTGCACCGCAGGCAAGCGATGCGCAGCTCGATCGCATCCCTTTGCTCTACAGCGGCGTGCCGCTGGGCGTGGCCGGCGGCATCGTGGCGCCGGCCGCGGTCGCCTGGCTGCTGCGCGGTCACGTGCCGTCGGCGGCCGCGGCAGCCTGGCTGGCGGCGCAGACCGCGACCCACGCTGCGCTCGCGCTGTTGACCTGGTTGCGTCGGCGCGACTCCCGCCCCGACGCTGCCCGCTGGCTGCGCCGCTTTCGCGTCTGCGCTTTCGCCATCGGCATGTCGTGGTCGATGCTGCCGCTGCTGCTGTTCCCGGACAATGTCGCGTTGCGCTTTTTCGTGCTCTGCGTGATCGTCGGCTCGAGCGGCGTGGTCTTTGCCAAGCTGGTTCCCGACCTGCCATCGGCGCTGCTGTACCTGCTGCCGTTGGCCGAGGCGTCGACGCTGCGACTGCTGTCGTCGACGCAGCCGCAGATGCGCGCCACCGGGCTTCTCGTCGGGCTGTATTTCGTCTTTCTCGGCATTGCCACGCGGGCGACCAGCTCCGCCTTTGACGCCAGCTCGCGCATGCGCGCGCTGAATGCACGGCTTGCCGACTACAACGCCTTTCTCGGCCAGGTGCACCGGGCGATCGCGCTGGCCGCCGACGAGGCCGGCCTGCTGCATGCGGTGTGCGAGCAGGCCGTGCAATGCACCGGAACGCGACTGGCGTGGATCGGGCGCCCGGACGCGAACGGGAACATCAGGCTGCTGGCCAGCGCCGGTCCCGCGCTCGGCGCGCTGGACGCGATCGACGCCATCGGCTCCGCCGCGGCCCCGCCCCCGGGAGTCGACTCAGGCGCGCTCGCCACCGCGTGGCGCGAACAGCGCGCGCTGTTCAACGTGCCGCGACCGGCGAAGGCCGACACCCCCTGGGTGCTGCGCTCCGCAGCGCACGGCCTGGACGTTGCCGCGGTGCTGCCGATCGGCCGCCACGGCCAGCCGTGGGCTTTGCTGGCGCTGTACGCCGCGCGCAACGATGCCTTCGACGATGCGCTGCAGCGCGTGCTGCTCGACCTCGCCGACGGGGTCTCTCACGGACTCGACGCGCTCGAAGCGCGCCGCTGGACCGAAACGCTGAGCGAGCACAGCGAAGCTGGAATGGCACTGCTGCGCGACCGGCGCATCGTGTCGGCCAACCGCCGCTTTGCGCACATGTTCGGCCACGACGCAGCCGACGCGGTGATCGACATGCGCTTGCGCGATCTGGGCCTGGACCACGTGGCACAGGACGCGCTCGACGCGCAGTGCTCCCGCCTGTCCGAGGTGCCGACGGTGCGCATGCAGTCGATCGCCTGCCGGCGCGGCGACGGCGGTGCGCTGCCGTGCGACGTGACCGGCGCGCGGGTCGACTCCGACCAGTCGATCTGGACCTTCGTCGACGTCGCCCGGCGCGACGAGGAGCGCCGTCAGCTGCTGCAGCTCGAGCGCCTGTACCGCGCGCTGCTCGGCGAAGCCGACGTGCTGCTGCAGGCGCGCACCGAGCAACCGATGCTCGAGCAGACCTGCGCCAGGCTCGGCAACGATGCGATCTTCCAGGCCGCGTGGATCGGCCGGCCGGGCGCGGACGGGCACTTCCGTGCGCTGGCCAGCGCCGGCGCGACGAGCGGACTCGCCACGCGGGCATGCACGGCCGTGGCCAGCCCGAGCCCGCTGCTGTAACGAGCCTGGCGCGAAGGCGCCGCGGTGCACGTCGACGACCAGCTGGCGATCCCGGTGCGCCGCGGCGACGCGCAGTGGGCGGTGCTGGTCCTGGTGGCGCCGCAGGCCGCAGCGTTCGACGCCAAGACCATCGAGCTGTGCAACCGCGTTGCGGCACTGCTCGGACACGCACTCGACGAGTTCGACCTCAAGCAGCGCATCTCGCAACTGCAGGCCGAGGAGGCGCATCGCGCGCGGCACGATCCGCTGACCGGGCTGCCGAACCGCTGGGCGCTCGAGCAGTACCTGCCGCAGGCGATCGCCCGCGCCGGCCGTGCCGGCACGGCGCTGGCGGTCGGCATGATCGACCTCGACGACTTCAAGCCGGTCAACGACCGCCACGGCCACGAAGCCGGCGACGCCCTGCTGCGCGAACTCGGCGCGCGGCTGCAGCGGCTGCTGCGCGCGACCGACCTGGTGGCCAGGCTCGGCGGCGACGAATTCGTCGTCGTCATCGAACAACTCGACCGCGCGCATCCGGTGGCCGAACTCGAAGCACTGCTCGGCCGCCTGCACTGCGCGATCGAGACCGCGTTCGACCTCGGCCAGGGGCGACGCGTCGAAGTCGGCATGAGCATGGGTGTTGCGCTGAGCCCGCCGTGTGACGCCGAGCCCGACGCGCTGATGCGCCGTGCCGACGCCGCGATGTACCAGGTCAAGGCCGACAAACTGAGCCGCAGCGCATGGTGGGGCTTCGGCACCTAGCAGCCGCGCGCTGCGGTGGCGAAGGCGGCGCCGCTCGATCCGTTCGGCGAGCTGGCGCAGCGCCTGCTCGGCGCGGTACACGGCCCGCTGGAAGCCGTCGAGCAGGAATTCGTGCGCGATTTCTATGCCGAGCTCGTGCGACACGACGACACCGCCGCAGTCCTGGCCGGGCTGGCGCCCGGCGAGCGCGCGCGCCTGCAGGACCTGCAGGCCGCGCACCTGCGTTTCCTGCTCGAACCGCACACGACACCATCGGCGATCGCCGCGCGCGCGCGCCATCTGGGCCGGGTCCACGCGCTGACCGGAGTCGGCGCTCCGGCCCTGACGCGCGCGACGGACCTGTATCGGGATCTGCTCGAGCGCCGCGTCGACAGCCTGCCGCTGGCCACGCTCGACCGCTTCCAGGCGCTGCGCGCCGCAGACGCACGGCTCAAACTCGACCTGCACGGCCAGCTCGACTCCATGCAGCAGACCATCGACGCCTACAGCGCCTACGCGGCGCGTGCGCTGCCGCCGTCCGGCGGCAGCTGGGCCAGCCTGGTGCAGTCCGAGCTCGACGCGCTGGGCGCGCTGCCGGGGGTGCGCGCGTGCCAGCTGGCCCGCCCGCGCGACAACGGCTTCTTCGCCATCGAATTCGACAGTGGCGAGGCTGCCGAGGCGATGGCGCGCGTGGCCATGACCTACGGCCTGACTCCGCAGCTCGATGCCCGCCAGCCGACCGGGCAAGGACTGATTCCAATGGCCTGGCACAGCGAGGAAATCCAGTTCAGCGGAGCCTACTCTGAGGATCCACGCACCCGCATTTGGCACGATGCGATGCACGAGCACGGCGTGCGCAGCATGGTTGCGATTCCGGTCCCAGGCAGCTACGGGCCCGAGTTCGTGCTGGTGATCGAGGGCGCGTACCCGAACCAGTTCTCCAACCGCTGGATGCGCGACCTGTGCGCGTCGCTGCAGAACCGCTGGATCCAGGTCGTGCGCATCAATCAGCCCGGCGCAGCAGCGCCGCTGACCACGACTCAGGCTACCGCGTACCGTCAACTGTTCCATTCCGGCGCGCTGTGCATGGACATGCAGCCGGTGATCGACCTCGGCAGCGGGCGCCTGGTCAAGCTCGAGGCGCTGGCCCGGCTGCGCGCTGCGGACGGCCGCATCGTCGCTCCGGGCGCGTTCCTGCCATCGCTGCGCGACGCGGACCTCGACAGCCTGTTCCGCCAGGGTCTGCGGATCAGTCTGCAGTGGCTGCGCAGGTGGCGCTCGCAGGGCCTGGACGTCGATCTGTCGCTGAACCTGGCGCCGTCGACGCTGGTGCATCCCGACTGCGCGCGCTGGGTTGCCGAGGCGCTGCGCGAGCACCACACCGAGCCGACGCAACTGATCCTCGAACTGCTCGAGAACCAGGAGTTCGCCGAAGAGCGACGCGACGAGGCCATCAACGCGTTGCGACGCGTCGGTGTGCGGCTGGCGATCGACGACCTGGGTTCAGGCTACAGCAGCCTGAAGCGCTTGGCGAGCCTGAATTTCGACGTCATCAAGGCAGATCAATCGCTGATCCGCGACATCGCCGGCGACCCGGTCAAGACCCTGAGCCTTGTGCGGACCATCGTTCAGATCGGCCGCGACTTCGACCGCGAAGTAGTCGTCGAGGGACTGGAAAGCGCGCCGATCATCGAGGCCGTGATGCGCCTGGGCGCCAGCCAGGGCCAAGGCTACGGTCTGGCGCGGCCGATGCCGCCCGAGGCCGTCCTGCCGTGGGCCGCGCAGTGGCGCTGGGACGCCGACGCGAGCGCGCGCATCGGCAGCCACCTCGGCGCGCTCGCCTACCACTGGCGCTACATGCACGAGGATTCCGGGCGCTACCCGATGCGCTGCGACGACTGCCCGCTGCACGCCTTCCTCGTCGAGGGCGGCCACGCCGGTCAGGAACCCGACCGACTGCACCGCGCGGTGCACGACGCGCCCGACGCGCACGCACGCAACGCGGCCAGCCGAGGCTTGATCGACTGGCTCGTGGCCCGGGTTCGCGCCGAGGCCACGACGCCGGCGTGACGCGACGCCTCAGGGTTGCTCGAAGCCGATGCGGAAGTTGCCCCAGTGGCGGCCGCCGATGAAGATCGGCGCATCGACCTCGTGCACGATCTCGCCGGTGTCGCGCGCGTACACCTGACACAGCAGCGGCTTGGTGTTGCGCGCAGCGGCGAGCCCTGCCGGGTCGTTGAATATGCGCTTGACGCGGTTGCGCGCGACATCCTTGGTCGCGTCACCGGTCAGCGCCTGGTCGAACTTCGTGTTGTGCGTGGCAGCGTAGCCATTGCGATCGGTCGCCAGCGTAAAGCGGAAATTCGGCGAACGGGCCAGGATCTGGTCGTACAAAACCTGCATGTGCGTGGCGAACAGCTGCGTGTGCTGCGCCTCGTAGCGCATGGCACCGGCGACCACGCCGAGCTCGCGGTAATGGGTGTCGAACAGCGCGTCCTCGCTGAGCGCGCCCGATTCGAGCAGCGCGACGATCTTCGCCTGCACCAGAGCGGCGCCATCGATGGCTGCCGCGCCCGCAGCCACCAGCGGCGAGTCGCTGTCGAGCAGCGCCGCAGCGCCGCCCTCGGCACGGCGCTGCCGCAGCGCCTCGGCCGCGCCGACGGCCAGCGTGAAGTGGTCCAGCGCGCGCGCGAGCTCGGCGGTGTGGGCGCGGATCGATTCGGCAGCCACGGTCAGTTGTTCCGATGCCGCGGCGCTGCGCTGCGTTCCATCGCTGATGTCGCCGATCACCGACGTGACGTGCCCGATTCCGCTGGCCTGTTCGCTGTTGGCCGCGTTGATCGCACCGACCAGCTCGGCGGTCTGCCTGATCGCCGGGACAATGGCCTCGATCCAGGATCCGGCGGCCTGCGCCTGCTCCAGCGAGCCTGCGGCCAGCGCGACGATGTCGCCGGCCGCGTGCTGCGAGCGCTCGGCGAGCTTGCGCACTTCGGCGGCGACGACGGCGAAGCCGCGTCCCTGCACGCCGGCGCGCCCAGCTTCGATGGCCGCGTTCAGTGCCAGCAAGTTGGTCTGGTCGGCGATTTCGCCGATCACCGAAATGCGCTCGGCGATACGCTGCATGTTGGCCACCGTGTCGTGCACCGCGGCTCCGCCGCGCTCGGCACGGTCGGCCGCGTCGGCGGCCAGCTCCGCGGTCTGCCTGGCGTTGCCGGCGGTGTCGCGGATGGTGGCTTCGAACTGCTGCATCGTGGCCGACGTGGCGACCACCGAGCGCGTCTGCTCGACCGCGCCGCGCGCCAGCGACTGCGATGCGGCAAGGATTTCCGGCGCGATGCGGCCCAGGTCGTCGACCGTCACCTGCACCTCGGCCAGCGCCCGGTTGACCCTGGCCAGCAGCGCCTGCAGCGCGCCGAGCACGCTGTGCGGGGCGGGCGCGGCGCCGTGCGGCTGCAGCGCCAGGTCGCCGCCTGCCGCCGCGCGCGTCAGGCGCAGCAGTTCGGCGGGATCTGCGCCGAGCACGCCGCGCAGCGCGCGCCAGCTGCCGACGCCCAGCAGCGCTGCGACGACAAGCGTGGCAAGCGCGTCTGCGATTGCGACCTGCGGCCGAGCAAACGTGCCGGGTCGCAGCACCGAGGCCGCGACGAAGCTGATGTTCAGCGCGGCCAGCAGGCCGAACGCGGCGCCCAGCAACAGGCGGACATCCCGGGTGTGAGCGGTCTTGGGCATGCAGGTCTCCGATGTCGTCGTCGCGCGCGTTCATCGCCGGAACGCTGCGCACGGCCACCGCGGGCTGCGCCGCGCGCCGCCCGCGGAGCAGCCGCGAGCGCGCGATTTTCCACCAACGCGCTGACAGCATGCTGTCGGCACGTCTCGTCTGCTGCGCCGGCGCGCGAAGCCGGCAGCCGGCGCCGCTTTGTCGGATGAATCGCGGGAGGACTTGCCTGGACCGTTGATTTTCCTGGATCACTGGCGGAAGGTGTGGGATTCGAACCCACGAACGGTTGCCCGTTGCTGGTTTTCCGTACCACTATGGCTTTCGCCACCAGCTGTCAGCTGTTTGTGGTCTGGACTTTGTCTTCGCCATAGCCAAAGGCCTTAGGCGGGAGCCGTCAAGTCTCTACACGTTCCCGAACAGTGCCGGGCTTCGCTCGGCATCACCTCGCGCGCGCACCAGCCGCGCAGGGGCTTCACCGATGTTGACTCCTTCCATCTGCAGCGTTTCCGCTGCAGAGCTCGATTGTTCAAGACCAGTGCAATCGACCACTCTGCCAACCTTCCGCATGGAGCGCGAAGATTCTAGTCCAGTGCGTCAGGCGTCGGGCAGGAACAGCTCGATGGCCGAGTTGAGCAGCTCCCAGCCACGCCCGGTGGCCCGGATGCGCGCGCCGTCGGCGTCGAGCAGGCCGCGCTCGACGCCGCGCTGCAGCCCGGCCTGCAGCGTCGATGGCGGCAAGCCGGTACGCGCCGGGTACAGCGCCTGGTCGAAGCCGTCGCGCAACCGCAGCGCGTTGAGCATGAACTCGAACGGCAGGTCGCGGCGTGCGACCTCGTGCTCGTCTTCGACCGCGTTGCCGCGCAGCGCGCCGGCCATGTAGCGTTCCGGCTGACGCACGCGCTGCTGGCGCACAATGCGGTGCGCGAAACTGAGCTTGGAATGCGCGCCGGCGCCGATTCCGAGGTAGTCGCCGAATTCCCAGTAGTTCAGGTTGTGCCGGCAGGCGTGGCCCTGCCGTGCGTACGCGGACACTTCATAGCGCTGCAGGCCGGCGCGCGCGGCCAGCTCGGCCACCGCGAGCTGCATGTCTGCGGCGGCGTCGGCGTCGGGCAGCCCCTCGGGGGCCCGCTTGGCAAATGCGGTCTGCGCCTCGATGGTCAGCTGGTACAGCGAGAGATGCGGCGGCGCCCAGGCCAGCGCGGCACGCACGTCCGCGCAGGCCTGCGCCAGGTCCTGCCCGGGAAGCGCGAACATCAGGTCGATGTTGAAGGTCGCGAACACCCGCGCGGCCTCGTCGAGCGCGGCGCGCGCCTGCGCCGCATCGTGCACCCGGCCCAGGCGCTGCAGCATGACGTCGTCGAAACTCTGCACGCCCAGCGACAGCCGCGTCACGCCTGCGCCCGCGTAGGCGGCGAACCGCTCGCGCTCGAAAGTCCCCGGATTGGCCTCCAGGGTGATCTCGGCGTCGCCGCTCAGCGGCAGCCGCGCGCGCAGCGCGCCGAGCAGCGCGTCGATCGATTCCGGCGCGAACAGGCTCGGCGTGCCGCCGCCGATGAATACGCTGCGCACCCGCCGCCCCCACACCAGCGGCAACGCGGCGTCGAGGTCGGCCAGCACGGCGTCGAGATACGCCCGCTCGTCGGGGTCGCCGGCGTGGGAGTTGAAGTCGCAGTACGGACACTTGCGCAGGCACCACGGCAGGTGCACGTACAACGCCAGCGGCGGTGGCTCGGGAAGCTGCAGGATGCCGCCGCGCATCAACTCGGGCAGCCGCTGCGCGGCGCGCCGCAACACATCGTCGTCGTTCGCGTCCAGGGACGAGCCCCCGGGCCGCTGCCCGCGGTTCGCCGCGCTCACGACGCGCGCGCCTCGACGCCCCAGAACGCCTGCAGAAGTCGCGCCATCTGCGCCGCGGCGCGGCCGCGGTGGCTGATCGCGTTCTTCGCTGCAGCGTCGAGTTGCGCCAGCGTGGCCTGCGCGCCGGCCGGAACGAACAGCGGGTCGTAGCCGAAACCGCCGTCGCCCAGCGGCGCGCTGGCGACCACGCCGTGCAGCCAGCCATGGGCGATCAGCGGTTCCGGATCGTCGACCCGGCGCAACGCGACCAGGACGCAGACGAAATGCGCCTGGCGCTGCGCCACGCCGTGCAGGCGGTCGAGCAATTGCGCGTTGTTCGCAGCGTCGTCCGCAGCGTCGCCGGCGAAGCGCGCCGAGCGCACGCCGGGGTCGCCGCCGAGCGCGGCCACGCACAGCCCCGAATCGTCGGCCAGCGCCGGCAGCCCGGTGTGCCGTGCCGCATGGCGTGCCTTGGCCAGCGCGTTCTCGACGAAGCTCGGTGCCGGCTCGTCGCACGGCGCGACCTTCCAGTCCGATTGCGCCGCCAGCTGCAATTGAAGGCTGCCGAACAACGCGCCGAATTCGGCCAGTTTGCCGGCGTTGCCGCTGGCCAGGACCAGCTGCTTCATGCCAGCGCGTCGCGTTGCAGCGCGACCAGTCGGGCGACACCGTGCTGCGCCGCGTCGATCAGCGCGTCGAGCTGCGCGCGACTGAACGGCGCGCCCTCGGCAGTACCCTGGACTTCGACCAGCCCACCTGCGGCGCTGCCGACCACGTTCATGTCGCAGTCGCAGGTCGAGTCCTCGTCGTATGCCAGATCGAGCAGGACGTCGCCGCCCAGCAGGCCGACCGAGACCGCGGCGACCAGCTCGCGCATCGGCCGCTGCCGCACCAGGCCGCGCTCGATCAGCCAACTGCACGCATCCCAGGCCGCCACCGCGGCGCCGGTGATCGCCGCGCAGCGGGTGCCGCCGTCGGCCTGCAGCACATCGCAATCGAGCACGATCTGGCGTTCGCCGAGCAGCGCCATGTCGAACACGCTGCGCAGGCTGCGTCCGATCAGGCGCTGGATCTCCTCGGTGCGCCCTTGCGGACGCCCGCGCTTGACCTCGCGCTCGCCGCGGGTGTGGGTGGCGCGCGGCAGCATCGCGTACTCGGCGGTGACCCAGCCGGCACCGCTGCCACGCCGGTGCGGCGGAACCCGTTCCTCGACGCTGGCCGTGCACAGCACACGGGTGCGGCCGAACTCGACCAGCACCGAGCCTTCGGCGTGGCAGGTGTAGTGGCGCGTGAAACGCACCGGGCGCAACGCGAGGCTGCTGCGGCCATCGGACCTGACGATCGGCATGGGACTCCTATTTCTTCGCCGCGCTGCGGCGGATGGCTTCATTGATCTCGGCGATCGATCGCTCGATGCTGGCGTCGTCGAGTTCGTCGACGATGGTGTCGGGGATTCCCGACTGGAAGGTCGACGCGAACACGCCGGGCTGGATGCCCTGGGTGCTGACCTCGTCGCTGCCGTCGCCTTCCCATTCGATCGCCAGCGCAGTGACGTTGTCCGAATGCGCCGCCTTGTGGCGAAGCGCCAGCTCGACCAGCTCGGGTACGGCGTCCGACAGCGCGTGCCTGCTCAGCAGATCGACCAGCGCGTCCTCCGGCACCTGGCTCCACAAACCGTCCGAGCACAGCAGCACCAGATCGCCGCCGCGCAGCGGTTGCGGCACGCCGATCTCGATGAACGGCGCCTGCGAAGACCCCAGGCAGGTATAGAGCACGTTGCGGCCGACCGGGGGCGACTGCGGCGGCACGCCGCCGAGCAGCCGCTGCTCGGCATGCGAGTGGTCGCGGGTGCGCGTCAGCAACGCACCGGCGCGGACGAAATACAGCCGCGAATCGCCGACGTGCACCCATTGCGCGATTCCGCGCTGCAGCACGCACAGCACGATGGTCGTGCGCGGGAAGTCGCGCAGCGCGTGCTCTTGCGCGTAGCGCTGGATCTGCTCGTGTGCGCTGAGCACGGCGCGGCGCAGGAACGCACGCGCGTCGGCCAGTTCCGGGCGCGCCTCGCGCTGGAACATGGCCACCACTGTCTGCAGCGCCAGCTGCGCGGCGACATCGCCCCGCGGGTGCCCGCCCATGCCGTCGGCCAGGCCCAGCAGCACGCTGTCGCGGGTGTAGCAGTAGCCCATGCGGTCCTCGTTGGACGCGCGTGCGCCACGGCGGCTGACCTGATAGACCGAAAACCGCATCAACGCTCCCGCTTCGCCGCGCCGGCGCCCGCGCCCAGCCGCGTGACCTGGCGCGCACGATCGACACGCGAACGCGTGTCGTGCACCAGCTCGTCGATGTGCATGCGCATCTTCTCTCCCAGGGTCAATTGGGTGTAGCGCCGCGGCGCGTCGCCGCCGAGCTCCTTTTGCAGGTTGAATACGCTTTGCGGCCGCGCCAGCGGATCCAGCGCCATGCACCACTCGACGATTTCGATCAGGTTGTCCGAATAGACTCCGCGCAGCTTGCTCAACTGCATCGGCAAGCGGTCCTTGTCGAGACGCTGAGTGGCCTCGTACGGCGGATAGCCCGTCATGCACGCGTAAATGCACGCGCCGACCGCGTAGATGTCGGTCCAGGGACCGAACGACGCATCGCGCTTGTACATTTCGGGCGCGGCGAATCCCGGCGTATACATGGGCCTGAATCGCTTGTCCTGCTGGCCGAGGACTTCGCGCGCGGCACCGAAGTCGATCAGGATCGGCTTGTCGTCGTCGGTGATGAACAGATTTGCCGGCTTGATGTCCAAGTGCAGCATTTTGTGCTGATGAACCACGCGTAAACCCTGCAGGATTTCGTCGAATAGCGACCGGATCGTCGATTCCCTGAAGATCTTCTTGCGCTTGAGTTCTCTCGCGGTCATGATGAACTCCTGCAGCGAAGCGCCTTCCAGGTAATTCATCACCATATAGACGGTTTCGTTTTCCCGGAAGAAATTCAGCACGCTGACGACGCTCGGGTGCGAGATCTGCGCCAGCGACCTGCCTTCTTCGAAAAAACTCTTCAGACCCAGACGGTACAGCGACAGCTTTTCCGGGTCGGCCGCCGGCACCATTGCTCCAGGCGCGCGTTCAACCAGCGATGCCGGCAGGTACTCCTTGATCGCCACGCGCTGGCCGTCTGATCCCACCGCCAGATAGACGACGCCGAACCCGCCGCTGGCGAGCTTGCGCACGACCCGGTAGCCGCCGACCTTGGTGTCGGATTCCAGCGGGGCCGGTTTGGTTTTGGTCATGGCTGGGCAACAGCGGCGCGGTTCGATCGTGCACTGTGGAACAATGCCCGGATTGGACAGGAGTGCCCTGTGAAGTCACTTTATAGCATGACCGGCTACGCCGAGGCAGCCGCCCAGATGCAGGGCGCGCACCCCGCGCTGGCCGTGCGGGTCGAGCTGCGCAGCGTCAACGGACGCTTCCTCGACCTGAACTGGAAACTGCCCGACGAGGCACGGGCATCCGAGCCGCAGCTGCGTGCGTTGCTCGCCGGCGCGCTGCGCCGCGGCAAGGTCGAATGCCGCGTCACCGTCGAGCAACCGCAAGGCGCCGGCGCGCAGCCCGATTCCCAGGTCGTCGAGCAGCTGCTGCAAGCCGAGGCGGCGCTGCGCGCGCGCGCGCCGCATCTGCGCCCGCTGTCGGTCGGCGACCTCTGGCGCCTGGCGGCGACGCAAGCGGGCACGCGCGTCGACGCGCAACAGCTCGGTGCCGCCCTGTTGCACGCCACCGAGACGGCGCTGGCTGCGCTGCAGTCCGCGCGCGCTGCCGAAGGCCAGCGGCTGGGAGCGTTCATGCTCGCGCGCTGCGCGCAACTGCACGACTGGGCACGCAAGGCCGAGCAGCTCGCTCCGCAGGCCGTATTGCGCCAGCAGGAGCGCTTTGTCGCGCGATTCAACGAGGCGCTGCAAGCGGTGGGCGCCGCCGGCGACGCCGAGGCGATGCGCGAGCGCACGCTGCAGGAAACCGCGGCCTACGCCATGCGCATCGACGTGGCCGAGGAAATCAGCCGGCTGCTCGGCCACATCGAGGCCGTGCGCTCGGTCATCGCCGGCGGCGGTGAAGTCGGCAAGCGGCTCGATTTCCTGATCCAGGAACTCCACCGCGAAGCCAACACCCTGGGTTCCAAGTCGGCACTGGCCGAGCTCAGCGAACTGGCAGTCGACATGAAAGTCTGCATCGAGCAGATGCGCGAACAGGTACAGAATCTGGAATGAACATATCCGCTGACAAGGCCGCCGAGCACGCGTGCAAGGACGACTTTCCCGGCAACCTGTTCGTCGTCGCGGCACCCAGCGGCGCGGGCAAGTCGAGCCTGGTGCGCAGCCTGCTGGCGCGCGATGCGGCGATCCGCCTGTCGGTCTCGTACACCACGCGCGCGCCGCGCGGTCAGGAAATCGACGGCCGCGATTACTGTTTCATCAGCCGTGCCGATTTCGAGCAGCGCATCGCTGCCGGAGAATTCATCGAGTGGGCTGAGGTCCACGGCAATCTGTACGGCACATCGCGCGCGTGGCTCGAGCAGCGCATGGCCGACGGCGTGGACGTGATGCTCGAAATCGACTGGCAAGGCGCCGAGCAGGTCAAGGCCCGGTTCGCCAACGCGGTCAGCGTGTTCATCCTGCCGCCGTCGTACGCCGAACTGGAGGCACGGCTGGTGCACCGCGGCGAAGACAGCGCCGAGGTCATCGCACGGCGCCTGCTCCAGGCCCGCGTCGAAACGCCGCACGCCGCGTCCTTCGACTTTATAATCGTGAACCACGAGATCAACCACGCGCTGCGCGATCTGGAGGCGGTCGTCGCCGCCCAGCGCCTGCGCTACGCGGCGCAACGCCGGGCGCATCCCGAGGTGTTCACCGCCTTGGGAATCGTCTGAAGCCGCTGCTTCGCACTCATTCGCCACAGGAACCCGCATGGCCCGCATCACTGTCGAGGACTGCCTCGAGAAAATCCCCAACCGTTTCCAGCTGGTGCTGGCGGCGACCTATCGTGCGCGCATGCTTGCGCAGGGCCACACGCCGAAGGTCGAGTCGCGCGACAAGCCGGTGGTGACCGCGCTGCGGGAAATCGCGGCCGGACAAGTCGGCATCGAGATGCTCAAGCGCGTGCCAGCCTGAGCGCGCGCAGCGCGCAGGGCCGGCGCCGATCGACCACCCCGCATGCACCGCCCGCCCACATCCGCTGCAGGTAGTGCGCCGCGCAAGCGCCCGGTGGTGCGACGCAAGCCCGAGATCCAGGTGCCGGAACCCGTCGATGCGGCGAGCCAGCACGACCGACCGGTCAGCCTGGGCTCTTTGCTCGAGCAGATTTCCGGCTATCTGACCGACGCGGACCTGCAGCAGATCCGCGGCGCATACCGCTTCGCCGACGCCGCACACCTCGGGCAATACCGGGCCAGCGGCGAACCCTACATCTCCCACCCGGTGGCGGTGGCCGAGATCTGCGCCGACTGGAAGCTCGACAGCCAGGCGCTGATGGCCGCGCTGCTGCACGACACGGCCGAGGACAAGGGAATCACCCAGGCCGAACTCGTCGAGCACTTCGGCTCGACGGTCGCGACCCTTTGCTACGGCTTGACCAAGCTCGACAAGATCCACTTTTCGAGCCGCGAGGAAAACCAGGCCGAAAGCTTCCGCAAAATGCTGCTGGCGATGGCTCGCGACATCCGGGTCATCCTGGTCAAGCTCGCAGATCGACTGCACAACATGCGGACTCTCGACGCGATGGCAGCTGAAAAACGCCGCCGCATCGCGACCGAGACGATGGAAATCTACGCGCCGATCGCCTATCGACTCGGCCTCAACCAGGTTTACCGCGAACTGCAGGACCTGGGCTTCCGCCACAGCCACCCGATGCGCTACGCGGTGCTCAGCCAGGCGCTGCGCGTGGCGCGCGGCAACCGCCGCGACCTGGTCGACCGCATCCTGGCCGCGACGACCAAGTCGTTCGGCGATGCCGGAATCAAGGTGCAGCTGTACGGCCGCGAGAAGACGCTGTACTCGATCTACCGCAAGATGCAGCGCAAGCACCGCTCGTTCGCTCACGTGCAGGACATTTTCGGCTTCCGCGTCATCGTCCCCGAAGTGCTCGACTGCTACCGCGCGCTCGGCGTGCTGCACGCGCAATACAAGCCGATGCCCGGCAAGTTCGAGGACTTCATCGCCATCCCCAAGCTCAACGGCTACCAGTCGCTGCACACCACGCTGATCGGCCCGACCGGCGCGCCGGTCGAGTTCCAGATCCGTACCGAAGCGATGCATCGGGTGGCCGAAAGCGGAGTCGCCGCGCATTGGCTGTACAAGACCGGCGCCGACGCGGTGACGCAGGCGACGACCTCGGCCTGGCTGCAGTCGCTGCTCGATATCCAGAACGAGAACCGGGACGCGGCCGAGTTCCTCGAAACGGTCAAGGTCGACCTGGCGCCCGACGCGGTCTACGTGTTCACGCCCAAGTCGCGCATCCTCGCGCTGCCGCGCGGCGCCACACCGGTGGACTTCTCCTACGCGGTGCACACCGATCTGGGCAACCAGACGGTCGCGGCGAAGGTCAACGGCGAGCTGGTGCCGCTGCGCACCGAACTGCACAGCGGAGACGTGGTCGAAATCGTCACCGCACCGCATTCGCGACCGAACCCGAACTGGCTCGGCTTTGTGCGCACCGGGCGAGCGCGCTCGAAAATCCGCCACGCGCTGAAGGTCTCGCAGCAGACCGAATCGCAGGATCTCGGCCGCCGCTTGCTGGCGCGCGCCCTGGTGCACCAGGGACTGCGCCTGGAAGAGCTCGACACCGCCGACTGGGCCCGGCTTCTGCACTGGAGCGGCAACCGCAGCCAGGATGAGCTGTTCGGCGACATCGGTCTGGGCAAGCGCGTGGCCGACATCGTCGCCGCGCGCGTGCGCCTGCTCGATACCGCTGCGGACGACGCCAGCGCGGCGCCGCCTCCGCGCGGCGCGCTGCAACTCGACGGCAGCGAAGGTGCCTCGGTGCACTACGCGAGTTGCTGTCGACCGATTCCAGGCGACGCTGTGCTGGGCTACCTCGGCAAGGGCGAAGGCCTGACGGTGCACCTGCAGGACTGTCCGCAGGCGCGGCGGCTGTTCCAGAAACACCCGCACAGCTGGATCGATCTCAGCTGGTCTTCGCCGATGTCCGGGCTGTACCCAGCCGCGCTGGTGGTGGTGGTCAACAACGGCAAGGGCGTTCTGGCCAGGCTCGCTGCCGCGGTCAGCGAACACGACGCCGACATCGTGCACGTGACGATGGACGACGACAGCAGCCAGCCGACCATCGAGCTGCGCTTCCTGCTCGCGGTCCGCGACCGCAAGCATCTGGCCGACATCCTGCGCGCGATCCGGGTGCACAAGTTCGTCGTCCGCGCATACCGCGGCAAGCCCCGCGCCTGATGCTCCGGGCGCATGCGCCCGGGTCAGCGCGGCGCCGGATAGCGCACGTCGAGCACCTCGAGCTCAAGCACCCCGCCGGGGGCCGGCAGCGCGACCACGTCGCCCACGCGGGCCTTGAGCAGCACACGCGCCACCGGCGAGATCCAGCTGATCGCGCCGTGCTGCGGATCGACTTCATCGATGCCGACGATCGTGACTTCGCGCTCGGTACCGCTGTCCTCGCGATAGCGCACCGTGGCGCCGAAAAAGATCTGGTCGGTGCCGTGCTGGCGCGTCGGGTCGACAACCTCCGCATGGTCGAGTCGCTTGCCGAGGAAGCGGATGCGGCGATCGATTTCGCGCAAGCGCTTCTTGCCGTAGATGTAGTCGCCGTTCTCCGAGCGGTCACCGTTGGACGCTGCCCACGCCACCGTCTCGACCACTTGCGGCCGCTCGCGCTCGACCAGGGTCTTCAATTCGGCGCGCAGCCGGGCGTAGCCGGCCGGAGTGATGTAATTCTTCGCGCCGGCCGGCAGCGCCGGCAACGCCGGAGCGTCGTCGTCTTCGTCTCGATCCGCCTCGCGGGTGAAGGCCTTGCTCATGCGCGTGTCCTGCAATGAAAAAACCCCGGCCGAAGCCGGGGCATGCGCGTGACGCAGGGCCCGCAGGCCCCACGTTGTGGCGCGCTTTACTTGACGGCTTCGACGGCCACGACCTTCTTGGTGCCGTGGTCGAAAGTCGACAGGGTGATGACCGGAGCGGCCAGGTTGCCGTCCTTCTCGAAGTGGATGTCCTTCTTCGTCACACCGTT
>JAJZEB010000034.1 GCA_021805805.1 Pseudomonadota bacterium | reverse complement strand
GTTCGGTGGGTCAGCCAGCGCCGGGGCACCCGCGGGGCGCCCGGGCATCAAAAACTATGCTTGATTCCGGCTTGCTTCATGATCGCATTCGCCGTGTGCCGGCTGGGCATGTTGTGAGGCACAGTCACATTGCGACTGCCCTTCGACCAGATCTCGTGCGCCCCCTTCCCAGATCGAAGGAAAGAGAACCCGTGTGCTCTCAGAATCGCGATGACGGCTGAGTAATACCCGTTCACGCAGCGCAGTGCAGCGGGATGTCGTCCCGAAGGCGTAGCTTCGCATCAACGTGATCGCGGCCCGCCATTTCCAGCTCGAGCAACGTTTGCGCAGCCGAGACAGCCTCGTCCCGAAGTTCATCTAAGGTCTGGCCGGAAACGACGAGCCCCTGCAAGTCCGGGCTTTCGGCCCAGTAGCTGTTCACCTCAGGGTCGAAGTGCACGTCAACTCTCGCGTACAGCTTGACCCCCAGCTTGGCGAACACGCGCCAGCCGGGCATGCCGACTCGATAGCTCATGACCCCTCTCCAGTTCCTGGCTGCGCCCATTGCGTAGCACACAAATTATGGCACCGTCGCGGCACCCTGCGTTCACTTGGGGGCATCGCTTTCCCTGATTGCCCGCAAGTTGACGCCAGATTGCCACGGGATCGACGCCACTCGAAGCCGAGCCGTCTCTGATTGCTTCGAGGCACTCATCTCGGGGGCCGCAGCCGGTGGAAATGGGCGGAAACGAGCAGGGCGCCCGAGTGGTTCACAAGATCGCCGAAATCGCCAGATCTGGCCCCATCGAGGCCATCCGGCGGAAAAAAAGCGGAAACGGGTTGCGATCCAAGTGTCCTGTTTCGCTGTAACCCTTTGATTTAACTGGTAGGCCGTGTTGGACTTGAACCAACGACCAAAGGATTATGAGTCCTCTGCTCTGACCAACTGAGCTAACGGCCCCCGGGTTGCTGCGCTGCGCATGGCGCGCGGCCGATTCTAGGCGAGCCCGGCGATGAGCCCGGCGGGCGCGGGGACTTGGCGCCCGTGGCCTGCGCGCCGCGCGACAATCGCGGCCGGCGCGAACACCACGGAGGACGCGGATGACGAGCGCGACGCGACGCGGCCATACGCTGGCCGAGACCATGCTGGTGCTGGCGCTGAGCGCAGTGGGACTGACGCTGGCGCTGCCGCAACTGGTCGCGCCGCTGCGCCGGGCGCGGGTCGACGCGACTGCCGATGCCTTGCGCGCCGCGTTGCAACTGGCACGTACCGCCGCGCTGGCGCGCGGCAGCCCGGTGCGGGTGTGCGCCAGCGCCGACGGGCGTCGCTGCGCCGGCGGCTGGGAGCAGGGCTGGATCGTGCTGCCGCAGCCTCCGTCGCCTGCGCTGCTGGTGCAGCGTGCGCCGGCGCGGGTCACGCTGCGCGCGACCCACGCGCTGGCCGACGGCGTGCGCTTCACCGCCGAGGGCTGGGCACGACTCGACGACGGCATGCTGCAGTTCGGCCACTTCACGGTCTGCGACGGCGCCGACGGCCGCACGGTGGTGCTGGCCCCCGGGGGCCGCGTGCGCGTGCAGCCGTGGCGCTGCGCCTGAGGCCCGGGTGCGGTCGCCGGCTCAGCGCTGGCTCAGCGCGTTGCCGACCAGCTTGGCGGTGATGTCGACGATCTGGATCATGCGGTCGTACGCCATCCGGGTCGGCCCGATCACGCCCAGCGTGCCGATGACCTTGCCGTCGGCTTCGTACGGGGCTGTGATCACCGACAGCTCCTCGAACGGCACCACCTCGTTCTCGCCGCCGATGTAGATGCGCACGCCTTGCGCGTGCGCGGCGCCGTCGAGCAGCTTGAGCAGGTGCGACTTGCGCTCGAACAGTTCGAACAGCCGGCGCAGGCTGGCCAGGTTGCCCGACAGGTCGTCGACGTCGAGCAGTTGCTGCTGACCCGAAATGACCACCTGCTCCTGCGTGCTCGCAGCAACCTCGCTGCCCAGCTCGACCGCGGCGTGCATCAGTCCGGCGATTTCACTGCGCAGGGTGTCGACCTCGCCCCTCAGCCGAAGCGCCATCTGCTCGAAGCTCAGGCCGCTGTAATGGGCGTTCAGGAAGTTGGCTGCTTCGGTCAACTCGCTCTGGCTGTAGTCGCGCGCCGCGGCGATGATGCGGTTCTGCACGTCGCCGGCAGCGTCGACCAGGATGACCAGGATGCGCCGTTGCGAAAGCGTGAGGAATTCGATATGGCGGAACGCCGCGTTGCGCCGCGGCGTCACCACCACGCCGACGAAATGCGACAGGTTCGACAGCAGCTGCGCGGCCTGCTGGATCACGCGCTGCGGCTCCGGGCTGCGCAGCTGCGCGCGCAGGCTGTGCTCGACCTGCGCATCGGTGGTGACCGCCTGCGCGGTCAGCATGGTGTCGACGAACAGCCGGTAGCCGCGCGGCGTCGGGATGCGCCCGGCCGAGGTATGCGGGCTGGCGATCAGCCCCATGTCCTCGAGGTCGGCCATCACGTTGCGGATCGTCGCCGCCGACAGTTCGAGGCCGGATGCACGCGACAGCGTGCGCGAGCCGACCGGCTGGCCGTCGGCGATGTAGCGCTCGATCAGGGTCTTCAGCAGCAGGCGGGCGCGTTGGTCCATGCGGTCGATTTTAGGATTCCCCGGCCGGCGGCGCCAATGCGGGCTGGCGCCTGCGCGCCGCTGTGCTGTAATGCGCCGCAGGCGGGCGCGTGCCGCCCGTTCAGGAACCCCTCGACCCGATCATGCCCGAATCCGCGTTCCAGCAGGCCGTGCTCATCGGCAAGTACCAGGACGGCGTGTCGCGCACGCTGACCGAAATCGCTTCCTGGCTGACCGAGCGTGGCGTCGACGTGGCGATCGAGCGCGATACCGCACGCCACGGCGACCTGCCCGGCTACGCCGAGGTCTCGCTGGCCGAGGTCGGCGCCCGCGGCGCGGGTTGCGTGGCCATCGTCGTCGGCGGCGACGGCACCATGCTCGGTGCGGCGCGCGAACTGGCGCCGTTCGGAGTGCCGCTGCTGGGAATCAACTCCGGACGCCTGGGCTTCATCACCGACATTGCCGAGACCGACTGGCGCCAGGCCATCGGCGCGCTGCTCGGCGGCCAGTTCGAGCGCGAGCAGCGCGCGGTGCTGACCGGCCAGGTCCTGCGCGACGGCCACTGCATCTTTGCCGGAATCGCGATCAACGACGTCGTCGTCAACCGCAGCGGAGCCACCGGGCTGGTCGAGTTGCGCGTGGACGTCGACGGGCGGCCGATGTACGTGCAGCGCGCCGACGGCCTGATCGTGGCCACGCCGACCGGTTCGACTGCGTATTCGCTGTCGGCGGGCGGCCCGATCCTGCATCCCAGCCTGCCCGGCCTGGTGCTGGTGCCGATCGCCGCACATACGCTGTCGAACCGGCCGATCGTGCTGCCCGAACAGGTGCGCATCGACATCGAGATCGTGTCGCACAAGGACGTCGGCGTGAATTTCGACATGCAGCACTTCGCCGATCTGCTCGGCGGCGACCGCGTGCGGCTGGAGGTTGCTGCGTACCGCGCGGTGTTCCTGCACCCGCCCGGATGGAGCTATTTCACGACCCTGCGCAAAAAGCTGCGCTGGCACGAAATCCTGCCGGTGGAGGACTGACGAGCCGTGCTGCGCCGTTTGCATCTGCGCGATTTCGTTCTGGTCGACTCGCTCGACCTGGATTTCGGTCCCGGCTTCAGCGTGCTGACCGGAGAGACGGGTGCCGGCAAATCGATCCTGGTCGACGCGCTGAAGCTGGCGCTGGGCGAACGCGGCGACGCCGCAGTGCTGCGCGCGGGCAGCGCGCGTGCCGAAGTCGCGGCGACCTTCGACACCACTGCGGAGCTGGAGCCATGGCTCGACGCCAACGGCTTCGAGGTCGGCGACGAGTTGCTGCTGCGGCGCGTCATCGACGCCCAGGGGCGTTCGCGCGCGTTCGTCAACGGCGGCGCGGCGACGCTGGCGCAGCTGCGCGCCGCGGCCGAGCTGCTGGTCGACATCCACGGCCAGCACGCCTGGCAGAGCCTGGTGCGCGCCGATGCCGCACGCGCGCTGCTCGACGCGTACGGCCAGGCCGATTCGCTGCGCCAGGCCTGCGGCGCGGCCTGGCGCAGCTGGAAGGACCTGCACGACCAGCTCGAAGCGGCGCATGCCGACGCCGGACGGCGCGACGCCGAGCATGCATTGCTCGTCGCGCAGCTGACCGAGATCGACCGTCTCGCGCCGGCCGACGACGAATGGGACCAGCTCGGCGCCGAGCAGCACCGGCTGGCGCATGCCGCCGAGCTGATCGAGCAGTTGCAGCTGGCCGCGGGCAGTCTCGACGACGACGACGCCGGCGCCTTGCGCGGGCTGCTGGCCGCGCGCCATGCGCTGGCCGAGGCGGCGCGCATCGACGCGGCACTGGATCCGTTGCGCGAGCAGATCGACGCCGCCGAGGCGCAGCTGCGCGAGGTCGCACGCGAGCTCGGCGCGCGGCTGCGCGGCGTCGACCTCGATCCCGAACGGTTGCAGCAGGTCGACGCGCGGATGTCGGCGTGGCTGGCGCTGGCGCGCCGCCACCGCAGCGCGCCGGCCGAGCTGCCGGCGCTGGGCCGTGCACTGCGCGCGCGGCTCGACGCGCTGGCGCAGCAGCTCGACGTCGACGCCTTGCGCGCGCGCGCCGACGAGGCCCGGTCGCGGCTGGTCGAGGCCGCTGCGGCGCTGAGCGCGCGTCGGCGCGACGCCGCGGCGCAGCTGGGCGCCGGAGTCGTGGCGCAGATGCAGCGCCTGGGAATGCAGGGCGGGAGTTTCGAAGTCGCGCTGCTGCCGCTGGAGTCGATCCAGGCTGCCGGAGCCGAGGCCGTCGAGCTGCGCGTGTCCGGGCACGCGGGTGCGCCGCTGCGCGCGCTGGGCAAGGTCGCGTCCGGAGGCGAGCTGTCGCGCATCGCGCTGGCGGTGGCAGCGACCAGCGCGGCGCAGCAGACCGTCGACACCTTGATCTTCGACGAAATCGACTCCGGAGTCGGCGGCGCGGTGGCGCACACCGTCGGTGCGCTGCTGGCGCAGCTGGGCGCGCAGCGCCAGGTGCTTGCGGTCACGCACCTGGCGCAAGTCGCGGCATGCGCCGGCGCGCACCTTCAGGTCAGCAAGGGGCCGGCCGATGGCGCAACCCTCAGCCGCATCGAGGTGCTGCGCGGCGATGCTCGGGTGGCCGAGCTGGCGCGCATGCTCGGCGGCGATGCCGGCTCGGCGGTGGCGCAGGCGCACGCGCGCGAACTTCTGGGGCTCGCTGCCGGCCAGGGGGACGACTGAGATGATGCAGAGCGCGGTGCCGATGCGTGTGGTCCTGTTGTCCGGGGTCTCGGGCTCGGGCAAGTCGATCGCGCTGAACGCGCTCGAGGATGCCGGGTACTACTGCGTCGACAACCTGCCGCCGCAGCTGGTCGATGCGCTGCTCGACGTCGCCGCCGCTGCCGGGCATCGCCGCCTGGGAATCGCGATGGACGTGCGCAGCGCCGAGAGTCTGGACCAGCTTCCCGAGCTGGCGCGGCGGCTGCGCGCGCGTTGCGAACTGCACTTCGTCTTCCTCGACAGCAATACCGAGACGCTGGTGCAGCGTTTTTCCGAGACGCGGCGCGCGCATCCGCTGACCGCGCGCCTGACCCCCGAGGAGCTTTCGGACGGGCCGCTGCCGGTGTCGCCTCCGGCGCTGGTCGAGGCCATCGAGATCGAGCGCGGCCTGCTCGCGCCGGTTGCCGACCTGGGCCTGCGCATCGACACCAGCGGGTTGCGGCCGGCGCAGCTGCGCAGTTGGGTGCGGCAGGCGGTCGGTGTCGGCGCCGCGCGTTTGACGCTGATGTTCGAGTCGTTCGCCTTCAAGCGCGGAGTGGCGCGCGACGCCGACTTCGTGTTCGACGTGCGCATGCTGCCGAATCCGCATTACGACCCGGCGTTGCGCGGGCAGACCGGGCGCGATGCCGGGGTGATCGCGTTCCTGCGCGCGCAGCCCGAGGTGGCCCGCATGCTGGCCGAGATCGCCGCGTTTCTCGACGGCTGGCTGCCGTCGCTGGCCGAGGACCAGCGCAGCTATGTGGTGGTGGCGATCGGTTGCACCGGCGGGCAGCACCGCTCGGTCTACCTGACCGAGCAGCTGGCGCGGCACTTCGCGGGGCGCTACACGGTGCTGGCGCGCCATCGCGAGCTCGACGCCGCGGCCACTCTTGGGGCCGCGTCGGGGCCGTCGCGCTGACGGTGCGGCAGCCGCGCGCGGCTGCAGCTGCGCTGTTCGTTCAGCCGCGATGCAGCAGGCGGCGCACCGGCGCCGGAAGCCCCAGAGCCAGCGCATCGTGCGTGGCGAACCAGCCGCCGTCGCGTTCTCCGGCGCACGGCCGCGGCTGCAGGCGCACCCGCAGCGGAACCAGCTCGAGGTCGACGTGGGTGAGCCGGTGGCAGCTGGGCGTGAGCTGCTCGCGCCCGCGCAACTGACCGAGGGTCGCGGCCTGCTGCAGCGCGGCATCGGGGTCTGCGTGTTGCGGCAGGCACCACAGCCCGGGCCAGATTCCGCCGGGGCCGCGGCGCTCAAGCCAAACGCGGGGGGTGTCCGCATCCTGCGCCCACAGCAGCACCCAGCGCGCGCGCTGGCGCACGCGTGGTGTCGATGCCGGCGCCGCGTCCACGCCGCGCGTGGCGCAATCGGCATCGAACGGGCACGCGGCGCACGCAGGTCGCCGCACCCGGCAGACGGTGGCGCCAAGGTCCATCAGCCCCTGCGTGTAGGCTTCGATCCCGTCTTGCGGCAGCAACTCCTCGGCCAGCGTCCACAGCGCGCGCAGCTCGGCCGTTGCCTGCAGCCCGCGCAGTCGTGGCGCCCAGGCGCGGCGCAGCACGCGTTTGACATTGCCGTCGAGAATCGCCGCGCGGCTGCCGAAACTCAGCGCGGCGATGGCCGCCGCGGTCGAGCGGCCGATTCCGGCCAGTGCTTCGAGCGCGTCGGTGCTGCGCGGAAAGCTGCCGCCGTGGCGGTCGACGACTTGCCGCGCGCACTGGTGCAGGTGGCGCGCACGGCGGTAGTAGCCCAGCCCGCTCCACAGTGCCAGGACTTCATCGAGATCGGCCGCGGCCAGCGCGCGCACATCGGGGAAGCGTTGCACGAAGCGCTCGAAATAGCCGCGCACCACGCTGACTTGCGTCTGCTGCAGCATGATCTCCGACAGCCAGACACGATACGGGTCGCGGTCGCGCTGCCACGGCAGGTCGTGGCGGCCGTGCAGCCGCTGCCAGGCGACCAGCCGCAGGCCGAAATCGACGGGCCCGCTCGCGGTGTCGCGCGCAGTCACCGCAGTCACCGCAGTCATGACAGCACGACCTCGAACTGGCGCCGCGCGCGCGCCCGGCGCTGGCGCAGTTCGTCGTGCTGCTGGCGCAGCGCGGCCACGCGCTGGCCGAGATCGGCGTCGGCGTGGTCGACCTGCTCCAGGTTCTGTGCGCGCCGCGCGAGTCCGCGCCGCCGCTCGCGCAACTGCGCGTCCAGCGAAGCCAGCGCGGCGTGGTTCCACGCCTGCACATCGTTCTGCGCGCGCTCGAGCACCGCACGCAGCCGCGCCAGCGCGGCGTCGAGCAGCCGCTGGGCATGATTGCCGCGCTGCAGCTGCAGCCAGCGCGCGGGGCTCAGGTACGCCAGGTAGCTGCGCTGCAGCTCGGCAAGCTCCAACCGGGCGCCTTCGAGGCGCAGGGGCTTGGGAATCGGCAGTCCGAAGGCGAACTCGGTATTGAGCTGCTCGAACGCGGCGCCAAGCATCGCGCGGTTGTCGTCGAGCTGGCGTTCGACCGCGTGCACGCGGTGCTGCGCCTCGGTGCACGCCTGCTGCAGCGCCTCGCGCAGCCCGGTTTTCAGCAGCGCGTCGCGCACGCGCTGGCGCAGCTGCTGCAGCGGCTCCAGCAGCGCCGTGGGGTCGAGCAGCGCGGCGGCGGCGCCGAGCTGGCGCGCATTGACCGCGTGCAAGGCGTGCACGCGGCGCAACCCGGCATCGAACTCGACGCGTTCGTCGTGCACCCGGCGGCGCAGTCCGGTGACCAGGCCCCGGTTGCGTCCCTGCAGCGCGCCGAGTTCGTCGATCTGCGCGGCAACCTGCTCGATCTGTTGCTGCAGCTGGCGCTCGACCAGCATCAGGGTGTCGAGCAGGGTCGCGCGCCAGCCGCCGTCGATCAGCTCGCGCCGCTCGGCGTCGGCGACACGGCCCAGCGCGGCCTCCAGCGCGAGCAGCCCGGAGCGCCGCAACAGCGCATCGTCGCCGCGGATGCGCGCCACAAGCGCCTTGTGCGCGCTGAGCGCGAACACCCGTTCGCGCGGCACCTGCAGCACCTCGGCCACGGCGTTGCATTGGGCTTCGATCTGGGCGTCGACTTCGGCCGGCGTGCGCAGCGGGTCCCACAGGGTGTCGATCTTGTTCAGCACCACCAGGCTGCGCGCGCGCCCGGCCGCACCGACATGCTGGTTCCACAGCTCCAGGTCGCTGCGCGTGACCCCGGTGTCGGCGCCGAGCAGGAACAGAACCGCTTGCGCGCCAGGGATCAGCGACAGTGTCAGTTCGGGCTCGGCGCCCAGCGCGTTGAGTCCCGGGGTGTCGAGCACGCTCAGGCCCTGGGCGAGAAGTTCATGCTCGATGTGCAGCAGCGCATGGCGCCAGCGCGGCACCACGACCATGGCTTCCGATCGTTCGCCCGCGCCGTTCGTGTGGTCGACGTCGAAACCCAGGCTGAGCGCGCGTCGGGTGTCGATGCGCATGGTCTCGGCCAGCCGCTCCAGCGCCCGTGCCATCGCATCGTCGTCATCGACGCGCAATTCGATCCACGCCTGAGGCCGCTCTTTCCACTGGGCCAGCGACGCCGGGTCGGCGCGGGTATCGATCGGCAGCAGGCGCAGCATGCGCGGCTGCCGCGGGTCGGTACGCATCTCCATCGGACACATGGTCGTGCGCCCGGGCGCTGCCGGCAGCATGCGGCGCCCGCTGCCGGCGAAAAAGATCGCGTTGATCAGTTCGGACTTGCCGCGCGCGTACTCGGCGACGAAGGCCAATTGCACGACGTCCTGGCGCAGCCGTTGTTCGAGGCCGAGCAGGGCGTCGTGCCACAGCGTCGGATCGATTCCCGATTCACGCAGCCAGCCCAGAAGGCCTTCGAGGTAGGTCAGCCGCTGCGCGCGCCAGAGGCCGAAGCGCATCCAGTCCTGCTGCAGCGCGCTGCCCGGACTGGCGGCGGTCGGCTCCGGCGGGTTCGCTGCGGGTGAGACGGTCGGATGCATCGGCGCTGCGCGGGTACGGTCGGTGCCCATAGCGTAGCTTGCGCGTGCCGTGTCGTCAGCGGCGCTGGCAGCGCGGGCAGAAGTACGTGCTGCGCTGGGCCTGCGTGATCTGTTGCACCGCGGCGCCGCAGCCCGGGCACGGCAGCCCGGCGCGGCCATACACGCGCGTGGCGTGCTGAAAGCAGCCGTGGGTACCGTCGGCATGCGCGAAGTCGCGCAGCGTGCTGCCGCCGGCGGCCACGGCCTCGGCCAGCGTTTCGCGCAGCGTTGCGGCCAGCCGCGCGCAGCGCGCAGCGCTCACTTCGCCGCCCGGGCGGCGCGGGTCGATTCCTGCGCGGTACAGCGCTTCGCAGGCGTAGATGTTGCCGACTCCGGCGACGACGCGCTGGTCGAGAAGCAGCGGCTTGACCGCGGCACGCCGCCCGTGCAGCGCGCGCTGCAGCGAGGCCGCGTCGAAGCCGACGTCGAGCGGCTCGGGACCCAGGTGCGCGAGCAGCGGATGCGGCGGTGTGTCCGCTTCGCAGCGGTGCCACAGCACCGCGCCGAAGCGCCGCGGGTCGCGCAACCGCAACTCGCCGTCTTCGGTACGCAGCGCGAAGTGTTCGTGTGCACCTGGCGGAATCGGTTCGCCGGCGACCCAGCGCAATGAACCCGACATGCCGAGATGGACGATCAGCTCGCCGCGTTCGAGGCGCAGCAGCAGGTACTTGCCCCGGCGCGCGACGTCGCCGATGCGCAGGCCGACGAGATCCTCGGGGGCGCAGCCCAGCGGCCAGCGCAGCGGCTTGCCCTGGCGCAGGCCGACGATGCGCTGCCCGCGCAGCACGTCGCGCAATCCGAGGCGGGTGACTTCGACTTCGGGCAGTTCGGGCATGTGTCCATTGTGCCTCGCTGCGGTCGGAAGCGGGCCGGCACACTAGAATCGCCGCACATCCAGGAACCGTCAATGCGCCCCGTTGTTTTCGCCGCCGCGTCCGCGATCGCCCTGGCCTGTGCGGCCCTTCCTGCTGCCGCGGCCAGCACTTCGACCCCGTCCGCACCGTCGGCCGCGAGCGCGCCGAGCGCCCGGCGCGAGGACCCTGACGTACTGGCACGCTGGTTCTACGCCGTGCTCAGCGGGGAAATCGCCGCGCGCACCGGCCAACCGGGCCTGGCCTACGCGCAGCTGCTGCAGGCCGCGCGCGACATGGATTCGGCGCAGCTCTACCAGCGCGCCGCGGGCGTGGCGCTGGGCGCAGGCGTGCCGCAACGCGCACTCGATGCGATCGACGCCTGGCGCGAGGCGCAGCCCGACAATGTCGAGGCGCAGGACTGGGCCGCGCAACTGCTGATCGCGCTCGGACGTCCCGCCGACGCCGCGGTGGCGATCGGGCGCATGCTGGCGCTGACGGCGGCGTCCCAGCGGGGCGACATGCTGCTTCAGGTCACGCAGCTGTTCGGCAGCATGCCGCCGGCGACTGCGGTCGAGCTGGCGCGGCAGACCCTGCGGCCCTACGCCGCGCTGCCGCAGTCGCATGTCGTCGTCGGCGCGCTGCTCGACCGCTCAGGCGATCGCGAGGGGGCGTTCGCCGAGGCCGCGCAGGCGCTGGACGCCGACCCCGGGACGGCCGGCGCGGCCTTGCTCGTGGTGCGCAACTACACCGTCGATGCGGCGCGTGCCGACACGCTGCTGTCGCGGTACGTGAGCGCGCGTCCGACCGACATCGACATCCGGCTGGCATGGATCCAGGCCGCGCTCGACAGTGCGCGCAACGGCGTGGCGCTGCGCCAGGCGCAGGCGTTGACCGATGCCGACCCGGAGCAGGCCGAAGCCTGGCTGGTGCGCGGCTCGCTGCAGCTGGACAACGGCGACGCGGGCGACGCACGGCACGCGTTGCGCACCTATCTTCGGCTGTTGCAGCGCGACCCGCGCACCGCGCCCGAGCGACTGGCGCGCGCGTACCTGGCGCTGGCCGAAGCCGCGTCCAAGGCAGGCGACCAGTCCACCGCGCTGAGCTGGCTGCGCCAGGTCCAGGCCGGCATCGACGATGTCGCGGTGCGCACCCAGCGCGCCTTCGTCTACGCCCGTCTGGGGCGCATGGCGCAGGCGCAGGCGCTGCTGCGTGCGATGCCGGCGAAGACTGCGGCGCAGCGCCGCGCGCGGCTGCTCGCACGTGCCGATCTGGACTTGCAGTTCGGCCGCGCCGGCGAGGCCTGGCGGATTTTGCGCGCGGCGCTGCCGCGTTACCGCGGCGACGCCGCCTTCACCTACCAGGCGGCGATGGCCGCCGGCCGCAGCGGCGACGATGCCGCGATGCGCGCGCTGCTGCGCGGACTGGTCGCGACCCACCCGGACTACCAGCCCGGGCTCAATGCGCTGGGCTATACGCTGGCCGACGAAGGGCATGACCTGGCTCAGGCCAGGCAGCTGATCGAGCGCGCGCTGAAGCTGGCGCCTGGAAATCCGTTCGTCATCGACAGCCTGGGCTGGGTCGACTTCCGCGCGGGCAAGCTCGATCGCGCCGAGCAGCTGCTCGAGCAGGCCTGGAGCGCGCGTCCCGATCCGGAGATCGGTGCGCATCTCGGCGAAGTGCTGTGGCAGCGCGGCGAGCAGCAGCGCGCGCGCGCCTTGTTGCTGCAGGTGCACGCGCAGGCGCCGCACGACAAGATGATCGAGGCTGCGCTCAAGCGCCTGGGAATCAGGGCCGATGCACGCTGACTCGAGGCGTCGCACGCTGCTGCGCACGCTGCTGCTGGCGCCGGTCGCGGCGACGCTGCTTGCGGGCTGTGCCGCACCGCGCCGCGGGCCCGATTGCGCCGACGGCTACAGCGGCCGCGTATCGGTGGTGCAGGGCGACCCGCCACGCGGGCTGTACGGCGGTTTCAGGCTGCGACTGGGCGCCGACCAGGGACGGTTCGAACTGCTGTCGCCGCTGGGGCAGATGCTGGCGCGTGCGCGCTGGAGCGCGCACGCTGCGAGCCTGGACGACGGGCGTCGGGTGCGCGATTTCGCGTCCTTCGAGACGATGGCGCAGGCCGTGCTGGGCCTGGCGCTGCCGCGCGTGGCGTTGCAGGACTGGGTGCGTGGAGCTCCGGCGGCCGATTTGCCGTACCGCACCTTGCCCGACGGTGGTTTCGAGCAGCTCGGCTGGGCGGTTCAGGTGCGCCGCGAGGGCACCGCGGTGCATCTGCTGCGCGCGCAGCGCATCGACGGTGCGCCGGCGCGCATCAGCCTGGTCTTTGACGCACCGTGCGCGGGCGTCCCGGCGCAGTGAGCCGGCGGCGATGATCCCCGCGCTGTACGGCGTGCCGGCGCCGGCGAAGATCAACTGGTTCGTCCACGTTCTGGGGCGCCGCGCTGACGGCTACCACGAACTGCAGACGGTGTTCCAGTTCATCGATTGGTTCGACCGCATCGACTTCGTCTGTCGTGCCGACGGCGTGATCGAACGCAGCGGAGGCCCTGGGCTGCCCGACGACGATCTGTGCGTGCGCGCCGCGCGCGCGCTGCAGGCGCACACCGGCTGCAGACTCGGCGTGTCGATGCATCTGCACAAATCGGTTCCGGCGCAGGCCGGGCTCGGCGGCGGCAGCTCGGACGCGGCCAGCACCCTGCTGGCGTTGAACCGGCTCTGGGGTCTGGGGTTGACGCGCGCCGAACTGCTGGCGCTGGCGCCCGCGCTGGGCGCCGACGTGCCGGTGTTCGTGTTCGGGCGCAACGCGTTCGCCGGCGGCATCGGCGAGCGGCTGCAGGCGGTGGAGCTGCCGCAGTGGCAACTGGTGGTGGGTTGGCCGGGGCAGGGATTGCCGACCGCGTCGGTGTTCGGCGACGCGGCACTGCATCGCGATACCGCGGCGCTGGAAGCCGGCGCCTTCATCGCCGCGCAGCGTGCTGCCGGTTCGCGCCCGGTGCTGGAATTCGGACGCAACGACCTGCAGCCGGTGGCGATGGCGCGGCTGCCGGCGATGGCCGCGCTGCAGGCCTGGCTGGCGGCCAGGGGCGACGGGCCGCCGCGCATGACCGGGTCGGGGTCGGCGATGTTCGTCGCCGGCGCCGCCGACGTCGACGTCGACGTCGACGCAGTGCCGCCGCATTGGCGCGTGCGCGCGTGCCGTGCGCTGGCCAGGCATCCGCTGCACGACTGGGCCGACGCAGTGGACCAGGCAGCGGCATGAGGCGTCAGGCTTCGATCGGGTCTTTTCAAATTCGGGCAATGCTGTAGAATTACGGATTCAGCAACGGTCGATCGTTCGGTTCACGGGACGCGGCATGCAAGCATCGAGCGAGCACCCGCAGTCCGTTTTGTCCGGCGGACGACCGGGACCGTTGGGGAGTCGCCAAGTTGGTTAAGGCACCGGATTTTGATTCCGGCATGCGAGGGTTCGAGTCCTTCCTCCCCAGCCCCTCCAAGGGCCCGACGGGCAGCGTTAGCTCCATCGAGGGCATGACAATCTTCCCGTTCACGCCATGACTTCCAGCGCCACCGACTTCGTCGTCTTCACCGGCAACGCCAATCCCGCGTTGGCGCAGCAGGTCGTCGATCAACTCGGCATCGGACTCGGCCAGGCCTATGTCGGCCGTTTTTCCGACGGCGAGGTCACGGTCGAGATCCAGCAGAACGTTCGCGCGCGCGAAGTCTTCATCCTGCAGTCGACCTGCGCGCCGACCAACGACAACCTGATGGAACTGCTGGTGATGGCAGACGCGCTCAAGCGCGCGTCTGCCGAGCGCATCACCGCGGTGATCCCGTACTTCGGCTATTCGCGGCAGGACCGCAGGCCGCGGTCGTCGCGGGTTCCGATCACGGCCAAGGTCGTCGCCAACATGCTGCAGGCGGTCGGCATCGCGCGGGTGGTCACGATGGATCTGCACGCCGACCAGATCCAGGGTTTCTTCGACATCCCGGTCGACAACATCTACGCGTCGCCGATCCTGCTCGGAGACCTGCGCGCCAAGCAGTATTCGAACCTGATCGTCGTCTCGCCCGACATCGGCGGCGTGGTGCGCGCGCGCGCGCTGGCCAAGCTGATGGACTGCGACCTGGCGATCATCGACAAGCGCCGGCCCAAGCCCAACGTGTCCGAAGTGATGAACGTGATCGGCGACATCGACGGCCGCGACTGCGTGATCATGGACGACATGGTCGACACCGCAGGCACCCTGACCAAGGCGGCCGAGGTGCTGAAGGCGCGCGGAGCGCGCCGGGTGGTCGCGTACTGTACCCACCCGGTGTTCTCGGGACCTGCGATCGAGCGCATCATCGCCAGCGACCTCGACGAGGTCATCGTCACCAACACCATTCCGCTGCACGGCGCGGCGCGCGAATGCGTGAAGATCCGCCAGGTATCTGCCGCGCAGCTGATCGCGCAGACCATGCTGCGCATCGCGCAGGGCGGATCGGTGCTGCAACTGTTCAACGAACAGGAAACCCTGTTCTGACCCATTCGCGCCGCGTGCGGCGCGAACCCTGCGGGGCGCTGGTCGCGAGCGCCCCGTCGTGACAACCGGGGCCGCGAGGCCCCTCACTGGAGTCGACATGAAAGTCGTCGCATTTGAACGTCAGGCGCAAGGTACCGGTGCGAGCCGCCGCATGCGCCGCGCCGGCAAGGTTCCCGGCATCGTCTACGGCGCCGAGCAGCAGCCGCAGCTGATCGAACTCGATCACAACGCGCTGTACCACGCCATGAAGAAGGAGCAGTTCCACTCGTCGGTGCTCGAGCTGACGGTCGGCGAACAGCAGACCATGGTCGTGCTGAAGGCCTACCAGATGCACCCGTTCCGCAAGCAGTTGCTGCACGTGGACTTCATGCGCGTGGCGGCTGATCGCAAGATGCACACCAAGGTCCCGCTGCACTTCGTCGGCGGCGACGAGTCGGCGGCGGTCAAGTTCGAAGGCTGCATGATCAGCCACGCGGTCACCGAACTGGAGATCTCGTGCCTGCCTGCCGACCTGCCCGAATACATCGAGGTCGACTTGAGCGGCCTGCACAAGGGTCAGGCGGTTCACGTCGCCGATCTGAAGCTGCCGGGCTCGGTCACCGTCGTGACCCACGGCGCCGAGAACCCGGCGATCGCCTCGGTGCTGCACAAGGGCGGGGCAGCGACCGAGGGCGCCGCCGAGGAAGAGGCCAAGTAAGACCTCGTCCAGGAAGCGAAGCCATGCAAAACGCCACCGCAGCCGCGGTGGCGTTTTGCTTGAGCGTCTTCGCTCAGCGCGGGTCCGGGTCGACCGGGCGCGGGCGCCGGTCGGCGCCGACCGCGACGAAAGTCAGCGTGGCTTCGGTGACGCGGTAGACCTCGGTGTCGGGGACGCCGCGCTCGGCGTAGACCTCGACCTCGACGGTCAGCGACGTGCGCCCGACGCGCACCACCTGCGCGTACAGCGACAGCAGGTCGCCGACCAGCACCGGGTGCTTGAACACGAAGGCATTGACCGCCACCGTGGCGACGCGACCGCGCGCACGGCGCGCCGCGGTGATGCCGCCGGCGATGTCGACCTGCGACATGATCCAGCCGCCGAAGATGTCGCCGTGCATATTGACGTCTCCGGGGAGCGGGGTCAGCCGCAGCACGGGCTCGCGGTCGGTCGGCAAAGAGATGTTTTCCTGTTCCATATCGAGGTTCAATTCGTGTTCCCGATGCATGTCCGGGGTTTGCCCTGAATAATGCACCATAACCCGAAGTTCGTTCTCGGCGCCCTGATTTCTTCAATGCGACATCACCGTTCTTCCGACCCGGCGCCGCCGGGCCGTGTGCAGGCGCCACGCGCCGTGATCGGCAGCCTGCTGCCGTATCTGTGGCATTACCGCACCCGCGTCCTGCTCGCGCTGGCCATGCTCGTCGTGGCCAAACTGGCCAATGTTGGCGTGCCGATCGTGCTCAAGCACATCGTCGATGCGCTGAGCCTGGCGCCGGGCGACCGCCGCGCGGTGCTGGTCGTTCCGGTTGCGCTGCTGCTAGCCTACGGCGCGCTGCGGCTGAGCGCTTCGGCATTCACCGAGCTGCGCGAGATCGTTTTCTCGCGCGTCACCCAGGGCGCGGTGCGGCGCATCGCGTTGCAGGTCTTCGACCACCTGATGGCGCTTTCGCTGCGCTACCACCTCGAGCGGCAGACCGGAGGCATGTCGCGCGACATCGAACGCGGCACCCGCAGCATCTCGAGCCTGGTTTCGTACACGCTGTACAGCATCCTGCCGACTCTGGTCGAAATGGCGCTGGTGATCGGCATCCTGGTCGTTCGCTACGACTGGTGGTTCTCCGGCATCGCAGTTGCCGCGCTGGCGATCTACATCGTGTTCACGATCACGGTGACCGAGTGGCGCACCGGGCTGAGGCGGGCGATGAACGAGCAGGATTCGCGCGCCAACCAGCGCGCGATCGACGCGCTGCTGAACTACGAGACGGTGAAGATTTTCGGCAACGAGGCGCACGAGGCGGCGCGCTACGACGACAACCTGCAGCGCTGGATGGACGCCGCGGTGAAGTCGCAGAACTCGCTGTCGCTGCTCAACCTCGGGCAAAGCCTGATCATCGCGGTGGCGGTCACCCTGCTCGTCTGGCGCTCGACCGTCGGCGTGGTCGCCGGAACGATGAACCTGGGCGATCTGGTGATGGTCAATGCGTTCATGCTGCAGCTGTACGCGCCGCTGAATTTCCTCGGCGTGCTGTACCGCGAAATCCGTCAGGCGCTGACCGACATCGAGCGCATGTTCACCATCCTGCGCCAGCACCACGACGTGGCCGACGCGCCGGGTGCCATGCCGCTGCGCGTGACTCGCGGCAGCGTGTGCTTCGACGAGGTTCGCTTCGGCTACGCGCCGCACCGCGAGGTGCTCAAGGGCCTGAGCTTCGAGGTCGAAGGCGGGCGCACGCTGGCCATCGTCGGGCCTTCGGGCGCAGGCAAGTCGACGCTGTCGAGGCTGCTGCTGCGCTTTTACGACGCCGGCGGCGGCAGCATCCGCATCGACGGCCAGGACATCGCGCTGGTGACCCAGGCCAGCCTGCGCGCCGCGCTGGGCATCGTGCCGCAGGACACGGTGCTGTTCAACGACACCATCGGCTACAACATCGCATACGGGCGCCCCGGCGCCAGCCAGAGCGAGATCGAGGACGTCGCCCGCGCGGCGCAGATCCACGACTTCATCATGCGCCAGCCCGACGGTTACGCGACCCAGGTCGGCGAACGCGGGCTCAAGCTCTCCGGCGGCGAGAAGCAGCGCGTGGCGATCGCGCGTGCGCTGCTGAAGAACCCGCCGATCCTGATCTTCGACGAGGCCACTTCGCAGCTCGACTCGGCCAACGAACGCGCGATCCAGGCCGAGATCAGGCTGGCCGCCCGCGACCGCACCACGCTGATCATCGCCCACCGGTTGTCGACCGTGGTCGACGCGCACCAGATCCTGGTGCTCGACGACGGCCGCATCGCCGAACGCGGAACCCACGCCGAATTGCTCGCGCAAGGCGGCGTGTACGCGCGCATGTGGCAGCTGCAGCAGCAGCGCGCCGCAGCCGAGCTTCCCCCGGAACTGCTGCGGCTGGCCTGAACGGCCGCCCGCTACCATGCCGCGCACAGCCGAGGCCAAGACGATGGACGAACCGCAGACCCTGACCCTGATCCGACCCGACGACTGGCACCTGCACCTGCGCGACGGCGCCGCGCTGGCGCACACGGTGGCGTGGAGCGCGGCGCAGTTCGCGCGCGCGATCGTCATGCCGAATCTCAAGCCGCCGGTGGTCGATACCGCGCAGGCGCTTGCCTACCGCGCGCGCATCGTCGCCGCGCTGCCTCCCGGCAGCGGGTTCGAGCCGCTGATGACGCTGTACCTGACCGACGCCACGCCGCCGGGCGAGATCGCACGTGCCCGGGACAGCGGCGCGGTCCACGGCGTCAAGCTCTATCCGGCCGGGGCGACGACCAACTCCGACAGCGGGGTGACCGCGCTGGAGCGCGTGTACCCGGTGCTCGAGGCGATGCAGGGCGCGGGCATGCCGCTGCTCGTGCACGGCGAGGTCACCGACCCCGAGGTCGACGTCTTCGACCGCGAGGCGGTGTTCATCGAGCGCCACCTGGAGCCGATCCGGCGCGCCTTCCCGGAACTGCGCATCGTGCTCGAGCACATCACCACCGCCGACGCCGCGGCGTGGGTGCGCGCGCAGCACGGCCGCGACGCGCAAGGCGTGCCGCTGCAGGGCGCGACGATCACCGCGCACCACCTCCTCTACAGCCGCAATGCGCTGTTCGCCGGAGGCCTGCGGCCGCATTACTACTGCCTTCCGGTGCTCAAGCGCGCGCGCCATCGCGCTGCGCTGCTCGACGCAGCGACCAGCGGCGATCCGCGCTTTTTCCTCGGCACCGACTCGGCACCGCACGCGCGCGCGGCCAAGGAGGCAGCTTGCGGCTGTGCCGGGTGCCTGACCGCGCCGCACGCGCTGGAGCTGTACGCGCAGGCCTTCGCCGAGCGCGACGCGCTGCACCGGCTGGAAGGTTTCGCCAGCTGTTTCGGCGCCGACTTCTACCGGCTGCCGCGCAATACCGCGCGCGTGACTCTGCGCCGCCAGCCGCAGCGCGTGCCGGTCACCTTGCCGTACGTCGACGGCGAGGTCGTCGTGCCGCTGGACGCCGGAGCGGAATTGCCCTGGCGTGTGCTGCCTGCGGCGTGAACGCGGCCGGCGCGCTATCATCGCGTCGGCGAAGCAGGCCGGGCAGCCGCGCCGACGCGCAAGCGGCGGTGAGGAAGGTCCGGACTCCACAGGGCGGGGTGACGGCTAACGGCCGTGCGCGGTGACGCGACGAACAGGGCCACAGAGACGAGTATGCGGCGGCGTCAAGCCGACGCGGACGTGAAACGCGGCAACCTCCACCCGGAGCAACACCAAATAGGCAGGCGACGTCGCATGTGCAATGCGGCGACAGCGCGGCCCGCGCGAGCCTGCGGGTAGGTGGCACCGAGCCGCGGCGGCAACGCGCGGCCCAGAGGAATGGCTGCCACGTCGGGAGACCGACGCACAGAATCCGGCCTACAGGCTTGCTTCGCCTCATTCAATAAAGGATCGACTTCGCGCTGCGCGTCCCGCTGCGCGCAGCGGCGCGTGCGTCCGCCGCGCGGGAGTCAAACCTCTACTTTCAGCAAGATGGTCAAGTCCTTCATTTCAAGGGGATTTTTTTTCATCAACTGTTTTTTTGAACAGTTGCGCTGAAGCGCTAAGTGCTTGTTTGGAAAGCGGAAATTTGCTTTTCCCTATTGACGCTCGTTGTTTTGCCCCATAAAGTGCAGCGGAGTGGCATGAAGTGGGGGAAAGTGCAGCAGCGCCGCGCTGCTTCTCCCGCGATCGGAGGGCGTGTGTTCATCGGCATTTCGGCGTTGACGCTGGACGGCAAGGGTCGGATGACCGTGCCTGCGCGTTATCGCGACATGCTGCACGAGCAAGCCGCGGGCCGCCTGACGCTGACCAAGAGCCCCGAGGGATGCCTGCTGCTGTTCGGCGACGCGCAGTGGCAGGAATTCCGCGCCAAGGTCGCCGCGCTGCCGATGGCCGCGCAGGGCTGGAAGCGCATCTACCTGGGGCACGCGACCGAAACCGAGATCGACTCCAGCGGGCGCGTGCTGGTGCCGCCCGAGCTGCGCGCCGGCGCTCGGATCGAGCGCGACATCGACCTGATCGGAATGGGGTCGCACTTCGAGGTCTGGGACCGGGCCACGCACCAGCAGCGCGAGGCCCAGGTCATCGCCGCTGGAATGCCCGATGCCGTGCGCGACATCGTCATCTGAATCCCGCAGGCGAATTCCGATGGCGAGGCCGGAAACCAGCGCTGCAGAGCCCCTGCAGCACCGCACCGTGTTGTTGCACGAGGCCGTCGATCTGCTGCTCGGCGCGCCCGACGGCGTGTACCTGGACGGGACCTTCGGCCGTGGCGGCCACACGCGCGCGCTGCTCGCGCGGCTGGGCGCGCGCGCGCGCGTGATCGCGCTGGACCGCGATCCGCAGGCGATCGCCGCGGGCGCCGAGCTGGCACGCACCGACGCCAGGCTGCATCTGGTGCATGCGCCGTTCTCCAGCTATGGCGCGGTGCTCGACGCGCTGGGTGTCGATCAGGTGCACGGCATGTTGTTCGATCTGGGCGTGTCGTCGCCGCAACTCGACGAGCAAGCGCGCGGCTTCAGCTTCCGCGGCGATGCGCCGCTGGACATGCGCATGGATCCGACCCGCGGAATCACTGCCGCGCAATTCCTCGCCGAGGCCGGCGTCGATGAAATCACCAGGGTGCTGAGGGACTATGGGGACGAACGGGCTGCTTTCCAGATTGCAAAGGCGCTTGTGGCTCGCCGCGAATGCGGCCAACCGGTCGGCCGCACCGCCGAGCTCGCCGCCGTCGTGGCGCAGGCGGTGCGCAGTCGCGAACCGGGACAGGACCCGGCGACAAGGACCTTCCAGGCTCTTCGGATTCACGTCAATGCAGAGCTCGCCGAGCTCGAGGCGGCGCTCGCCCAGGTGATGCAGCGGCTGGCCGTCGGCGGCCGCCTGGTCGTCATCAGCTTCCACTCGCTCGAGGACCGCATCGTCAAGCAGTTCATCGCCGCGCATGCGCGGCCTCCCGCGCTGAGCCGCGCGCAACAGCGCCTGCCGTTGCGCGAAGTTCCGTTCCATGCCGGCCTCAAGGCGCTGGCCCGGCTGCGCCCGGGCGCCGACGAGCTGCGCGCGAATCCGCGCGCGCGCTCGGCGGTGCTGCGCGCTGCCGAGCGCATCGACGGCGTGCGCGCATGAACCGCATCCGCCTGCTCCTGCTCGCGCTGGCCATGGGCAGCGCGCTGCTCGTCGTGCGCGTGCAGTACGAGGCGCGGCGCACGTTCGCCGCGCTCGACATCGCGCAGCAGCGTGCGCAGCAGCTGCAACTCGACCACGACCGGCTGCAGGTCGAGGTGCGTGCGCTGTCGGTGCCCGAGCGCATCGAGCGCCTGGCGCGTGGCGCGCTCGGCATGGTCGCGGTGACCGCTGCGCGCACCGATTACGTGCGTGCACCGCGCGGCATCGCGGTGTCGGTTCCGACGCATTGATCAGCACCGAGCCGACGATGCGCCTGAGCCCGCGAATGTCCAGAATGTCCAGTCCGTACGTGCCGCCGGTGCGTGCGCACAGCCCGCTGTTGCGCTGGAGGCTGGCGCCGGGGCGCGCGTGGCTGGTCAAGGCGCTGCTGTACCTGGCGTTCGCCGCGTTGATCGGCCGTGCGCTGTGGGTGCAGGGGGTCACCACCCGTTTCTACCAGCACCAGGGAAATCTGCGCTTCATCCGCACCATCGGCCTGCCGGCGATGCGCGGCCGGCTGCTCGACCGCAATGGCAACATCCTGGCGTCGAGCATTCCGGTGAAGACCATCTGGGCCGATCCCGAGACGCTGCGCGCCGATCCGGCGAAGATCGACGCGCTGGCGCGACTGCTGCAGCTCGACCCGGTCGAGCTTCGGCGCCGGCTTCGGCTCGACCGGCAGTTCGTCTACGTCAAGCGCCAGGTCGGTCTCGGTGTTGCACGCCGAGTCAAGGCGCTGGGAATTCGCGGCGTCTACTTCTCGCCCGGTTACCGGCGCTATTACCCGGAAGGCGCTGCCGCGGCCCAGCTGCTCGGCTTCACCGACATCGACAACCAGGGCGCCGCCGGGCTCGAGCTGCAGCTGCAGTCGCTGCTCGCCGGGCATCCGGGAAGTCGCCGGGTCATGCGCGATCGGCTGGGCAATGTGATCGAGGACGTCGACGGCGGCGTGCCCCCGGTCAACGGCCTCGACGTGCAGCTTTCGATCGACAGCAAGCTGCAGTACCTGACCTACCAGGCGCTGAAGGCCTCGGTGGTCGACAACAAGGCCAAGAACGGCAGCGCCGTGCTGATCGACGCGCCGACCGGCGAGGTGCTCGCGCTGGCCAACTACCCGAGTTTCGACCCCAACACCCACCGCGGCATGCGTCCGGCCGACATGCGCAATTTCGCGCTGACCGACATCTACGAGCCGGGCTCCGTGATGAAGCCGATCACCATCGGTCTGGCGCTGCAGGATGGCGTGGTCACGCCGACCAGCACTTTCGACACGGCGCCCGGGTGCCAGAACTTCTACGGCAACAGCATCTGCGACGACTCCGACAACGGCGTCATCGCGCTGCCGCAGGTGATCCAGTATTCGAGCAACGTCGCCACCGGGCAGATCGTGCAGCGCCTCACTCCGCACAAGCAGTGGGACATGTACACCGCGGTCGGCCTCGGCCAGCGGCCGCAGGTCGGTTTCCCCGGGGAATCCAGCGGCCGCCTGCGGCCATGGCGCAACTGGCGCCCGATCGACGCCGTGACGCAGGGCTTCGGCTACGGCATCGCGGTATCGACGTTCCAGCTCGCGCACGCCTACACGGTGTTCGCCGACCACGGCAAGATCGTCCCCGCGACCTTGTACAAGCTGAACGCGCCGCCGCAGGGCGAACAGGTGCTGTCGCCGAAGGTCGCGCGCGAGATTCTCGACATGCTGGGCCTGGTCACGAGCAAGGGCGGTACCGCGACCGCGGCCGAGGTGCCCGGCTACTCGACCGGGGGCAAGACCGGGACCGCTTACCTCTGGCGCGGCCACAGCTACGACCACCATCTGTTCCGCGCCCAGTTCGTCGGCGTGGCGCCGCTGCAGCACCCGCGCATCGTGATGGCGGTGTCGATCGACCAGCCGTCGGCCGGCAAGCACTTCGGCGGCGAGGTCGCGGCGCCGGTGTTCGCCGCCGTCGTGCCGCAGGCCTTGCGCACCCTGGGCGTGGCGCCTGACCTGCCGGTGACTCCCGAGCTGCCGCCGGGCCTGATCGCGCGCGCCAGCGCACCGCTGGCGCGCGCGCGCGGGGGCGTTCAATGACCGCGCCGTACGACAGCGCGGGCGCGGTGCTGCACGCACTGCGCGGCAGCGGCGACGCAGGCGCGCTGCGCAGCGATTCGAGGCAGGTGCGTTGCGGCGACGTGTTCGTTGCCTGGCCCGGAGTCGCGCACGACGCGCGACGCCACGTCGGCGACGCCTTTGCGCGCGGTGCGCGCGCCGTGCTGGTCGAGGCCGAAGGCAGCGACCCCGGGCGCGATCCGCGCGTGCTGCGCGTGCGCGGGCTGCAGCGCCTGGCCGGCGACATCGCCGACGCCTGGTACGACCATCCGTCGCGCCGCATGACCGTGCTGGCGATCACCGGCACCAATGGCAAGACCAGCTGCGCACTGTGGCTCGCGCAGGCGCTGGGCGCCAGCGGCCGCAGCTGCGGCGTCGTCGGCACCCTCGGCGTGGGCTTGCCCGACGAGCTGGTCGCCACCGGACTGACCACGCCCGATCCGGTGCGGCTGCACCACGAGCTGGCCGGGCTGCGCGACCGCGGCGTGCTGCACTGCGCGGTCGAGGCCTCGTCGATCGGCATCGAGGAACACCGTCTGGGCGGCTTGCAGCTGCACGCGGCTGCGTTCACCAACCTGAGCCAGGATCACCTCGACTACCACGGCAGCATGGCCGCGTACGCGGCGGCCAAGCGCAGGCTGTTCGAGTGGCCCGGGCTGCGCGCGGCGGTCTGCAACGTCGACGATGCGCAGGGCGTCGCGCTGGCCGCCCACGCGCGTCAGCGGGCGCTGCAGGTGCTCAGCGTGTCGCTGCAGCACGCTGCCGACTGGCAGGCGCTGGCAGTCGAGCACAGCGCGGCGGGCATGCGCCTGCGGCTGGCGCACGGCGCGCGTGTGGCCGAAGTGGAGCTTCCGCTGATGGGCCGCTTCAACGCCGCCAATGTGCTGCTCGTGTGCGGCCTGCTGCGCAGCTGCGCGCTGGAGTTCGACGCCATCATCGACGCGCTGGGCGCGCTGCGCGCGCCGCCCGGGCGCATGCAGGGGCTCGGCGGATCGCCGCTGGTGGTCGTCGACTACGCCCATACCCCGGATGCGCTGGCTCAGGTGCTGCAGGCGCTGCGGCCCCAGGCCGCAGCGCGCGGCGGGCGGCTGTGGTGCCTGTTCGGTGCCGGCGGCGATCGCGATCGTGGCAAGCGCGCGCCGATGGCCGCCGCCGTCGAGGCCTTCGCCGATCGGCTGGTGCTGACCAGCGACAACCCGCGCGGCGAGCGCGCGCAGGACATCAACGCCGACCTGCTGCAGGGGCTTGCCGCGCCGGCGGCCACCGTGGTCGTGCTCGACCGCGCGCAGGCCATCGCGCAGACCATCGCGCATGCCGCGGCCAGCGACGTCGTGCTGCTGGCCGGAAAGGGGCACGAGGCGACGCAGGACGTCGGCGGGCACAAGCGCGCGTTCAACGATCTGTTCCACGCGCGCGCCGCGCTGGCCGCGCGCGGCGCCGGCGCTTTCAGCCTGCGCGAGCTCGCGGCCTGGGTCGGCGGCGCGCTGCACGGCGACCCCGCGCTGGCGCTCGGCGGAGTCGGCACCGACACGCGCACCCTGCGCCGCGGTGACCTGTTCGTCGCGCTGCGCGGCGAGCGCTTCGACGCCAACACCCTGCTCGGGCAGGCCGCGCAGGCCGGAGCTGCGGCGGTGCTGGCCGAACGCGCAGCGCCCGACTGCGCCGGCCTTCCGGGCGTGCAGGTCGCCGACAGCACGGCCGCGCTCGGCCTGCTCGGGCGTGCCTGGCGCAGGCAGCAGTCGGCGATGCCGCTGATCGCAGTCACCGGAAGCAACGGCAAGACCACAGTGACGCAGATGATCGCGTCGATCCTTCGTGCGTGGCATGGCGACGACGGCTATCTGGCCACGCAGGGCAATCTGAACAACGCGATCGGCGTGCCGCTGACGCTGCTGCGGCTGCGTCCGGCGCACCAGGCCGGCGTGATCGAGCTGGGCATGAACCACCCGGGCGAGGTTGCGGCGCTGGCGGCGATCGCCGAGCCGAGCGTCGGATTGATCAACAACGCGCAGCGCGAGCACCAGGAGTTCATGCACACGGTCGAAGCCGTGGCGCGCGAGAACGCAAGCGTGCTGGCCGCGCTGCCGGCCGGCGGAATCGCGGTGTTCCCGGCCGCCGACGCGTATGCGCCGCTGTGGAGCGAACTGGCCGGAGCGCGCGCAAGGATGCGCTTCGCGCTGCAGCGCGAAGCAGGCGACGCCGGAGCGCAGCTGGCCGAGGTGCGCGGCTGGGTCGAGGCTTCCGACGCCACGGGCCTGAGCCTGGCCCTGCACACTCCGCTGGGCGGCGCCAGGCTGCGGCTGCAGCTGCTCGGCGCGCACAACGCGCACAACGCGCTGGCCGCGGCTGCCGCGGCGCTGGCCGCCGGCGCGCCGTTGACCGCGGTGACCGACGGCCTGCAGGCGTTCCGTGCGGTCAAGGGACGGATGCAGCGCCACGCCCTGCGCTGGAGCGACGGCGCGCCGCTGCTGCTGATCGACGACACGTACAACGCAAACCCCGATTCGGTGCGCGCGGCCATCGAGCTGCTCGCCACGCTGGGCGGACGCCGGCTGCTGCTGCTCGGAGACATGGGCGAGGTCGGCGAACAGGGCGAGGCTTTCCACGCCGAGGTCGGCGCGCTGGGCGCAGCACGCGGAGTCGATGCGCTTTGGAGCGTGGGACATGCCGCGCGCGCCGCCAGCGCTGCGGCGCGCGGGATCGACGCGAGGCATTTCGCTGCACTCGATGACCTGGACGTGCACGCGCTGCGCGGCTTCGACACGGTGCTGGTCAAGGGATCGCGCTTCATGCGCATGGAGCGCGTGCTGCGCGCGCTGCACGACGCCGGTGTCGGCGAGCAGGAGGGCGGGAATGCTGCATAGTCTGGCACTTTGGTTGATGACGGTTTCGCCCGACCTGCGTTTCTTCCGGGTATTCAACTACATCACTTTCCGTGCCGTGATGAGCGCGCTGACGGCGTTGTTCATCGGCCTGGCCTCGGGCCCTGCGGTGATTCGCAAGCTCACCGCGATGAAGGTCGGCCAGGCGGTGCGCCAGGACGGCCCGCAGACGCACCTGATCAAGACCGGAACGCCGACCATGGGCGGCGTGCTGATCCTGATCTCGATCGTCGCATCGACATTGCTGTGGGCCGATCTGACCAATCGCTTCGTCTGGCTCGTGCTGCTGGTCACGCTCGGCTTTGGGGCGATCGGCTGGGTCGACGACTACCGCAAGGTCGTGCACCGCGACCCGAACGGAATGCGCTCGCGCGAAAAGTATTTCTGGCAGTCCGTGCTCGGCGTCGCGGCAGCCTTCTATCTGGCGTTCGCGGTCTCGGGCAAGGGCAACGCCGAGGTATGGAGGCTGTTCGAGGCCTGGCTGCGCAGCGGCCTGCGCATGCCGCTGCCTCCGGCTGCAGACCTCATCGTTCCGTTCTTCAAGCACGTCAGCTATCCGCTGGGGATCACCGGCTTCATCGTCCTGACCTACCTGGTGATCGTCGGCGCGAGCAACGCGGTGAATCTGACCGACGGTGCCGACGGGCTTGCGATCATGCCCACGGTGATGGTCGGCGGTTCGCTGGGCGTGTTCGCCTACGTCACGGGCAACTCGGTGTTCTCGCGCTACCTGCTGCTGCCTTACATCCCCGGCAGCGGCGAGTTGCTGATCTTCACCAGCGCGATGGTCGGCGCCGGATTGGCCTTCCTGTGGTTCAACGCCTACCCGGCGCAGGTGTTCATGGGCGATGTCGGCGCGCTGGCGCTGGGTGCCGCGCTGGGCACCGTGGCGGTGATCGTGCGCCAGGAGATCGTGCTGTTCATCATGGGCGGGGTGTTCGTCGTCGAGACGCTGTCGGTGATGATCCAGGTCGGCTACTTCAAGTACACCAAGCGCAAGTTCGGCCAGGGGCGGCGCATTTTCAAGATGGCGCCGCTGCACCACCACTTCGAGCAGCTCGGGGTGAAGGAATCGCAGGTGGTGGTCCGCTTCTGGATCGTCACCATGATGCTGTGCCTGGCCGGCCTGGCCAGCCTGAAGCTGCGGTGAGCGGATCGATGGAACTGCGCGATCGTACGGTTCTGGTGCTGGGCCTCGGGCTTTCGGGCAAGGCGATGGCGCGCTGGTGCGCGCGCGCCGGCGCCCGTGTGCGCGGTGCGGACAGCCGCACCGCGCCGCCCGCGCTCGATGCCCTGCGCGCCGAGCTGCCCGGGATCGACCTGCGGCTGGGCGCGCCGCAGCCGCAACTGCTCGACGGCGTGCAGCTGGTCTGCGTCAGCCCGGGCATTGCGCCGCACGATCCAGGTTTCGGCCCGCTGCTCGACGCCGCGCGCGCGCGCGGCGTCGACATCGTCGGCGAGCTCGGGCTGTTCTCCGCCGCGCTGCGCGAGCTGCAGCAGCGAGACGGCTACCTGCCTGCGGTGCTGGCGATCACCGGGACCAACGGCAAGACGACGGTGACCGCGCTGACGTGCCATCTGCTGTGCGCCGCCGGGGTCGACGCCGTGGCGGCCGGAAACATCGCCCCGGCCATGCTCGACGCGTTGCGCGAGCGCCTCGATGGCGCGCGGCTGCCGCAGGCCTGGGTGCTCGAGCTGTCGAGCTTCCAGCTGCACGATGCGCGCGACTTCGCCGCCACCGCGGCCACGGTGCTCAACATCACCCAGGACCATCTCGACTGGCACGGCAGCGTCGCCGCGTACGCTGCCGACAAGGCGCGCATCTTCGGTCCGGAGCCGTGGCAGCTGGCACAGCCTGCCGGACTGATGCTGCTCAACCGCGACGACCCGCAGGTGCTGGCCATGCGACGCGCCGGCCGCCGTGCGATGACCTTCGGGCTGGACGCGCCGGCGCAGGCCGGCGATTGGGGCGTGGTGATCGAGCACGGCATGGCGTGGCTGGCGCGCGCAGTGGCGGGCGCGGCGGCCGACGCGGCGCCGGCCAGGCCGCGCC
>JAJZEB010000171.1 GCA_021805805.1 Pseudomonadota bacterium | reverse complement strand
AGCCTGATCACGTCGCCAATACACTGACCTGCATCCAAATCGGATCGACGCGCCGCGCGCCGACTTCTTCAGCCTTCTCCAGGCTCATACCTCATTTGGAAAAGACTGTTCGGTCGGCGCAATGCGCTTGACGCGCAGATCGGCATGGTCCGCCTGGTAACGGATCATGCCCTTCTTGCGCAGGCCGTCGATGCGCCGCTGCACGGTGCGACGCGAAATGCCCTCGTCGATATTCAGCGCTTCGAGAACCGTGGGCTGGTAATCGTTGCCCCAGAACGACGCGAACTGGTTCAGCAGGCGTTCTTCGACCGGATCGAGCGCCGGCATGCCCGGCAGAGTGCTGGCCATGCGCGCAAGGCTCAGGAATCGCATGTAGGCGGATTTCATGGTGCACCAGGAATGGACTGAAGCACCCGATGGTAGTACCCGGGAGGGAGATCCGCGCGGTCAATCGTGGGGTGCAAGCAGCGTGGTGTGCAAGCAGCGCCTCGATCGGATCTTTCGTTTGTCCGAGTTCTACCGTGATCGGCGTGCACGGCCAAACAAGTACATCATCGAGCAATGATGCCGCGCGACCATCGCGACGAACGAACGGATCGGCGCGCGATCACCGCCCCATGGAACCCACCGTGCACATCGACTCGTCGCAGCGCACGCTGCGCACCCAACGCCTGCTGCTGCGCCCGCTCGACGCCGGCGACGCGCCCGCGTTGCTGCGGCTGTATGCCGACGCCGAAGTCACGCGCGATTACGAGGTGGTGACCATGACGCGCCTGGAACAGGCCGAAGCGCTGCTGCGTGCCTATCTGCAGTTCCACCATCGTTTCGCGCTCATTCCGGCCGGCGACGCTGAGCCCATCGGAACCTGTGGCTACACCTTGTGGGATCAAGCCAGCAGCATGGCCTCGTTCGGCTATGACCTGGCTCGACCTTATTGGGGACAGGGGCTGATGCGAGAGGCCGCCGCGGCAGTGCTCGGCTACGGCTTCGCCGTGATGCGTCTCAATCGCGTGAACGCTTTGACCACGCTGTACAACGTTCGTTCGATGAAACTTCTCGCGGCACTGGGCTTTCGCGAGGAAGCCGTTCTGTCGCAGTTCTCGTACTGGAAGGAAGCGTTCCACGACATGCGCATCTACAGCTTGCTGCGCGCGAACGTCGTTGCACCCGGTGCGTGACCCCACGCGCCGGATCGCGCAACGAAGCCGCACGATATGAGCGCCGCGGCAGCAAGTCAAGCGCATGCATGCGCAACGGCGCCAGCATTCCTCGCGAAAGCCTGCATCGTGTCTATACGGCGAACGTGTTGGCGCCAAAGACGAAAAGGGCTTAGGCGATTACTCGCCTAAGCCCTTGTTTTCTTGGTGGGTCGTGCGCGACTCGAACGCGCGACCAACGGATTAAAAGTCCGCTGCTCTACCGACTGAGCTAACGACCCAAAACAGGCTATCTTAGCAAACCTCCAGGCACTTTCATGCTTGCGCAGCGAGCAGTGCGTCGACCGCAACACCGGCAGCCACCATGCCGAAGGTCGCGGTGACCATCACGCTCGAGCCGTAGCCGGCGCAGTTCAGTCCCTGCGGCGCGACATCGCACGCGGCTTCGGCGCTGCGCCGCACGGTTTCGCGTGAACAGACGCAGCGCAAGCCGATCGGGCCGCTGCGCGCGGCACCGTGCACGCGCCGCAGCCGGTAGCGCAGCTTGGCCAGCAGCGGATCGTCGCGTACGTCGGCCAGGTCGAGCACCTCGACGCGCTGCGCCGCGCGCTTGCCGCCGGCGGCGCCGACCGCCACCGCGTCGATGCCGCGACGCCACGCGAGCGCCGCCAGCGCGGCCTTCGCGCGAACCTGGTCGCAGCAGTCGAGGATCACGCCGGCATCGTCCGGCAGCAGCATGTCGGCATTGTCGGGGTCGACGAACTCCTCGATGCCGCGGACCCGACAGTCCGGCGCGATATCGGCGATGCGCTGCGCCAGCGCCTGCACCTTGGCCATTCCCAGTGTCGAGTCCAGCGCCTGGATCTGTCGGTTGATGTTGGACTCGGCGACGTGGTCGAGATCGATCAGCGTCAGCGCTCCGATCCCGCTGCGCGCCAGCGCCTCGGCGGCCCACGACCCGACGCCGCCGACGCCCACGACGACCGCATGCGCGTGCGCAAGCCGGTGCGCGGCGGCCGCACCGTACAGACGTGCGACGCCGCCGAAGCGGCGAGCGCGATCGACCGTCGAGTCTCGTGCCGTCACGCCGAGCGCTCCAGACGCCAGGCCTGGAAGCGCACGCCGACGACGCCTCCGGTGATGATTCCGGCCAGTGCCAGCGCGCTGTCGGGCGACAGCGTCGACATGCCGGTGATTCCCTGCCCGATGGTGCAGCCCAGCGCGGTGACCCCGCCTACCCCCATCAGCAGCCCGCCGATCAGGTGGTTCGCGGTGTCCTGCACGCCGCTGAATCCCTCCCAGCGAAAGCGTCCGCTGGCCAGCGCGTTCAACGCGGCGCCGGCGACGACGCCGAACACCGAGACGATGCCGATGGTCAGCACGTTGCTCGCGTCGCTGTACATCAGCACCCAGAACAGGGTGTTGCCCAGCGGCGCGACGAACGTGAACGACTCCAGATGATTGCCAGCGGTGCCCAGGAACGTTCGCTGCAGGGTGTCCGGGTCCTCGGCCAGATAGCCGAGGTGGCCTGAGACCCACCACAGCGCGACGACGAGCAGGCCGATGCCGATGCCTCCGGCCAGGTTGCGCAGGCTGCGACCTTCGCGCGTCGCCAGGGTCCACGCGGCCAGCAGCGCGCCGCCGCCGCAGCCCAGCAGAGCGCGCCATAGCGCGCGCGTTCCCAGACCGTGGCGGGCCAGCAGCGACGGCAGGTCCTGGCTGCCCCCCAGATCGATCGCGACCCGGTCGAGGCCGTACACCCGTGGCGCGGCAACGATTCCGCGCATGGTGGCAAAGGCGCCGATGGCCAGCATCGCGAACACCACTGCGGCCTTCAGGCTGCCGCCCCCGAGACGCACCAGGGTCTTGCTGCCGCAGCCCGAAGCCAGCACCATGCCGAAACCGAACACCAGGCCGCCGAACGACGCCGACAGCCAGGTCAGCGCGGTCGCGCTGGCGTAGATGCTTTGCTCGGGGTCGATCTGTCCGCTCAGCGCCAGCGCATTGGTGCCGACCATCGCCGTGGCCACCGCGAGCATCCACATGCGCATGCGGGTCCAATCGCCGAAACTGACGATGTCGGCCACCGCGCCCATGGCGCAGAACTGGGTGCGATGCATCAAAGCACCGAATGCCACGGCGAGGGCGAAAGTGGCCCAAAGTACGGCGTGGGTCAGGCTGACGGTCGAGAGCTCGGTCACGGTCTGGAGGTCGGTCAAGTCGGCGCGTCGGCGCGCGCCCGGATGCCGATTCTCCCATGCGCGCGAGCAATCTGCGCAATGCGGCGCGTCGCCGCTTCAGGCCGGGCGATAGTGTGTCGGATCGGCAATCCCGGCCGCAGCGAAACCTGCGGCGCGGATGCGGCACGCGTCGCACACGCCGCAGGCCCGGCCCTGGGCGTCGGCCTGGTAGCAGCTCACGGTCATCGCGTAGTCGACGCCCAGGCGCGTTCCGGCAGCGATGATGTCGGCCTTGCTCAGCGCGATGATCAGCGCATGCACGGGAAACGGCCGACCCTCGACTCCGTCGCGGGTCGCCAGGTTGGCCAGTCGCTCGAACGCCTCGACGTATGCCGGGCGGCAATCCGGATAACCGGAATAGTCGACCGCGTTGGCGCCGTAGAACAAATCGTGTGCGCCCAGCGCTTCGGCCCACGACAGCGCCAGCGCGAGCATGACGGTGTTGCGCGCCGGCACGTAGGTCACCGGGATCCCGCCCTGTGCCCCGTCGGTCGGCACCTGCAATGCTTGATTGGTCAGCGCCGAGCCGCCGAAGCGCGCCAGGTCGAGGTCGATGATCTCGTGGCCGGCGGCGCCCAGCGCAGCCGCCACCCGCACGGCAGCGTCGAGTTCGGCGCTGTGGCGCTGGCCGTAGCGCAGCGACAGCGCGTAGCAGGCGAAGCCCTGCTCGCGCGCCAGCGCGAGCACGGTGGCCGAATCCAGGCCTCCGGACAACAGCACCACTGCTCGCC
>JAJZEB010000170.1 GCA_021805805.1 Pseudomonadota bacterium | reverse complement strand
TGACCTCGGCCAGGAAGTCCGCCTCATGCCCGGTCGGCGTGCGGCACAGCCAGCACGCCGCCTGCGCGGTGTCGGACGCGCAGCGCAAGAACTCCACCAGCGCGGCGGTGCCGGGATCCGGCAGGCCAGACTCGGGCAGCACCTCGCGCAGGCGCGCGGTGGCCTGCGGCCAGCGGCTGCGCACCTCGCCGACGGCGTGAGCGAGCCGGCCCTGCAGTCGCCACGGCAGCGGCGCGCCCTCGGCGAGCGGCGTGGGTGCGGCGAGCAGCACGCGCAGCGCGTCGCGGTGCTGCGGCGCGCAGCGCACACGGCCCTGCGTGGCCGCTTCGAGCGCATCGGGATCGATGCCGTGCAGGGTCTCGAGAATGCTGTCATGCGTGCGCTGCACGATCGGCTGGGCTTCCTGCAGCGTGCGCTGCGCCCGCGTGATGGCCTCGCGATCGGGCGCCGTGCGAAAGAGTTTGAGAAGGGCTTGCTGGATCATGGGAATCTCCTGGGGGTGGGGTTTACTGCTGCGGCTTGGCCGGCCGCTCGACGAAGTCCTCGAGCGCGTGCTGCTGCGCCGGGGTCATGTGGATGAACTCGCTGGCGCTGGGCAGCGCATCGGCGTCGTACAGATCCTGGTTGCCCATCTGGGCGCCGAGACCCGGCGTGCCGGTCGGATGCGCGCCGGGCGTGAACGCCTGGTCGATCGAGGTCTGCAGCTCGCCCGGCAGCGCGGCGGCGTGGTCGGGCAGCGCGATCGGCTGCAGCGGCGGCGGCCCGAACTCGGTCACGCCGTGTAGCCCGCGCGCCGCTTCGTCCTCGAACCCGCCGCGCAGGCCTTCCGGGCTGTAGGCCGGATCGGCGGCCGCGCCCGCGAACGCGCCGCGTGCGTCACTGGGCACGCCGCCGATGCTGCTGGGCGCGACGCTGAGCCCGCCGGCGCCGGCGGTCTGCCCGGCGACATGGCCGCCGAATGCTGCGCCGGCACCGAGCTGCGCGCCGGCCTGCGCGGCGGTGCCGACACCGCCCAATGCGGACCAGCCCAGCACGGCGGCAAGGCCGCGATCGAGTGCCAGCTGCGCGCCCTCCGCGTGGGCGCTGCCGCCCAGCGCAACGCTCTGCAGGGTCATCAGGCTGGCGGCCGCGGCGTGCTGCTCCGCGTTGGGGAACAGGCCGCTGAGATGGCTGAGGTTCTGCTGGAACGCCGCACCGCCGTAGGTGTGCGCGGCACTCATGATCGAATCCAGCGCACCGCTGTTGCCGGCCAGCGCGCTGGCCGCCTGCGGCAGCGCCACGGTCATGTTGGCGCCGACGCTGCGACTGGCGCTGGCCAGCGCGTTGTAGGTTTGCATCGTGTTGTACAGCTCGCTCTCCGTGCGCGCGATGCTGGCGCTGGTCGAAGTCCCGCCCGTCAGGCTGCTGCCTTGGTCGTGGCTGAGGCTGTGGTCGTTGCCGTGCGACTGCGTGAACCCCGCCGTCGGCGTCACGTCGTCCGCCTGGCTCTGCTGCTGCGCGTGCTCGCTGCTGGCGCGCCAGTTTTTGGCCGCGCCGGCCTGGACGCCGCCGATCCCCACGCCGCCGGCGCTGAGATTGCCGCCGACGTGGCCACTGAGCGATCGCTCGGTGCTGACGCTGGTCGCGGTGCTGGCCGTGGTGCGTGTGCCGCTCGGCGCGGCAGCATTGAGGCCTGCCTGCGCCTGTGCGCCGTGGGTCAACGCGCGCCGTGCGGTCCACGCCTGCAGCGTTTGTTCGTTGATCGTCTTGCCGAAGTGCCCCGACGCCTGCAGCTGCTGCGCCAGCGTGCCAGCGCGCGCCAGCGTCGCTTGCTCGCTGGTCGAGATCAACTGCCCCGCGTTCCAGCTGAGCATGGCTGCGCCCGACAGCGCCAGCGCGCTGCCGCCGCTGCCGGCGTATTGCGAGCCCATCATCACCGGCGGCGCCGTGGAGAGTACATCCGGCGCGATCGGCGTCGGATCCAGCCGCGTGGGCGCGCTGGCCTCAGCGGCCACGCCCTGGAACCCCGCGATGCTGCCGAACACGATCATGCCCGACAGGCCCACCACGGCCGTGGTCAAGTAGCCGCCCATGCCGACCCAGTCGCTGACGGTGTACTCGATTTGATTGAGGCCGATCGCGCTGATCAGCGGCGCGTTGCCGATGGCGGGCAGCAGCGCGTTCATCTCGCGCAGCACCGCCATGACCTCGAACAGGTTCACGAAGCTCAGCAGCGGCATCCACAGGAACAGCCAGACCAGCAGCTGCAGATAGCGCCCGGCGTAGCGGAAGCCGATCGGGCCCAGCGGGATCAGAAAGGCCAGGAACGGCGCCAGGCCATAGATCACGCCCTCGAAGAAGGTCATGGTGGCGCGCAGCGTGCGCGTGAACAGCGTGCTCTGAGATGCGAACTGCACGTTGCGCTGGTTGGCGGCGGACTCGATCACGCCGGCCTCGCCCACCTGGTCGGCATCGCGGTAGCCCTGCGCCAGGCCGCGCGCCAGCAGGTTGGCGCTGACCGCGTTCTGGATGGATTGCTGCGCGTTTTGAGAAGCTTGCCCCAGCAGCGCCGGCAGGCCGCCGCTGCTGCCGGCGGGCTGCGTGGTGTTGGCGGCCAGCACGCCGAACGCCGAGCCCAGCGCATCCGGCACGCTGGTGCCGGTGGGCGTGTGCACCTTCATCAGGCCGGCGAAGCCGGCGGCGATGCCGGTCTGCGGGTCCGTCCATGCCTGGTTCAGATCGGAATACGTGTTGGCACAGTCGGAGACCTCGCCGGTGCTGGTCTTGCCGGCAGCGTTGCCCAGATAGTCGTCGGTCACGAAGCCCAAGTCCGCGACCTGGATCGACGCCAGCAGGTTGCTGCTGCTGTTCGGGTCGCCATTCCACCAGCCGCCACGCAATTTGTATTCGGGCAGCACGCAGTTGCTGACGTAGCTCCTGAACGTGCGCGACCAGTTGCACATGGCCGTGTTGCTGAAGCCGCAGTAAGAACCGGCATTGCTCAAGTTGCGGTACGCCATCAACGCGTCCAAGGCGTACTGCGGAGAAAGCGTCTCGCTGCCCGGCATCGACAGCCCCTGTTGAAACTTTTCGATAATCGCCACGCCGGCCTGCGAAACGATCGCGCCGATCAGCGCGGTCCCCAGCGGCACGTCCTGCACGATGTCGGTGCGCCCGGTGTAGAAGTCTTCCAGCTCGACGCTGGTCGTCTGCCCGAAGAACACCAGGAACAGCACGATGGACACCGCGTAGGCGCCGACCGGGAATTGCCGCCCGCCACTGGTGACGGCGGTGATCAGCACCAGGATCACGCCGATCAATGCCGCCAGAAACCCCAAGCGCGCGTACAGGTCCGTGCCGCTCGAATTGAGCATCGCCAGGAACTGGAAGATCTTGAAGAGGTAGGCTTCGTCGCCGATCGAGATGATGTGGTACATGCTCCTGCTCCTTTGCTCCAAAGGGGCGCCGGCCTGCGCCGGCGCCGGTGGTGATCAGAACCTTGCCTCGATGCCGACGTTGGCGATCTTGCTGACGGCGCTGCCGCGCGCCCGCGCCAGACCCAGGTCGATGAAGCCGGACCAGGTGCGGTTGAAGCGCGTGTCGAGGTCCACGCCGCCCTCGAGCGTGTTGCGCGCGAGGCCCTGGCCCTGCGCCGTGAACATCGCCGTCGGCGTGCCGGCGAACGCCGCCTCGAAGCCGAGATTCGCGCCCGACAGCAGGCGCTGCCACGCCAGCCAGCCCTGCAGGCTGCTGCGGCCCAGCGCCCAGTCGAAGCCGGTGCCGTAGCGCATACCAATGGTGGCGTAGCTCGCCGTGTGACTCTGTGCCGGCGCGGTCAGGCCGAAGCCGGACGCGCCTTGCTCGGTGAACGCCGCCTGCTGCAGCCGGATGCCGGTCAGATCCAGATAGGGCGTCCAGTGCCCCAGCGCATCGCCCAGCTCCAGCGTGCCCGCCGTGATCGTATCCGTCCGGTGGCTGGCGAGGCTCTGCAGCGTGGTGCCCAGCAACGCCGTGCGCTCGATGGCGGCGGTCAGCCGGCCTGCGCTGGCGCGGCCGGACAGGTAGACGCCCTGCGTGCCACCGACGCGGCCATAGACCGCCACGGTGTCCAGCGCGCCATCGATGCGACCGGCCAGACCGCCCAGCGTGGCATCGAGGTGGCTGCGGCCCAGCGCGGCGCCGATCTGGATATGGCTCGCCACCGGCACGTCCACGCCGGCCATCACGCCACCCAGGCTGTCGTGCGCCGTGGCGGTGCCCGTC
>JAJZEB010000033.1 GCA_021805805.1 Pseudomonadota bacterium | reverse complement strand
GTCGGGATGACCCCCGACGCCGTGCGCGAACTGGTCCACCACGGCCATCAGGTTCTGGTGCAGACCGGCGCCGGCACCGGAATCGGCGCCGACGACGCCGCGTATGTCGGCGCCGGCGCGCGCATCGCGCCCGACGCCGCCGGCGTCTATGCGCAAGCCGAGATGGTCGTCAAGGTCAAGGAGCCGCAGCCCGACGAGTGCCGGATGCTGCGCCCGGGGCAGCTGCTGTTCACCTACCTGCATCTGGCGCCGGACCCCGAGCAGGCGCGGCTGCTGCTGGCCAGCGGCTGCACCGCGATCGCCTACGAAACGGTGACCGACGCGCACGGCGGACTGCCGTTGCTGGCGCCGATGAGCGAAGTGGCCGGGCGCATGGCCACCCAGGTCGGCGCCGTGGCGCTGCAAAAAGCCAGCGGCGGGCGCGGCGTGCTGCTCGGCGGCGTTCCGGGCGTGCCCCCCGGCGACGTCGTCGTCATCGGCGGCGGCACCGTCGGCACCCATGCCGCGCGCATGGCCGTCGGCCTCGGCGCTCGGGTGACGATTCTCGACAAGTCGCTGCCGCGGCTACGCCAGCTCGACGAGATGTTCGGTGGCCGCGTCGTCACCGAATACGCCACCGTGCACGCGCTGGAGCGCGCCGTGGTCAACGCCGATCTGGTCGTCGGCGCCGTGCTGGTGCCGGGCGCCGCGGCGCCCAAGCTGGTGCGTCGCGACCAGTTGCGCGCCATGCGTCCCGGCGCGGTCATCGTCGACGTGGCGATCGACCAGGGCGGCTGCTTCGAGACGTCGCGCGCGACCACCCACGACGCGCCGACCTATCAGGTCGACGGCATCGTGCACTACTGCGTGGCCAACATGCCTGGCGCGGTCGCTCGCACCTCGACCTACGCGCTGAACAACGCCACGCTGCCGTTCACGCTGGCGCTGGCCGACAAGGGCTGGCGCCGCGCCTGCGCCGAGGATCCGCACCTGCGCGCCGGGCTGAACGTGCACGCCGGCCACATCACCTATCCCGCGGTCGCGCAGGCGCTGCAACTGGCGGCGATCGACGCGCAGCAGGCGCTGGCGGCCTGACCCGCTTCGAAGCCGTGCGGACCCAGACCCTCCGCCAGGCGCCGCACTGTCAAGGGGGTGGCGCGCGCCAGCCGTCGTTCAGGGTGCGCAGGAACGCGATGATCGCGCGCCGGTCGCGCGCGCTGATCGCCGGCGCCGCGCCCGACGCGCGACCGAACGGCGCGTCGACGGTGTCGACATTGCCGCGGTCGGCGGCCGGCAGGTCGTCGAAACGCAGCACCCGGCCGTGCGCGTCGCGCGGATACACCCGCTGCGGCGCGCTGTCGCGCAAGGCGTAGAAATCGAGCACCTGGCGCAAGTCGTGGTAGACGCCGTTGTGGAAGAACACCGGACGCCGCGCCACGTTGCGCAGCGTGGGCGTCAGGAACATGCCGCAGTAGCGCTGCTGACTGCGCAAATCCTGACGTACCGGTCCGCACAGGCCCAGATCGTGGAACGCGGGGTCGCGATTGGCCGGGATCGCGGCGTTGCGCGGCACCCCCAGCGCTTCGTACTGCGCGTCGGTGAACAGCGGGGGCAGCCCGTCGCGACTCGGAGCGGCGAGATGGCAGGCCGCGCAATTGCCGCGCCGCGGGTCGATGAACGCCAGGTAGCCACGGATTTCCTGCCGGCTCAGCCTCGCCTTGCCTTGCAGCCAGGCGTCGTACTTGCTGTTGAAGGCGTGAAAGCTCGGATCCTCGATCTGGTAGCGGGCAATCGCGAACAACGCCTCTGAAACGGTGCGCTGCGCATCGTCGAAGATGCGCGCTCCGAACAGCTGGCGAAACTGCGGCGCCAATGGACTGCGGCGCAGGATCGCGGTCACCCGCTGCGGCGTGCCGGCGTCCATCTCGGCCGGGTTGAACAGCGGCCCGTCGGCCTGTGCCTGGAGGCTGTCGACGCGCCCGTCCCAGAACAATCCGCCCTGAGGCACCAGATTGGTCGACGCCGCGGCCGGGTCGGCAGCGGTCTTCACTGCGCGCGGGTGCGAACCGGCGGCGTGCAGCAGCTGCGCGGCCAGCGTGATTTCGTTCTGCTCGTTGTCCGGGCCGATCGAGAACGGCATCCGGCGGTACAGGTAGGCCAGCGACGGCGGCGCACGCAAGCCCGGCGTGCGCAGCGTGGGGCCGCCGAGCATCACTGCGCCGCTTCCGGGCGGTGGGCCGTAGCCGGTGGCCGGATCGTGGCACGACACGCACGACATGCGCCCCGACGCCGACAACGCGCGGTCGTAGAACAGGGCACGACCGAGCTGCGCCATCGCCGACAGCGGCTGCACGGGCGGCACGCGCAGTGCCTTCGGCGCCGGGTTGATGCCCAGGGACAATTGCGCGGCACGCCACGGCTGGCGCAGCACCTGCCGCGCCGGAACTCCCAGGGTGCGCGCGGTGTAGCCGACCCAGGCCGCTCCGAGGCCCGCGACGAGCATCAGCCCCAGCACGTTGGGGAGCAGTCGGCGGCGTGGGCGAAGGTGCACAGGACGATCCATGTCGATTCGCCCCGCAAGGGGGCCGTTGGGCGCGGCACGCGCTGCGGTCGGATTGCAACGGGGCGAGGCACAGCGTCCGCAACGCTGTGCCTCGCCCGCCATGGTTCAGCGCGATGCGGTCAGAGGAAGCTCGGGCTGTCGCTGCCGCTGGGCGGCGCGCTCAACACGGTGCCCTGGACCGGGTCGAGGTACACCGCCGGAGCGTTGCCCTTGCCGCTGAAGTCGAACAGATCCATCAACGAGCCTGCTGTGGCGTCGAACGAACCGCCACCCAGGCGTTCGCCGCCCAGCCAATTGTCCTCGATGAAACGCACGATCGACGCCTGGTCGATTTGCACGTGGCTGACGTAGTTGATCCTGGCCCACGGCGAGATGACGATGAACGGAATCCGCGTACCCGGGCCGCAGCGACCGTTGACCGGTTGGCCGTTGCTGTCCGGGCCGGGCAGCGGCGTGCCGCTGCCGCAGACACCTGAACCGTCGAGCTGGTCGGCCTGGGCGTCGGACGAAGGATTCGTCACCGAGGTGAACTTGTGGTCGTACCAGCCGTCCGAATCGTCCCAGGCGACCACCACCGCGGTGCTGGACCAGTCGGGCTGCTGCTCGAGGAAGTTGATCAGCTTGACCACGCCGTCCTGCTCGTCGAGCGGGTCGGAATAGCCGGCGTGGCCATCCTGATAGGCCGGCATCTTGATGTAGCTGACCGCGGGGAAGTCACCGGCCTTGAGCGCGGCGACGAAGTCGTTCAGACCGTACTGGTGGTTCGCCGGGTCGACGGTGTAGTCGTCGAGCTCGAGGGTGTGCCCGATCGCCAGCGTCGTCGACGGCCGTGCATGGGTCGGGTTCGACGTGCTCTTGTAGTACTGGAACCAGTTGTGGTGCGGGATGTAGTCGGTCACGTTCTGCGCGACGGTGGCCGAGTAGGTCGATCGCTTGCAGCCGGTCGAGCCGTTGGAGTTGGTCGTCGACAGGTCGAATCCGCCCATGAAACCGCCCCACGAAATGTTCTTCGCATTGAGCAAGTCGCCGATATTCTTCCCGCTCATCATCACTTGGTCGGTGGCGCTCGAGCAGCTGTCGTAGCCGGGATCGACGTCGTTGATCATGGTGAAGCCGCCCTGGCCGTCGGCGATGTAGTACGAGTACGCAGCCAGCGTGAACGGCTGCTTGGTCGTGGCGATGATCTGCATGCCGCCGGTCTGCCCAGAAACCGCTTCCAGCGCGCCCGGAGTCGACGGCCCGTAGGTGTTGGTATACGCGTTGTCGCTCATCGCGTAGTGCTGGGCATAGTTCCACAACGCGGTCACGGTGTTGCCGTCGAAGTAACCCATGACCTGGCCGCTGGTGCCGAATGCGCCGCTGCCGCCCGCAGTGCCGCGGCCGGTGTACAGCGGGAACAGATCGGCGGCGCCGCCGTCGTAGGCCTGCTGCTCGGCGGTATAGGCGTGGTTCTGGTCGGCGGTGAAGGCCTGGGTGCGATCGAGGCGGAACGGGTTTGCCGCGCCGGCCCCGTTCTTCGGGTTGCTCGCGTTCGGGTTGTTGGTCAGCAGCGCGCTGGTCAGGCCGTCGACGCCCGGAGTGCCGGGCAGCGCGGTGAATGCCGGCTCGCCGGCCGGATTGGTCGCGACAGGATACGTGCCGAAGTAGTGGTCGAACGAAACGTTCTCATCGTAAATGACGACCAGATGCTTGATCGGCGTGACGGTCGGCAATGCCGTTGCCTGGACGTACGGCGTGCCGTTGATCAGCAGGTCGCTGGAACTGCCGCCGCAAGCGGCCAGTGTCAGCGCGCTGGCGGCGACGAGTCCTGCAAGCATGGACGTTTTGTTGCGCATGAATCGGCTCCTGGAGGGCAATTGTGCGTTGTCGGATTCGAGCAGTGTTCGAAACAGGAAACACCGCGCGACACATATTCTTGACCATGCATATGGCAATTCGATGAAGTTCCCGCAGGTGCGCTGCGTTAATGCGGCGTCTCCGGCGCTGGCGACGATGGCTCTAGAATGCCGGGTTGACCCGCGCCTGGCACGTCGCCTGCGGGCGCCCGTACATCCGTCCTGCGCGTGAATCTCTTCCCATCCGACGACACGAACGTTTCGCGCCGACTGCTGTTCGCGCTTTGCGCGCTGCTCGTCGTGCTTTGGTTCGCACTGCTGGGCTGGCGCGACCTGGTGCCGACCGATGAAGGACGCTACGCCGAGATTCCGCGCGAAATGCTGGTCAGCGGAGACTGGATCACGCCAAGACTCGACGGATTCAAATATTTCGAGAAGCCGCCGTTGCAGTACTGGGCGACCGCGGCGACCTACCGCGCCTTCGGCATCGGCGCCTGGCAGGCCAGGTTGTGGACCGCGCTGACCGGCTTCCTGACCATCATCTTCATCGGATACACAGGCAGCGCGCTGTACGGCGCGCGCACCGGACTGTATGCGGCAGCAGTGCTGGCAAGCTGTCTGTACTGGATCGGCCTGGGCCACATCAACACCCTGGACATGGGCGTGTCGGCGACGCTGGCGTCGAGCCTGTTCAGCTTCCTGCTCGCCCAGCGCGACGGGGCCACGGCCCGCGCACGGCGCGGCTGGATGGCGCTGTGCTGGGTCTCGATGGCGCTGGCCATGCTGTCGAAGGGACTGATCGGACTGGCGTTTCCCGGCATGACCCTGCTGCTGTACTCGGCCTGGCAGCGCGACTGGCGGCTGTGGACCCGGGTGCACCTGCTCGGTGGCCTGCTGCTGTTCACCGCGGTGGCCGCGCCATGGTTCGTGCTGGTGCAGCGACACAACCCGGAATTCTTCGACTTCTTCTTCGTCTACCAGCAGTTCACGCGATTCCTGACTCCGGAGTTGTCGCGTCCCGGGCCGTGGTACTACTTCGTGCCGATCCTGCTGCTGGGCAGCCTGCCTTGGGTCGGCTGGCTGCCGGCGGCGCTATGGCGCGCGCGCCGCAGCACGGCGACGCACTTCAATGCGGACCGCGTTGTGCTGATCTGGAGCGTGTTCATTTTCGTCTTCTTCAGCGCGTCGCACTCCAAGCTGCCGTCGTACATCCTGCCGATTTTCCCGGCGCTGGCGCTGCTGCTGGCGCGCCACCTCGGTGCGCTGCCGCGCGGCGCGCTGCGCCGGCAGTTGCTGGCGCTGGCGCTGGGTTGCCTGCTCGCGGCGGCCGGTCTGACCCAGCTGTGGCGCGCCGGCAATGCCTTGACCCCGGCCGCGCTGTACCGCGCCTGGGGCAACTGGCTGGAGCTGACCGCGGCGCTGGGCCTGTGCGGCAGCCTGCTGGCCTGGCACTGGGAAGGCGCCGGGAAGCGCGGCGCCGCAGTTCTGGCGCTGGCGATCGGCTTCGGCAGCGGCTTCACGGTCGCGCTGCAGAGTTTCCAGATCCTCGGCCGCACCGCGTCGACGCGTGACGTGGTCGCCGCGATCCGACCCTGGATGCACCCCCGCCAGCCGTTCTACACGGTGATGACCTACGACCAGACATTGCCGTTCTACCTGCGCCGGGAAACCACGGTGGTGGCGTACGAGGGCGAGCTGGCGTTCGGCATGGCGCAGGCGCCGCAGCGCCGCGTGGCCACGCTGCAGGCGTTCGCCCAGCGCTGGTCGCACGACGAGCTGCCGCTCGCGTTCCTGCCCACTGGCGACCTGCACCGCCTGCGCGCACTCGGCGTCGCGCTGCGCGTGATCGACCGCACGCCGCGCTACACGGTGATCGCCCGCCCCGACCAGGACTACGGCGCCGCAGCGCGCGCCGCGCAGGCCGCATTGCCGCCGGCGTGGAACGCGGCGCCCCCCTCGACCCCGCACCAACCATGACCTTCGTCGCTTTCGCGCTGGTGCTCAGCGGCGTGCTGCTCAACGCCTGCGCCCAGCTGCTGATCAAGGCCGGCGCCGAGACCGCAGGCCATTTCGCCTTCACCGCCGGCAACATCTGGCGCGCCGGGCTGCATTTCGCTCTGCAGTGGCAAATCCTGCTCGGCCTGGGCTGCTATGCCGTCTCGGTGGTGGTCTGGATCCTCGCGCTGACCCGGGTGCAGGTCTCGGTCGCCTACCCGATGCTGTCGCTGGGCTACGTCGTCACCGCATTCGCCGCATGGTGGCTGTTCGGCGAGGCGATGACCCTGCAGAAGCTGATGGGAATCGCGGTGATCATCGTCGGCGTGGTCATCGTGGCCCGTTCCTGAAGGAGATCGCCGATGCCAGACGACGCATTCCTGCCGTTCACCCGCCCGTCGCTCGACGAGGAGACCATCGCCGGCGTGGTCGAGGTGCTGCGCTCGGGCTGGATCACCACCGGGCCGTGGAACACCCGCTTCGAGACCGCGCTATCGGAGTATTTCGGCGGTCGCACCGTGCGCACCTTCGCCTCCGGCACGGTGACCATGGAAGTCGCGCTGCGCATGCTCGGCATCGGCGCCGGCGACGAGGTCATCACCACGCCGATGTCGTGGGTCGCCACGGCCAATGTGGTGCTGGCGGTCGGCGCGCGCCCGGTGTTCGTCGACATCGACCCGGTCACGCGCAATCTTGACAGTCGACGGGTCGAGGCGGCGATCACGGCGCGCACCAAGGCGCTGCTTCCGGTGCACCTGGCCGGGCTGCCGTGCGACCTCGACGCGCTGTACGCGATCGCGCACGACCACGGGCTGCGCGTGGTGGAAGACGCCGCGCAGGCCATCGGCAGCAGCTGGCGCGGCCGGAGAATCGGCAGTTTCGGCGATTTCGCCTCGTTCAGTTTCCACCCGAACAAGAACGCCACCAGCATCGAGGGCGGCTGCCTGGTGCTGCCCGAAGACGCCGACCCGGGCCTGGCCGAACGGCTGCGGCTGCAGGGGGTGCGCCGCTTCGACGTCGACGGCATGGACGTCGACGTGCTCGGCACCAAGGCCAACCTGACCGACGTGGCCGCACGCGTCGGCTGGGGCCAGTTGCAGCAGGTCGACGCCTTCAACGCACGCCGGCGCGCGCTGGCGCAGGCCTACTGCGTCGCGCTCGACGCACTGGACCTGCGGGCGCGCGGCGTGCAGCTGCCGGTGCGCGACTTCGCCGACAGCAATTGGCACATGTTCCAGATCGTGCTGCCGGAGTCGGTCGAGCGCGCCGCCGTGATGCGCGGCCTGAAGGACCGCGGCGTCGGCAGCGGCGTGCACTACCCGGCGATGCACCTGTTCTCGCTGTATCGCGCGCAGGGCTGGAAGCGCGGCGACTTCCCGCACGCCGAGCGCATCGGCGCCGGCACTCTGACGCTGCCGCTGTTTCCGGGCATGCGCGACTCCGACATCGGCCGCGTCGCCGATGCGCTGGATGCCGTGCTGCGACAATGCGGCCTATGAATATCCAAGCAGGACCGGCGCTGTCGGTCGTCATCCCGGTGTACAACGAGCAGGAAGGACTTCCCGCGCTGTTCGCACGCCTGTATCCGGCGCTCGACGCGCTGGGCGAGCGCTACGAAGTCATCTTCGTCAACGACGGCAGCCGCGACGCGTCGGCGGCGATGCTCGCGCAGCAGCAGAAGGCGCGCCCGGACGTGACCCGCGTGATCCTGTTCAACGGCAACTACGGCCAGCACATGGCGATTCTGGCCGGTTTCGAGCACACCCGCGGCGACGTCGTCGTCACCCTCGACGCCGACCTGCAGAACCCGCCCGAGGAAATCGGCCGGCTGCTGGCGAAAATGCGCGAAGGCTTCGATTACGTCGGCACCATTCGCCGCCAGCGCCAGGACACCTGGTTCAGACGCAACGCCAGCCGCTGGATGAACGTGCTGCGCGAGCGAATCACCCATGTGCGGATGACCGACCAGGGCTGCATGCTGCGCGCCTACGGCCGCGACGTCGTCGACACCATCAACCGCTGCCACGAGGTCAACACCTTCGTGCCTGCGCTGGCCTACACGTTCTCGCTGCGCCCGACCGAGATCGAAGTCGCCCACGAGGAACGCGCAGCTGGCGAGTCGAAGTATTCGCTGTTCAATCTGGTGCGGCTGAATTTCGACCTGGTGACCGGCTTCTCGCTGATCCCGCTGCAGTTCATGTCGTTCCTCGGCATCGTGCTGGCGCTGGCCTCAGGGGCTTTGTTCGTGCTGCTGATGATCGACCGCGTGCTGTTCGGCTCGCAGGTTCAGGGCGTGTTCACGCTGTTCGCGATCACTTTCTGCATGCTGGGCGTGCTGCTGTTCAGCATCGGGCTGCTCGGCGAATACGTCGGCCGCATCTACGAGCAGGTCCGCGGGCGCCCGCGCTACGTCGTGCAGGCGCTGCTCGACGACACCGGCGCGGCATCCTGAGGGGCTGCTCCATGGCAGGCATGCGCGCGGTCGTTTTCGCCTATCACAGCGTCGGCGCGCGCGGGCTGCGCACCCTGCTGGCCGCCGGAGTCGATGTGGCGCTGGTGTTCACCCACGCCGACGACCCGGCCGAGACGATCTGGTTCGACAGCGTCGCGGAAGTCGCCGCCGAGCACGACATCGCGGTCGAGCTGGTCGACTGGGCACTCAGCGATGCCCAGCTGCGGCGCGTCGTCGAGCTCGCGCCCGACTACGTGTTCTCGTTCTACTTCCGGCGCATGCTGCCCGCATCCGTGCTCGACGCGGCGCGTATCGCGGCGCTGAACATGCACGGCTCGCTGCTGCCGAAATATCGTGGTCGCGCTCCGGTGAACTGGGCCGTGCTGCACGGCGAGCGCGAGACCGGCGCCACGCTGCACCTGATGCAGGCCAAGCCAGACGCCGGCGACATCGTCGCCCAGCAGGCGGTGCCGATCCTGCCCGACGACACCGCGCGCGAGGTGTTCGACAAGGTCACCGTGGCGGCCGAAATCGCGCTCGCCGGCGTGCTGCCGGCGCTGCTGCGCGGCGAGGTGCCCAGGCGGCGCAACGCGCTCGAGCTCGGCAGCTATTTCGGCGGCCGCCGCCCCGAGGACGGCAGGATCGACTGGGCGCAGCCGGCGGCGCGCGTCTACGACCTGATCCGGGCCGTGGCGCCACCGTACCCGGGGGCTTTTTTCGAGCGCGGCGGCCGCCGGCTGATCGTCGCGCGCGCGCGCCCGGCCCGCGCGGCGCTTGCGGCGACGCTGCCCGCCGACTCCGGCGTCGGCCTGCACGTGCGTGGCGGCGCCGCGCTGGCGCGCTGCGGCGACGGCGGAACCCTCCATCTGCAGCAGGTCTGGGACAGCACCGAACCCGGCGTTGCGCTGCGCATCGAACGTCTTGAAGAACTCGCGGAAGAGCAACCATGAAAAAAATCCTGATCCTCGGAGTCAACGGCTTCATCGGCCACCACCTGTCCAAGCGCATCCTGGCCACCACCGACTGGCAGGTCTACGGCATGGACATGAACACCGACCGCATCGAGGACCTGCTCGACCACCCGCGCTTCAAGTTCTTCGAAGGCGACATCACGATCAACAAGGAGTGGATCGAGTACCACGTGCGCAAGTGCGACGTGATCCTGCCGCTGGTGGCGATCGCCACCCCGGCGACCTACGTCAAGGCGCCGCTGCGGGTGTTCGAGCTCGACTTCGAGGCCAACCTGCCGATCGTGCGCGCCGCGGTCAAGCACGGCAAGCGCCTGGTGTTCCCGTCGACTTCGGAGGTCTACGGCATGTGCGGCGACGCCGAGTTCGACCCCGAGAACTCGCCGCTGGTGTACGGCCCGATCAACAAGCCGCGCTGGATCTACGCCTGCTCGAAGCAGTTGATGGACCGCGTCATCGCCGGCTACGGCCAGCAGGAAGGGCTCGACTACACCCTGTTCCGTCCGTTCAACTGGATCGGCGCCGGCCTCGACACGATCTTCTCGGCCAAGGAAGGGAGCTCGCGGGTGGTCACCCAGTTCCTCGGCCACATCGTGCGCGGCGAGAACATCAGCCTGGTCGACGGCGGCATGCAGAAACGCGCCTTCACCGACATCGACGACGGCATCGACGCGCTGATGCGCATCATCGAGAACCCCAACGGCGTTGCGTCGGGCAAGATCTACAACATCGGCAATCCGGCCAACAACCATTCGGTGCGCGACTTGGCCGAACGGATGCTGCGGCTGGCCGCCGAGCTCCCCGAGTACGCCGACGGCGCGCGCTCGGTCAAGCTGGTCGAGACCAGCTCGGGTGCGTACTACGGCGCCGGCTACCAGGACGTGCCGAACCGGGTGCCGAAAATCGCCAACACCATGACTGAGCTCGGCTGGGCGCCTCGCACCGACATGGACACCGCGCTGCGCAAGATCTTCGAGGCCTACCGCGGCCAGATCGCCGCCGCCCGCGCGCTGATGGACGAAGCCGGCAATTGAGGAGCCGGCGCATGCCGTTCATTGCGCTGAAAGTCGACGTCGACACCCTGCGCGGCACGCTCGAGGGCGTTCCTGCGCTGATGCGGCTGCTGGCGCGGCACAAGGCGCGCGCCAGCTTTCTGTTCAGCCTGGGCCCGGACCATACCGGGCGCGCGCTCAAGCGGGTGCTGCGCCCGGGCTTCCTGGCCAAGGTGCGACGCACCTCGGTCACCAGCCATTACGGACTGAAGACCCTGCTCTACGGCACCTTGCTGCCGGGCCCGGACATCGGCCTGCGTGCCGCCGAACCGATGCGCAGCGCGTACCGAGCCGGCCACGAGACCGGCGTGCACTGCTGGGACCATGTGTTGTGGCAGGACCACGTCGCGCGCAAGGGCGAGGACTGGGCGCGCCGCCAGCTGCAGCTCGCGGTACAACGCTTTGGTGAGGTGTTCGGCCGCGCGCCGCGGGTGCACGGCGCCGCCGGCTGGCAGATGAACGACGCCGCGTACCGCGTCGAGCAGGAGCTGGGATTCGCGCTGGCGTCGGACGGTCGCGGCGACGCGCCGTTCCGCCCGCTGGTCGACGGCCGCGCGCTCGACGTGCCGCAGCTGCCGACGACGCTGCCGACGCTGGACGAGCTGATCGGCACCGAAGGCATCACCGCCGACAACGTCGCCGAGCACCTGCTGCGGCTGTCGCTCGACGGCCGCGACCACGTCTACACCCTGCACGCCGAACTCGAGGGCGGCCAGCTCGGCCCCGTGTTCGCCGCGCTGCTCGACGGCTGGGACGCCGCCGGAGTGCGCCTGGGAGCGCTGTCCGATTACGCTGCCACACTGGACCTGGGCACGCTGCCGGTGCGCCCGGTCGGCCTCGGCAGCGTGCCCGGACGCAGCGGAAAACTCGCGGTTGCGCTCGACCCGGCCTGAAAACACGAAGGCCGGGTAGAACCCGGCCTTCCCGACCCTGCGCAGCTCCGTCAGTGCGTGCGCGCCAGCTGCTCGAGGATCGCCGGGTTCTCCAGCGTCGACGTGTCCTGGGTGATCTGCTCGCCCTTGGCCAGGGTGCGCAGCAAACGACGCATGATCTTGCCCGAGCGCGTCTTCGGCAGGTTGTCGCCGAAGCGCAGGTCCTTCGGCTTGGCGATCGGGCCGATTTCCTTGCCGACGTGGTTGCGCAGTTCGGCCGCGATGGCCAGCGCCTCCTCGCCATGCGGGATCGGGCGCTTGAGCACGACGAAGGCGCAGATCGCCTCGCCGGTCAGGTCGTCGGGGCGGCCGACCACCGCGGCTTCGGCAACCAGCGGATGCGAGACCAGCGCCGACTCGATTTCCATCGTGCCCATGCGGTGGCCCGAGACGTTGAGCACGTCGTCGATGCGCCCGGTGATGGTGAAGTAGCCGGTGTTGGCGTCGCGGATCGCACCGTCGCCGGCCAGGTAGTAGCCCTTGAGTTCCTCGGGGTAGTAGCTCTTCTTGAACCGCTCCGCGTCGCCCCAGATGGTGCGGATCATCGAAGGCCACGGCTTCTTGATCACCAGGATGCCGCCGGTGCCCCACGGCAGGTCGTGGCCGGTCTCGTCGACCACCTCGGCGATGATGCCCGGCAGCGGCAGCGTGCACGAACCCGGCACCATCGGCGTGGCGCCGGGCAGCGGGGTCATCATGTGGCCGCCGGTCTCGGTCTGCCACCAGGTGTCGACCACCGGGCAGCGGCCACCGCCGATGTTCTCGTAGTACCACTCCCACGCCACCGGGTTGATCGGCTCGCCGACCGTGCCGAGGATGCGCAGCGAATCGAGCTTGTAGTTGCGCGGGTGCACCGCGGCGTTGCCTTCGGCGGCCTTGATCAGCGAGCGGATCGCGGTCGGCGCGGTGTAGAAGATCGAGACCTTGTGGTCCTGGATCATCTTCCAGAAACGGCCCGCGTCCGGGAAGGTCGGCACGCCTTCGAACACCACTTCGGTGGCGCCGCACGCCAGCGGGCCGTAGGTGATGTAGGTGTGGCCGGTGACCCAGCCGATGTCGGCGGTGCACCAGAACAGGTCGTCCGGGCGGATGTCGAAGGTCCACTTCATCGTCAGCACGGACCACAGCAGGTAGCCCGCGGTGGAGTGCTGCACGCCCTTGGGCTTGCCGGTCGACCCCGAGGTGTAGAGCAGGAACAGCGGATGCTCGGCCTCGACCCACACCGGCGGGCAGTCGGCGCTCTGGCCGGCGATCAGGTCGTGCAGCCAGATGTCGCCGTTCGGATTGAACGCGACGTTGCCGCCGGTGCGGCGATAGACGACGACGTTGCGCACCGAGTCGCAGCCGCCGAGCGTCAGCGCCTCGTCGACGATGGCCTTCAGCGGCAGCGACTTGCCGCCGCGGCGCTGCTCGTCGGCGGTGATCACCAGCACCGCGCCGGCGTCCTCGATGCGGTCGCGCAGCGACTGCGCGGAAAAGCCGCCGAACACCACCGAGTGGGTCGCGCCGATGCGCGCACAGGCCTGCATCGCGACCACGCCTTCGACCGACATCGGCATGTAGATGACGACGCGATCGCCCTTCTTCACCCCCAGGCTCTTCAAGCCATTGGCGAACTTCGCGGTGCGCTCGAGAAGTTCGGCATAGCTGACGCGGGTCGAGGTGCCGTCGTCAGCCTCGAACACCAGCGCGGTCTTCGCACCGGCGCCGGCCTCGACGTGGCGGTCCAGGCAGTTGTACGACACGTTGATCATGCCGTCGACGAACCACTTGTAGAACGGAGCGCCGCTGGCGTCGAGTGTTTGCGTGAACGGCTTGTGCCAGGCCAGGTTCTCGCGCGCCAGCCGCGCCCAGAAGCCCTCGAAGTCGCGTTCCGCCTCGTCGCACAGCGCGCGATACGCGTCCATGCCGGAAATACGCGCCTTGGCCACCACGTCGCTCGACGGGTAATAGGTTTTCAGGACGTGGTGCTCGGGAGCTTGCTGATCGCTCATGGTTGTCTCCGGTGTTGTGTGGGCCAAATGGACAACGCAGCGGCTACGCCACGCCGCTGCGCGCGATTGACTTTAGAACCTTCCTATTTTCATTGTGTATTGGCGGCTCTTACAACGCCCTGACGCACCGCACCGGTGCGTCATCGGCGACAATGCAAGGACGATACAAGTTGTTTCCAGGATCGCACCATGCCACACCGTCCGCCGCCCCTGGTTCCCCGACTGCTGTTCCTGAGTCGGTGGCTGCAGTTGCCGCTGTATGTCGGGCTGATTTTCGCGCTCGGCGTGTACGTCGTGCACTTCTGGAGCGAACTGATCAACCTGCTCGGTGCCGCGATGGGCAACGCCACCGCGCTGCAGCATCTGCTCGACGCCATCAGCGTGCACGGCAACGCCGAGCCGGTGCAGCATGCGCGCTTGACCGAGACGACGATCATGCTGGTTGCGTTGAGCCTGGTCGATGTGGTCATGATCGCCAACCTGCTGATCATGGTCATCGTCGGCGGCTACGAGACATTCGTCTCGCGCATGTACCTGGAAGGGCATCCCGATCATCCGGAATGGCTGTCGCACGTCAACGCCTCGGTGCTGAAGATCAAGCTGGCGATGGCGATCATCGGCATTTCATCGATCCATCTGCTGCGCACTTTCATCAACGCCGACGCTTATGACGTCAAGACTTTGGTCGCGCAAAGCGGGATCCACGTCATCTTCCTGCTCTCGGCGCTGGCCATCGCGTACACCGACCAGGTGATGTCGCGCACCATCCACGAGCATCCGCCCGAGCCGGACGAGGCTTGAGCCCTCGCTTGCCGCGCGGTCTTAACATCCGGGTTGACCCTGATCGAACAACCCGCACCGGAGACCGCCCATGCACACCACCGTGATCCGCCGCGACGACCTCATCGAGAGCATCGCCGCCGGCCTGCAGTACATCAGCTACTACCACCCGGCCGATTACCTCCGCCACCTGGCGCTGGCCTACGAGCGCGAGGCCAACCCGGCGGCGAAGGACGCGATCGCGCAGATCCTGACCAACAGCCGCATGTGCGCCGAAGGCCACCGGCCGATCTGCCAGGACACCGGAATCGTCAACGTGTTCATGCGCATCGGCATGGACGTGCGCTTCGAGGGCCTCGACGGCAGCCTGGAGCAGACGGTCGACGAAGGCGTGCGCCGCGGCTACCTGAACCCCGACAACAAGCTGCGTGCCTCGGTGCTCGACGATCCGCTGTTCGCGCGCAAGAACACCCGCGACAACACCCCGGCGGTGCTGCACGTCGAGCTGGTGCCGGGCAACCGCGTCGAGGTCTCGCTGGCGGCCAAGGGCGGCGGCTCGGAGGCGAAGTCCAAGTTCGCCATGCTCAACCCGTCGGACAGCCTGGTCGACTGGGTGCTGAACACGGTGCCGACGATGGGCGCCGGCTGGTGCCCGCCGGGCATGCTTGGGATCGGCATCGGCGGCACCGCCGAGCGTGCCGTGCTGCTGGCCAAGCAGGCGCTGATGGACGACATCGACATGAGCGAGCTGCTCAGCCGCGGTCCGCGCGACAAGTACGAGGAACTGCGCATCGAGCTGTACGAAAAGGTCAATGCGCTGGGAATCGGCGCGCAGGGCCTGGGTGGCCTGACCACCGTGCTCGACGTCAAGATCAAGCATTTCCCGTGTCACGCCGCGAACCTGCCGGTGGCGATGATCCCGAACTGCGCCGCCACCCGCCACGCGCATTTCGAGCTCGACGGTTCCGGCCCGGTCTACCTGGAGCCGCCGAGCCTGGATCTGTGGCCCAAGGTGCAGTGGACCGCCGACACCGAGAAAAGCCGCCGCGTCGACCTCGACGCCCTGACGCCCGAGCAGGTCGCCGGCTTCAGGCCCGGCGAGACGCTGCTGCTGTCGGGCAAGCTGCTGACCGGCCGCGACGCCGCGCACAAGCGCATCGTCGACATGCTGGCGCGCGGCGAACAGCTGCCGGTGGACTTCACCAACCGCGTGATCTACTACGTCGGCCCGGTCGACCCGGTGCGCGACGAAGTCGTCGGCCCGGCCGGCCCGACCACCGCGACGCGGATGGACAAGTTCACCGAAACGATGCTGGCGCGTACCGGACTGATCGCCATGGTCGGCAAGGCCGAACGCGGCCCGGTCGCCATCGACGCCATCCGCAAGCACCGCAGCGCCTACCTGATGGCCGTCGGCGGCGCCGCCTACCTGGTGTCGAAGGCGATCAAGTCGGCGCGGCTGCTGGCGTTCGAGGACCTGGGCATGGAGGCGATCTACGAGTTCGAGGTCAAGGACATGCCGGTCACGGTCGCGGTCGACGCCGAAGGCACTTCGGTGCACAAGACCGGCCCTGCCGAGTGGCGCGCGCGCATCGGCAAGATCCCGGTCACGGTGGCGTGAATCCGGTGGCAGCGTGAGCGGCGCACGCATCGGCGTGTTCGATTCCGGGGTCGGCGGGCTCACCGTGCTCGCCGCGCTGCGTCGACGCCTGCCCACGGCGCAACTGCTGTACGTGGCCGACTCGGCGCACGCGCCGTATGGCGAGCGCAGCAACGACTACGTGCTGGCACGCAGCCGCGCGCTGACACGCTTCCTGCTCGCCGAAGGCGCGCAAGCCGTGGTCGTCGCGTGCAACACGGCGACCGCGCTGGCCATCGAGACGCTGCGCCGCGACTGGCCCGACGTTCCGTTCGTCGGCATCGAGCCGGCCGTGAAGCCGGCGCTGGCCGACTCCGCGTCGGTCGCCGTGCTGGCGACTCCGGCGACTCTTGCCAGCGCGCGCTTCGGCGCGCTGCTCGCGGCGCACGGCGGCGCGCGCGCGCCGCGCCTGCAGCCGTGCCCCGGGCTGGCCGATGCGATCGAGCGCGAAGGCGCGCATGCGCCGCGCACGCGCGAACTGGTCGCCGAGCTGTGCACGCCGCTGCGCGGCTGCACGCGCATCGTCCTCGGCTGCACGCATTACCCGCTGGTGGCGGACGCAATCCGCGCCGCGCTCGGCGCGGTCGAATTGCTCGATCCGGCCGACGCGGTCGCCGAGCAGACCGCGCGTGTCACCTCCGTGCTGGGCGCAGCTGCGCCGGGGCCGGCGCTGCGCTGCTGGAGCAGCGGCGACATGCGCCGCCTGCAGCGCGTCGCGCACGATTGCGGGCTCGGCGATGTCGCCGCCGAGCCGCTGCCCTCGGGCGCGCCGCAGCCTCCGGCCCCGCAGTAAGCGCGAGCCGGCACCTCAACCGGCTTCGTCGGCGGCGAGCCTGAATTGCACGACGAGCTGCTGCAAGCGCGCGGCCTCGACGCGCATCGCATCGGCGGTCGCGGCAAGCTGCTCGGATGCCGCGGCATTGTGCTGGGTCAAGCCGTTGAGGTTGGCGATCAGCCCGTTGATGTGCTGCATGTCGCCGGACTGCCCGCTTGCCGCGCTGTTGATCTCGCGCATCAGCTCCGAAGTGCGGGCGATTCGCGGCACCAGCGTCTGCAGCCGCTCGCCGGCGTTCTCGGCCTGCCCGACCGTATGCCGCGCCAGCTTGCCGATCTGCTCGGCAGCGACCTGGCTGCGCTCGGCCAGCTTGCGCACTTCGGCGGCGACGACCGCGAATCCCTTGCCCTGGGCGCCGGCACGCGCGGCCTCGATCGCCGCGTTCAAGGCCAGCATATTGGTCTGATACGCAATGTCGTCGATCACCGCGATGCGCTCGGCGATCGTGCGCATGGCCTCGACCGTCTCGCGCACCGCATCGCCGACGCCGTGCGCATCGCGCGCGGCCTCGTCGGCGATCGTCTCGGTCTGGCGCGCGCGCTCCGCGGTGCTGCCGATCGATTCGGCGGCCTGCGCCACCGTGGCCAGCGTCTGCTCGACCGACGCGGCCTGCTGCGCAGTGGCCTGCGACAGGCTGGTCGACGTGTCCGAGAGCTGCGACGACGCCGTGGCGATGCCGTCGGCGCCACCGCGCACCTGCCCGAGCACGCCGCCCAGTCGCGCGACCATCTCGGCCAGCGCGCCGAGCAATTGCCCGGTCTCGTCGCGCCGCCGCGCGCGCACGCTGACCGACAGATCGCCGTCGGCGACTCGCCGCGTCACCCCGACCGCCTCGTGCAGCGGATTTGCGATGCTGCGCGAAATCCACCACGCCATCAGCACGGCCAGCAGCAGTGCCAGCACGCCGACGACGATGTTGGTGCGCTGCGCGATGCGCGCTTCGGCGCGAAACCGTGCGTTGGCGGCATTGGCCGCGGCAGCCTGGGCCTGCAGGGTGCGGATCGCCTCGTCGGTGGCCAGGCTATTGGCTTTGACCTTGGACATCTGCTGCGCCGAATAGTCGTGCAACAGCAACATCTGCAGGAAAATCTGCGTCGTGCTTTTCAGATTGCCGCGCATTCCCTGCACCAACGCTTCGGCGCGTGCCTGCCCGCTGGCCATCGCGCCGATCGAGGTCGCGTAGCGCTCGGCCTGCACGCCGCCAAGCCCGGCGATGAGTCCGAGCAGCACCAACAACGCGCCGAACGCCAGCGCCAGGCGAGCGCGGATCGAGAGGTGGTTCATCGCATGAGGGCCGCGGCTAGTCGCTGGCCTTGGCATCGCCGAGCAGCGCCTGCTTGAGGCGCTGCGCGGCCGGATGGTCGCCGAGCCAGACCCGCAACATGTTGTCGAAGAAACCCGGTTCGGTATACGGCGCACCGGTGCCTTTGCCGTCGATCGACACCGTCATGCCCGTACCGGGGGTGTCGTCGAGCTCGATCGTGTCGCCGCTGTGCAGCTCCTTGTTCGCGGCGAACAGCTGCCCCATGCGTGCGAGCCCGCCGATCATCCCGGCAAATTCGCGATCGCTGACATTGGCCTGGATGTCGTGCGTCAGTTTGGTTCCGAGCTCTTGTCCGCTGACGTCACGCAACATCACCAGCCGCAGCATCTTCGGCCCAGGCATGCTCAGCGCAGCGCTTGCCGAGTCCGTTCGCTGCGGCAGGTAGAGTTCGGCCACATAGACCTTGAACACCAGGAAGTAGCGCGTTCCTGCGCCGTTGAGCACCAGCTGGTGCGTGCCCAGCGGCATCGTCTCGGGCACCGCGACACCGTGGATCTGCAAAGCGTGCGCCGCGGTGGCGGGCAGCGCAAGCGCGAGCGGCAGCGCGAAGCGGCGAACATGGCGCAACGGGTTCATCGTGGCTCCTGAAGTCTGGATGAAAGCAAAAGAAACGAACGATCGTTCTACTTTGCAAGTGTGCCAGCTTGCGCGCAACTTGGCAATCGGTGCTTGCGAAACCGACGAACCCGAAAGCGACGAGCCGACCGCGAACGCGACGCTCGCGCCGGCGAGTAAGCTCGACAATATCGTTTTGTGCCGAATGGGATCCTTGGATGAAAATCGCCACCTGGAACGTCAATTCCCTCGGCGTGCGGCTTCCGCAACTGCTCGACTGGCTGCGCGCCGAGCAGCCCGACATCGTTGCGCTGCAGGAGACCAAGCTGGTCGACGCGCGCTTTCCGCACCAGGCGCTTGCCGAGGCCGGCTGGGCGTCGGCTTGCTTCGGCCAGCCGACCTACAACGGCGTGGCGCTGCTGAGCCGCGCCACGCCGACCGACGTCGTGCGCAACGTTCCGGGCTTCGACGATCCGTCGGCGCGGGTCATCACCGCGACCATCGACGGACTGCGCGTCGTCGGCGCCTACTTCCCGAACGGCCAGGCTCCCGACAGCGACAAGTTCGCCTACAAGATGCGCTGGCTCGAAGCGCTGGCCGCCTGGTTGCGCACCGAATTGGTGCGTCACCCCGATCTGGTGCTGCTCGGGGATTTCAACATCGCGCCCGAAGACCGCGATGTGTTCGACCCCGAAGCACTGCGCGGAACCATCCATTGCACCGACGCCGAGCGCGCGCACTTTCGCGCCCTGCTCGAACTCGGTCTGGTCGACGCGTTTCGCCAGTTCGAGCAGCCGCCGAAGATCTGGAGCTGGTGGGATTACCGCAATCTGGCTTTTCGCCGCAATCAGGGACTTCGCATCGACCACGTCCTGGTCGGTCGCGCGCTGCTGCCCAGGCTGCGCGGCTGCCGCGTCGACAAGACGCCGCGGCGCAACGAGCGCCCGAGCGACCACGCCCCGGTTCTGGCCGAATTCGACTGACCGCGGCGCCGCGGCCGCGCGCGCGTCAATCGTCGAGTCCGAGTTCCTGGATCTTGCGCGTGATGGTGTTGCGGCCGATGCCGAGCTTGACCGCGGCCTCGATTCGCCTGCCGTGGGTATGCTCGAGCGCGGCCTGGATCACCGCGCGCTCGAAACTCCGGGTCAGCTGATCCATCAGCTCGGGCTGGCCGGCGCGCAGCAGCTCGCGCGCGACGCGCGCGAGCTGCAGTTCCCAATCTGCCGCAACCGGCGCCATTGCAGGCGCCGAAACGGCGTCCGCGGCCACCTCCCCGACCGGAGTCGCCGCGTCGACCGATTCCGAACGAGGCGCCTCGCGCTGCCGCAACTCGGGCGGCAGGTCGTCGACGTCGACCGTCAATCCAGGTGCCATCACGGTGAGCCAGTGACACACGTTCTCCAGCTCGCGCACGTTGCCCGGGAAGGGATAGTGCCGCAGCACGTCCAGCGCAGCTTCGGACACCCGCTTGGTCTCGACCCCGAGCTCACGCGCGCTCTTCTGCAGGAAGTGCCGCACCAGCAGATCGATGTCCTCGCGACGCTCGCGAAGCGCAGGGAGCCGCAGGCGGATCACGTTCAGGCGATGGAAGAGGTCCTCGCGGAACTGCCCCTCGCGGACCCTCTGTTCCAGGTTCTGGTGCGTCGCGGCGATGACCCGGACGTGGGCCCGGATCGGCTGGTGCCCGCCGACACGGTAGAAATGACCGTCGGACAAAACCCGCAACAGCCGGGTCTGCAGCTCGTAGGGCATGTCGCCGATCTCGTCCAGGAACAAGGTGCCGCCCTCGGCCTGCTCGAAACGGCCGCGCCGCGCCGTTTGCGCGCCGGTGAACGCACCGCGCTCGTGGCCGAACAGTTCGCTCTCGAGCAGGTCGCGCGGAATCGCCGCGGTGTTGATGGCCACGAACGGACCCGCCGCGCGCGGGCTGTGCCGGTGCAGCGCACGCGCCACCAGCTCCTTGCCGCTGCCCGACTCGCCGGTGATCAGCACCGTGACCTGCGACGGCGACAGGCGACCGATGGCACGAAACACGTCCTGCATCGCCGGCGCCTGGCCGAGAAGCTCAGGGGCCTCGGCACCGGCCTCCTCGCCGCCCTGCTCGCGCAGGCTTTCGTCGACCGCGCGCTGGATCAGGTCGACCGCCTTGTCCAGATCGAACGGCTTGCTCAGGTATTCGAACGCGCCGCTCTGGAACGCCGCCACGGCGCTGTCCAGGTCCGAATACGCGGTCATGATGATGACCGGAAGCGCCGGGTGGCTGCGCTTGATCTCCTGCAACAGATCGATGCCGCTGCCTCCGGGCATGCGAATGTCCGATACCAGCACCTGGGGCTGCTCGTCGACCAGCGCCGCCTGCACGTCGCGGGGGTTGGCAAACACGCGCACCGGCAGGCCGGCCTTTTCCAGCGCCTTGCCGAGCACGAAGCGGATCGACTGGTCGTCGTCGACCACCCAGATCGGCTTCACCGCGGGGCCCTCCGCGTCAGGGCAACGGCAGCAGAATGCGGAAATCGGTCAATCCTGGCTGGCTTTCGCACTCGATGGTCCCCTGGTGCTGTTGAATGAAGGTCTGCGCCAGGGTCAGACCCAGGCCGCTGCCACCGTCGCGTCCCGAGACCAGCGGAAAGAACATCCTGTCCTTGATCTGCGCCGGAACCCCGGGACCGTTGTCAGTGATATGCAAGACCAATGCCAACCTGTGGCGCTGCTTGGCCAGCGTGACCTGGCGCGCCACCCGGGTCTTGAACACGATGCGCGCGTCGCCTGCCGCGCGTCGCTCGGCGAGCGCCAGTGCCGCGTTGTGCGCCACGTTGAGGATCGCCTGGATCAACTGCTCGCGATCGCCGCGCAGATCGGGCAGGCTGGCGTCGTAGTCGCGCTCGACGACCAGCCCCCTCGGGAATTCGGCCAGGATCACCGAGCGCACGCGCTCGAGGACTTCGTGGATGTTGACGTCGCCGACCACGTGCGGCCGCCGGTGCGGCGCCAGCAGGCGGTCGACCAGCGTTTGCAGACGATCGACCTCGTGGATGATGACCCTCGTGTATTCCTGCAACTCGCGGCTGTGCAATTCCATTTGCAGCAACTGAGCGGCGCCGCGAATTCCGCCCAGCGGGTTCTTGATCTCGTGTGCCAGATTGCGGATCAGGTCCTTGTTCGCCTGCGCCTGGTGCAGCAGATGTTCCTCGCGCTCCTGGCGCGTCTGCTGGCCGATCTCGAGCAGCTCGACGAGCAGCGACTCGGGGTCCTCGGTGCGCGCGACGATGACCTGCAGCGGCGGCGCTTCGACAGCGCCGCGTGCATGCAGCGCGCTGTCGAAGCGCGTGCTGCTGAACTCATCGGCGCGGATCTGGCGCAGCGCTTCGTGCCACGGCTGCGGGCGCGCCAGCCACTGCCCCAGGTCCTGCCCGAGCAACTGGCGCTGCGACAGCCCGAGACCGGCTTCCAGCGCCGGGTTGGCGTGGCGCACGCGGCCGCGCGCATCGACCAGCGCGGCCATCGTCGCCAGCCAGTCGAGCGCCGAGGGCGCGGGCGCGCGGGCGCCCGCGCCGCTAGCGGGCATAGCGGGCCAGCTGGCGCTGCAGCGCAGCGATGTTGGCCTGCGTGAGTTCGATGTCGCGCTTCATGCCTGCGACCCGATCGAGGTATTTCTGGTAGTTGCGCTCATTGCCCAGCCGCTCGGGCTGGCCGTTGTTGTAGGCCTTGAGCTGTTCGGCAAGCCGCGACTGCTGCACCTGCAGCTCGCCCTCGAGCAGCCTGCGCGCCTCGGCGTCGCGCGCGCTCTGCTCGTGGCTTCCGATGCGCGCGCCTCCCGAGGCCGCGCGCGGCGGCACCGCGCGCCGTGGCACATCCGGCGCGACGATGCTGATGTTGGCATTGTCGACAGGCCGGCAATGCTTCTCGCGCACCACGCTGAGCATGTTGGTGTACGAATTGTCCGGACAGCGGTAGACACGGTCCGGGTCGGTCTGCGCGTGCGCCCGCGGCAGCGGCGCCAGCAATGCGAGCACCACGGCGCAGGTCGAAACGGTTAGGCGACGCATCGTTGGGCTGGACACGATAGGCGATGGAAGTCGAGTGTAAGGCCGTGCGCCCTGCAAACGCCGAGGGGACGGCAAGCCGTCCCCTCGGAGCGGGCAGGCAGGCCATGCGAAACGTCCGCGCATGGCCACGACCTGCGCTTTACAGCGAGTAGTACATGTCGAATTCGACCGGGTGGGTGGTCATGCGGAACCGCGTGACCTCTTCCATCTTCAGCGCGATGTACGCGTCGAGGAACGCGTCGGTGAACACACCGCCCTTGGTCAGGAACGCGCGGTCGCCGTCGAGGTATTCCAGCGCCTGGTCCAGGCTCGAGCACACGGTCGGGATCTTCGCGTCCTCTTCCGGCGGCAGGTCGTACAGGTTCTTGCTCGCCGCTTCGCCCGGGTGGATCTTGTTCTCGACGCCGTCGAGACCCGCCATCATCAGCGCCGAGAACGCCAGGTACGGGTTGCAGGTCGGGTCGGGGAAGCGCACCTCGATGCGGCGCGCCTTGTCGCTGGCCACGTACGGCACGCGGATCGACGCCGAGCGGTTGCGCGCCGAGTAGGCGAGCTTGACCGGCGCTTCGAAGCCCGGCACCAGGCGCTTGTAGCTGTTGGTGCCCGGATTGGTGATCGCATTGAGCGCGCGGGCGTGCTTGATGATGCCGCCGATGTAGTACAGCGCGAACTCCGACAGCCCGGCGTAACCGTTGCCGGCGAACAGGTTCTTGCCGTCCTTCCAGATCGACTGGTGCACGTGCATGCCGCTGCCGTTGTCGCCGACCACCGGCTTGGGCATGAAGGTCGCGGTCTTGCCGTAGCTGTGCGCGACGTTGTGCACCACGTACTTCAGCACCTGGGTCCAGTCGGCGCGCTGCACCAGGGTCGAGAACTTGGTGCCGATTTCGCACTGGCCTGCGCCGGCGACTTCGTGGTGATGCACTTCGACCGGAACGCCCATCTGCTCGAGCACCAGGCACATCTCGCTGCGGATGTCCTGCAGGCTGTCGACCGGGGGCACCGGGAAGTAGCCGCCCTTGACGGACGGGCGGTGGCCCATATTGCCGCCTTCGATCTTCTCGCCGGTCATCCACGACGCCTCGTCGCTGTCGATGCGCACGAAGCTGCCGGCCATGTCGACGTTCCAGCGCACCTGGTCGAAGATGAAGAATTCAGGCTCGGGACCGAAGAACGCCGTGTCACCGATACCTGACGCCTTCAGATAGGCCTCGGCCTTTTTCGCGATCGAGCGCGGATCGCGGTCGTAGGGCTTGCCGTCTCCGGGCTCGAGCACGTCGCAGGTCAGCAGCAGCGTGGTCTCTTCCATGAACGGATCGACGTTCGCGGTGTCCGGGTCGGGCATCAGCAGCATGTCGGAGGCCTCGATGCCCTTCCAGCCGGCGATCGACGAACCGTCGAAGGCGTGGCCTTCGGTGAACTTTCCGGCATCGAACGCAGATACCGGCACGCTGACGTGCTGCTCCTTGCCGCGGGTGTCGGTGAAACGGAAATCGACGAACTTGACGTCGTTTTCCTTCACCATGTTCATCACGTCATCAACGCTCTTGGTCATGCAATTTCTCCAGTGGCGGGAGTGGATTGGAAACGGACGGTACGCGCGGCTGACCCTGCGCGCGGAATTCGACGCGACGCAGGGCATTCCCGGGCCTTGACGAAAATCTAGCAGAAACCATGCCATGCCCGGCGGAATTTGCACACGCTGAATTCCGCCGACGCATGGCCGCGCGGCGCCCGAACGCACCATGGCCGGGAGAAGCGCGCACCCGCCCGGTGCATTTTCAGAGCCGACGCACCGTTTCGGTGCGCACCTGCGCGCCCTGTTCGCGCAGTCCCTGCTGCAGCATCGCGAACGCGGCGTCAACGTCGTCGGGCTCGCCCTTGACGCCGAGTTCGATGTGGCGGCCCCATTCGGCATGGTCGACGCTGGGCAGGCTGAACACCTTGACTTGCGGATGCGCCAGCTCGACGCGCTCCATCAGCGGCGTCAGGTCCGATTCCATCGCTCCGGCCACGATGCACGCGCGCTCCAGATAGCTGCCGACGCGGTGCAGCGCGCGCAGCGGCCCGTCGAGCACCCACTCGAGCATCGGCCACGCCATCACCGGAAAGCCGGGAACGAAAAAGTGGTCGCGGATCGAGAAACCCGGGATCTGGTTGTAGGGATTGGGCACGATCGATGCGCCTTCGGGAAACATGCCCATCTGCAGCCGCTGCTGGTTGGCGGCGCTGCTCGCGTCACCGAGCCCGGCAGCGGCGATGCGCTGCTCGATCAGCGCGCGCGCTTGCGGATGCAGCCGCAGCGGCAGGTCCAGCGCGGCCGCGACGCTTTGCCGCGTGTGATCGTCGGGCGTGGCGCCGATTCCGCCGCAACTCAGCGCGTAGTCGCCACGACCGAAGCTGGCGCGAAACGCCTGCTGCAGCAGCGCCGGGTCGTCGGCCAGGTACTGCACCCAGTGCAACTGCACGCCGCGCACCGCGAGCATTTCCTGCACTTTCACGAAATGCCGGTCCTGGCGTTTGCCCGAGAGGATCTCGTCGCCGATGATGTACAGCCCCAGCGCCATGTCCATTCGTCCGTCGCTGCGCGGCGCCGACACGGCCCCGCTTCGCCGATGATGCTAACAATCCGGCACCTTGTCCGCAGCCACGCGTGGTACTTGGAACCGCCGCGGGCTGATCGCACAATGCGCTGGTTGCGCGCCGCGCCGCTGCGCGTGCCGAACCCGCCGGAGAATGCACCGATGCACGAATTCGATTCCCGCCAGCTCGACGCCCTTTGGATGCCGTTCACCGCGAACCGGCAGTTCAAGTCGGCCCCCCGCCTGCTCGTCGGCGCCAAGGGCATGCACTACCGCAGCCACGACGGGCGCGCGATCCTCGACGGCGTCGCCGGCCTGTGGTGCGTCAATGCCGGGCACGGGCGAGACGAGATCCGTGCGGCGATGGCGCAGCAGATCGACGACCTGGATTACGCGCCTCCGTTCCAGATGGCCCATCCGGGACAGTTCGAAGCCGCTTCGATGCTGGCGCAGATCGCCCCGGCCGATCTGCGCAAGGTGTTTTTCACCAATTCGGGGTCGGAATCGGTCGACACCGCGCTGAAGATCGCGCTGGCGTACCACCGCGCGCGCGGCGAAGGCACGCGCACGCTGCTGATCGGGCGTGAACGCGGCTACCACGGCGTCGGTTTCGGCGGCATTTCGGTCGGCGGCATGACGCCCAACCGCAAGGTCTTCCACGGCAGCCTGCTGCCCAACGTCGACCATCTGCCGCACACCCACGATCTCGAGCACCAGGCGTTCTCGCGCGGTCAGCCGGCCTGGGGCGCGCATCTGGCCGACGATCTCGAACGTCTGGTCGCGCTGCACGACGCGAGCAACATCGCCGCGGTGATCGTCGAGCCGATGGCCGGTTCGACCGGGGTGTTGATTCCGCCGCAGGGCTACCTCGAACGCCTGCGCACGATCTGCGACCGCCACGGCATCGTGCTGATCTTCGACGAGGTGATCACCGGTTTCGGGCGCCTCGGCACGCCGTTCGCGGCGCAGTACTTCAACGTGACCCCGGACATCATCACCACGGCCAAGGCGGTGAACAATGCCGCCGCCCCGATGGGCGCGGTGCTGGTGCGCGAGAGCATCCACGACGCGATCGTGCACGCGGCCCCCGGTGGTGCGGTCGAGTTCTTCCACGGCTACACGTACTCCGGCCACCCGCTGGCCACGGCTGCAGCGGTGGCGGCGCAGAAACTGTACGCGCGCGACGGCCTGCTGACCCGCGTGCGTCGCGACGGCCTGGACCGTTACTGGGAAGACGCCGTGCACAGCCTGCGCGACGCCGCGCACGTGCGCGACATCCGCAATCTCGGCCTGGTCGCGGGCGTCGAACTGATGGCACGCCCCGGTGCCGTGGGCCAGCGTGCGTTCGACGTGTTCGTCAAGTGCTACGAACTCGGCGTGCTGTTGCGTTATACCGGCGACACCATCGCGCTGTCGCCGCCGCTGATCATCGAGCGCGGTCAGATCGACCAGATCATCGACACCTTGCGCAAGGCACTGGCAACGGTTGCCTGAGCTGCCCTGCGGCGCATCAAGCCCCTGGCACGCGCAAGGTCCCAGGCCTGCGGCGGCGCGTTCGCGCGTCCAGGCATCTAGGATCACGACAGGAGGCGCCGGACCGTGCGCCGCCACGGCGAGCAAGGAGAGCGCGATGCGACGGCTGTATTTCCTGGTCCCCGATGTCGAGCTCGCGCACGCGATCGTCGATGCCCTGCTGCTCGATCGGATCGAGGAGCGCAGCATCCACATCGTGGCGCGCGAAGGTACGCCGCTGGGCAATCTTCCGGAAGCCGGACTGGCGCAGAAATCGGACCTGATCCCGGCGATCGAGCGCGGCATCGGCCTCGGCGGCGCCACGGGCACCCTGGCCGGTCTGATCGCCATCGCGGTACCCGGCGGCGCGGTCATCTCGGCCGGCGCGATGGTGGCCGCACTGGCACTGGCCGGCGGGACGCTGGGGGCGTGGCTGAGCGCGATGATCGGAATCAGCGTCGACAGCCCCCGGCTGGAACCGTACGCCGACGCCATCGAACGCGGCGCCTTGCTGATGATGGTCGACGTGCCCAAGGCGCGCTGCGACACGGTCGCGCAGCGCATCGCGACGCTGTTCCCGCAAGTCAGCCCCAAAGGCACAGAGCCCGAGATCCCGGCGTTTCCTTGACCGCGGGGCGAATCTTGGCACATCCACCCGCGCACGCGCGGTGCCGCGCTGCGCGATAATGCATGCCAGGATGACGACAACCAGGGCGCGAGATCCGCAGTGAGCAAGACGAACCGATCCGACCGCGACCGACCGCTGGCCGACCTCGGCGCGGTCGACGCGAACGCGCGTACCGCGCATGCGAGGTACCAGCCCTACAACAGCAGCAGTCCGTCGTGCATCGGGTGCCGGCACCGCAAGCGCATGGGAAGCGAAGTCTGGTGCGGCAATGTGGACCTACCCGCCGAGCAGCGCCCGAGCGGCAGCGCGATGCACGGCTGCGGGGCGTACACGGTCGGCGACCCGAACGACGATGGGCGCACCGGCGTGCGCAAGGGGCTGGCGCGGCTGGCCGCGCGGCGCAGCGTGCGCTGAGTTTGATCCAGCACAAGCGCGATGCGCGGCAGGGTTGCAGCTGCTTGCCGTCTTCGGTGCCGCGGCGTAGATTGAAATCATCCCCGGTCTGCAAAGGAGGTCATATTGGAGCTCGCGATCTGAACCTTCCACGACGACACGGCAGTGCGCCGTGATCCGGCTTCGCCCATGAAGCCCTCGCATCAGGCACCGGCAGGGATGCAATCCCGGGTGCCTGATCGTTTTGATGGCGCACCGGATCCACCGATGCCCTTGCTGCGCGGGGAACGCGAAACACGGCTTTTTGCGCCGGCACAAACGGGTGCTCGAGGGTCAGCCGATCCAGCGCTGCAGAACTTCGGCGACCAGTTCGTGGTCGTCGCGCTGGGGCAGGCCCGACACCGTGGCGCAGCCCCAGACCAGTCCGTCCTCGCTGCGCAACGCGATGCTGCCGCCATACGCCGCGTAGTCTCGCGCCGGCAAGCCGAACTTGTCCTGCAACGTGCCGGCCTCGCTGCGCAGCGCCAATCCTGCGGCATACGAACTGACTCCTTGCAGCTCGGCGGTATTGCGCTTGCGCCGCACCCAGTCGGCGTGCGCCGGAACCGTCCCCGGCATGGCGCAGAAAAACACCGTATGGCCGGCAAGCCGGACCTCGATGACCAGCGCCGCGCCGCGCGCAAGCGCTGCCTCGCGCAGCATGCAACCGAGTCGCCATGCAGCGTCGGCACCGGCCGGCGCGCAGCGCAGCTGAGCTTCCTGCGCAGCCACGCGCGCGCGTTCGCGTTCGATGTCCAAGTCCGTCGCCTCCTTCGGCCGCCGGCGCGCTCCGGCGGCGCGCGCCACACGATGGTAGCGGCC
>JAJZEB010000169.1 GCA_021805805.1 Pseudomonadota bacterium | reverse complement strand
CAGCGCCGCGGCCACGACGGGCTCAGTCGCCAGCTCGTCGGTCCGGTAGCCCGAGTCGAGGCCGGCCGTCGCGCCGGCGGCCAGGCTCCAGCCGCCGCGCAGCGGCAGGTGCAGCGGGGTCCAGTTCACCAGCGCGTAGGCGCTGCCACGCCGATAGCTGTTGCGATACCAGCCGGCGCTCACGCTCCAGTCGCGATTAAAGTTCGCTGTGATGCCCGCGCCGAGATTCCGCTGATTGAGCGAATGCCGCGCCCAGCGCTCGAGGTGATAGCTGGCGAGGTTCACGTCCAGCGAGAACGTGGTTGCGGCGCTGGCGGCGACGGGTGCGGCGATGGCCGCGATGATGGTGGCGGCGAGAATGTGCTTGTGCATGGGTGCTGCTCCATGGGTCCGCGGATTGCGGCTCGTACCCAATGCAGTGCCCTCGAACTATTTTTTTCCGGCGCCGCGCGGACCCGAAAAAAAGCCCCGGTCGAGGCCGGGGCGTGAGGTTTGCGCATACTTGAGCAGCGTCAGAGCCGATCGCGCGGTTTGAAATTGCGGATGATGTTCTCGATGTCGGAGTAGAGCAGCGCGCGGCCAATTTTCTGGATCACGGTTTCTGGGTTCATGCGTGTGTCCTCCTGTGGCCTATCAGATGAGGGCTGCCGCCGCCGGCAGCGCGCCGATCACGGCGGCGACCGCGCACGCGAGGGCAACCCAAGTCAGCAGGCGCTCGTGGTCCTGGGGCAGCACCAACACCTGCCGGGCAACCCCTGCAGACGTTGCGAGCGCCGCGCAGGCCAGCGCGACCGCCAGCGGGTCATAGACCGCGCCGGTGATCGCATGGCCGAGTGCATAGAGTGGAATCAGCGAGGCCAGCAGCACGGCAGTGTTGCGCTGTGCGTCCGCGCCGCTTCCGTGCCCGGCGGCTGCGAGTCCCGTCAGTGCTGCCAGGATCGCAGCGGCTGAGGCCGCGGCAGGCTGGGAGAGTGCCGGGACCAGCCACTCGAGGCCGATAGCGGCGATGGGCCAAGCCAGCACCGGCGCGCCCAGCCAGAACATGAGGCGCAGGCCGGAGCCTGCACCGCCTCGGCTGCTGCCGACGGCCAGGCCGCCGGCCAGCTCGGCCAGCGCCACGGCGGCCGCGATGCCCAGCGCGACCGGCGGGGCTGTCACGTGTGAGTACAGCCACCAGACGGCAACGAACACGCATGAGGCGAGAAAGATTTTCATCAACATGGTCATTCCCTCCACTCGGACTCGACGCCGGCGTCCGGCTCCAAGTCTTCGCCCTCGATCTCGGGCCGGTCAGGCAGGTTCGGCAGGTCGATGTCGGGGTCGTCGATCTCCGGAGTGCGATCCATGGGTGCGGATGGATCAGGCACGGGCTGTTCGGGCCGCGGCCGCGGCAGCGTGCCATTGCGCCAGTCCTGCGCTTCCAGATACGGCTCGGCGATTTTCGGTCGCCGCGCACCGAAATCGTGATGCAGCAGGCCGAGCAACGCACCGCGACCGATGATCAGCCAGACCCCGGTAGAGTCAGGTATCAACGCGGTCAGCGCGGCGGGCAGAATCACCGGCAATTTTTCGTGCGTGCTGCGCTTGCCCTGTACTGCACCATGCGACGCGGTGGTTTCGATACGCTGGATTTCTCGATCGCCATAGCGACGGGAAATCGTTTCGGCATCGGCGTCCGAGCACTTGAGGTACACGCGCAGGCCCGCCATCGCGAGCACAGGCGCCGCGGCCTCGATGCCCATGCGCGCGGCCAGCTGGCTCTCGGACTGCATGGCCGCCCAAACCCGGCAGCCGCGGCTGCGGCCAACCTCGGCGATCATCTGCACCTTGCCGATTGCGCCCGCGCCGAGCTGGGGGAACTCGTCAAGCAGCAGCCACAGCGCGCCGGCAGAATCCGGTGCGAGGTTCGGCATGCGCGATGAAATCGTCGCGCTGACCGTGGCGAGCATCGCACCCCAGAGCGCCGCCGACGCGGTGGCGTATTCGGCTGACGAATTGAGGATCACCAGCCGCACCTGCTGGTGGTCCTCGTTCAAGAGCCAGCGGCGGAAACTGAAGCGTGGCGCATCCTTGCGCTCGCGATCCACGGCCGCGAGCTGCTGCAACAGCGTGGCCGACGATGCGAGTGTCGAGATGACTGAGTTCTCACCGCCCGACAGTCTCGGCGCGGCAGGCTTGCCATCCTTTCGCGCTGGCGGGAACGCACCGGGAATGACCTGCCGCACGCGCCCGTCGCCCGTGGCCGCTCGCCGGATCATGGCGATCGGCTCGGCCTCGATCCAGTGCGTCAGGTCGGCCCACGACCACTGCGCACCGTCCAGCATGTAGGACTTGATCAGGCCGGCCAGGATGGCGGCGGCGCTGACGTGAAAGTAGGCGTTCGGACCCTTCGCCTCCGCTGCCCCGCAGACGCTCGAAGCGAACTCGTCCGCCAGGGCCGGCGTATCGATGTCGCTGGGCGACCAGAGCGCGGCGCGTGCATCCCAAGGACCGAGAATGACCACCGAGCCGTCCGGCCGATAGTGCGTCTCGATGAGTTCGGATTTCGGGTCGTGCAGCAGCACCTTGTCGCCGCGCGCCAGTGCATGGTCCAGAGCGTCGGCGAGGACCACCGTCTTGCCGCTGTTGGGTTGCGCCACGATCAAGCCGTGGCCAACCTCCGTTTGGCGCGCGAGCTCGAGGCCGCCGATGGTGAGGCCGTGGATTTTTCCGGCGCGCTGCGCCGCGCTCATGCGATCGCGCTCCTGCTGCTGGAGCGCCGCCAGGGCTTCATCCGGGCGCGGCAAGTAGAGCACACCGCGCACATGCTGCTCGGCCTCCTGGTGTGCAGCGAACCAGCCGCCCAGGATCGCCCCGCCCAGCATAGCGCCGTCCATCAGCGCGCCAACCAGCCGTTGCCAGGTCGGCAGCGTCCCGATGGCGTGGGGCCAAAGGCTGGGCAGCGGGGTGTGCAAGAGTACAAGCGGCATTGAGGCCAAGGCCAAGCCGGCACCGGCGCCGAGCACCGCGCCGATGCAGATTTCGAGCGTGTGGGGTTTGACTGTAGGGGTCATGTGTTTGCTCCTGTGTTGTGTACCCAATGCAGTGCCGCGCGAGGATTTTTTTCCGGTCCGGCGCTCACGCGACGCCGGCGACGCGCACGGCGTCGTCATCGATGCCGATCGCGACCGCCTTGTAGCCCGCGTCGCGGGCTTCGAGCAGCCCGTCCACGACTGCGCTCTCGACCAGCCGCACAACCTCGCGCACGCCGTAGCCCGCGAGGGCTTCGCGTTTCTGGATCAAATCGATCAGCAAGCCGGCATCGACGGACTGGATTTCAAGCCCGACGTCTGCTGCGAACTTCTGCAAGAACAGGCCGACGATCTCGGCGCAGGCGGCGCGCGAAAGCTCGCCGAATGGCATCACGGTATCGACGCGCGCCAGAACTTCCGGCTTGAAGCCAGCCGCCCGCAGCGCGTCCTTGACGCGCCCGGCACGCTCTGGCGTGTCGTCCGGCGCGGCCGCGACGATCTGTGCGATGTCGGACGCTGCGGCGTTGCTGGTCAGCACGACGACGAAGCCGGTCGCACTGTAAGTCGTGCCCGTCGATTGCTCGGTGATGCGCGCCTCGTCCAGCAGCGCCATGACGGTGGTCAGCACGTCCGGGTGCGCCTTCTCGATCTCGTCCAGCAGCAGCACGCCGGTGCGGATCTTGCCGATTTCTCTGCACAGCCAGCCGCCTTGATCGCTGCCCACATAACCGGGCGGCGAGCCGATGAGCCACTGTGTGCTTTGCGCTTGCGAAAGCTCTGCACAGTCGATTCGGATCAGGCGGCCGCCGAACATCGATTCGGCCAAGGCCTTCGCCAGCTCGGTCTTGCCCGCGCCCGTGGCGCCGACGTAGAGCACGGTGCAGACGGGTTTGTTCGGGCGGCGCAGCCTGCTGCGGCGGAAGATCAGTGAAACGCTGGCATCGACCGCCGCATCCTGACCGATCACTCGCGATTTGATTTCACGCGTCACGGCGGCGGGATCAAGGCCGGCCAGGTCAGCGGTGCCGCCGTTCGAGGCGCTCGGTGTCCCGGCCAGAAAGTCGGTCAGTGTGCCCTGCTGGCCAGCAGGTACAAGTTCCAGAATCGGTTTCATGATCTTGCCCTCAAGAATGCGGACGGTGGTGTAGGTGGCGCCCGCCGCGATGGCAGCGCAGGCGAGCATCGGCAGTGGCGCGCGGTCATGCGCCCACGCGGCCGCCCAGAAGGCGGCGCTGGATGCCGCGCCCGCGATTGCCAGCAATCCCGCGCCACGGCTCCGGTA
>JAJZEB010000168.1 GCA_021805805.1 Pseudomonadota bacterium | reverse complement strand
GAAAACGGCCTGCAGCTGGTGCGCGCGCAAACCCCAGATGCGCCCGAACAAGCCGCCAAGCAAGTCCCGATCGTTGCTCAGCACCGGGCGTTGCCTCTCCGACGAACCCCTCGGGAGCCACGGCGCAGCGACTCGCCGCGCGCATTTCCCGGCTCCACGCGCAGGCGTGCATGTCGCGGCGCACCGTGAACTGCACCTCGAAACCCTCGCGCACCGAGCCCTCCTGCGCCGTGCCGCTCCACATCGCCTCGAGCAGCGCCTGCTGGCGCGGCGCGATGGCATCGCGCCCGGCCTGCGCCACGACCACGTTGGGTACACGGCGCGGTCCGCGCAAGGACAGCGGAAGTTGCGCGCTGAAGGCAATCGGCCGCACGTCTCCATGCAATTGCGTCAGCAGACGGTTGAGGAAGCCGTCGCCATCGTCGTGCCCCGCGGCGCCCTGTCCGAGTTCGATGTGATCCTGCGTTTCGAAGTGGCTGCGGCTGAGGTCGCGCGTCCCGGCGAACGGCACGAAAGCCAATTGGCCCGCCTGCCACAACGGCTCGAGCCGTAGATATCCAGCAGCAGTTGCCGCGCCACCGCTTGCCGGGTGCGCGCCGCGGCATCACGCACACGCATCTGGATGCGCCGCTGGCGTGCAACCATCGCGGGCAGCCAATCCTGCAAGGGTGCGGGTGCAGCAAGGCTGGCCAGTGCCCCAGGCAATTCCGACCCGGCGCAGAGTGCAACGAGCCGGATTTGCCGCAGGATCCGCGTCACTGACCGATCCTCCGGCTGATGAGATCCTCCTCCTGGTTCAGCGCGCTTTGCTGCTCCGCGGTGATCCCGCCCCCATTGATGCGTGCGATCGCCTGTTGCTGCTGGCGCACGCTTTGCACCTGCAACCAAAGCGCATGGGCTCGGGCCGGAGACAATTCGCCGGTGTTGCGCTGCTCAACGATGCGGCGTTGCAGATTGCCGGCGCGATCCAGCACCTGTTCACGCCGAGGGTGCGCAGCCTCCCATGGAGTTTCGGCGTGCGCGGCCGTGGCAAGGATCAAGGTCGCCAGGCCCACGATCAAGGCCAGCGCGATCTGGGGGACGGATTCAGGGTGCGGCATGGGGGCTCCTTGGCAAGATTTCGTGTGTTGCGGACGACGCAGTCGCCCGGATCTTGCATAAGAACGTGCGCGTGGCGCGCGCCGGCGACACCCGCGCTCCGAAAGGCGTCACAAAGTGCTTCCACCCAAGCAATGGACAGCCCGAGTCCCGCGCCCTCGACGTCGCCGCCGTGGAGCCGCGCACGTTGCCACCGGCGGGGTCAAAGGTTGCGCGGGACGTCCCCGGACGGGTACCTCGGGTCAGCCTAGCATCGGTGCATGGGCGATGGCGGCAGCGCATGCGCGTGCACGGATCGCCGGCGCGACCGGCACGGCCGCATCCAAGGGGTATCGAGATGAGAAAGCATCTGACGCGCATGGTGCTGGCGGCCGCCTGCGCCGGTTGGTCGCTGGCGGCGCAGGCGCAGGTCGCGTATGCGGTCAAGGACGTGAACCTGCGTGCCGGGCCGGCGCGCGACTACCCGGTCGTGGCCATCGTGCCGCAGGGCACGGGTCTGGAGGTGCACGGCTGCCTGTCCGATTACGCCTGGTGCGACGTCATGGCCGGCCCGTATCGCGGCTGGGTCTACGCCGGCAACATCGACTATGCGTACCAGGGCGGGTACGTTCCATTGCTCAGCTACGGGCCGCAACTGGGCATCGCGATCATCGGCTTCGTGCTGTTCGACTACTGGAATCGCTTCTACGTGAACCAACCGTTCTTCCGCGATCGCGCGCACTGGGAGCACAGGGCGCCGTACGTGCCGCGACGCCTGCCGCAGCGCGCACCGCCAGCGCCACCGGCCGGGCTGCTGCCGCCGCCCGGCGCGCGGCCGCCGGCGCGCATCCTGCCGCCGCGAGGGCCGCAACCGCCGGCGCGCGTGCAGCCTCCGGCGTACATACAGCCGCCGGCGCGCGTGCAGCCTCCGGCGCACATACAGCCTCCGGGGCGCGTGCAGCCTCCGGCGCAATGGCAACAGCGCCCGGGGCACGAGCAGCAGCCGGCGCGCCTGCAACAGCGCCATGCGCCGCAGCAGCAACCCGCGCGTCCGCAGGGCAAGGAAACTGGCGAGCGCGGCAGGCGCGGCCCCGATGCGCAGGATCGCGGTGGCGCCAGTCGCTGAAGGGTAGGCGCCGGTCAGCGCGCCGGCGGCGCGGGGCAGGGCCCCGGGACACGCGGCACTACGCGCCGACGAGGCCGAGGTCTTCGCGCAGCTTGCGTTTCAGCATCTTGCCGGTGGCGCCCAACGGGATCTGGTCGACGAAACGCACTTCGTCGGGAATCGCCCATTTCGCCATTTTGTCGGTGTAGCAGGCGAGGATTTCAGCGGCCTCGACCGGGCCTTTGCGGACGACGACGAGCAGCGGGCGCTCGCCCCATTTCTCGTCGGGCTTGGCGACACAGGCCGCCATCGCCACGGCAGGGTGCGCCATCGCGATGTTCTCGATGTCGATCGAACTCACCCACTCGCCGCCGCTCTTGATGACGTCCTTGCTTCGATCGACGAGGTGCACGTATCCATCGGGGTCGATGGTGCCCAGATCGCCGGTCGGAAGCCAGCCGTCGCGCGTCGGATTCGGCTTGCCCGAGTCGAAGTAGCCGGACGCGACCCAATGGCCCTTGAGCGCGATCTCGCCGATGCTGCGGCCATCCCACGGCAGGGCGGCTCCATCGTCGTCCTGCAGACGCAACTGCACCCCGAACACGGGGCGACCCTGCGTGGCCTTCAGCCGCATCCTGCCGTCGGTGTCCAGTTGCGCGTGCCTGGCCTTCAGCGAGGCGATCGTCGCCAGCGGGCTGGACTCGGTCATGCCCCAACCGTGCCTGAAGTCGACGGACCAATCCTGCTCGAAGCGCCGGATCATGGACTCGGGAGCCGCGGCGCCCCCGACCACCACCCGCGCCAGGGCGCGCGGCTTGCGCCCCTCGCGCTCCATCTGGGTGAGCAGCCCGAGCCAGATGGTCGGCACGCTGATGCTCAGGGTCACGTCCTCGGCATCCATCAGGCCGAACAGCGACGCGCCGTCGAGCGCGGGGCCCGGCAGCACCAGCTTGCAGCCGGCCATGGGTGCGGCGTAGACCGCTCCCCAGGCATTGACGTGGAACATCGGGACGACCGGAAGCACCGAGTCGGAGGCGCTCAGGCAGGCGCAGTCGGGCATCGCGAGGTTCAGCGCGTGCAGCGTGCTGGAGCGGTGGCTGTAGACGACGCCTTTGGGATTGCCCACCGTGCCGCTGGTGTAGCAGATGGCCGCGGCGACGTCCTCGTCGAACTCCGGCCAGGCGTAGTCGTCGCGTTGCGCGGCGAGCCATTCCTCGTAGCAGTGAACACCCGCAAGCTCGTCGCGCAACGCATCGGGAAGCGCGTCGCACAGCGCGATCCAATGTGCCACCGAGGGACACTGCGCCGCAATCCTGGTGACGATCGGCGCGAACGTCAGGTCGAACAGGACGATGCGGTCTCCGGCGTGATTGACGATCCACGCGATCTGGTCCGGGTGAAGGCGCGGGTTCACGGTATGCAGCACGCGGCCGCTTCCGGAGACGCCGTAATACGCCTCGACATGTCGGTAACCGTTCCAGGCCAGGGTTGCGACCCGGTCGCCGCGCTCGATGCGCATCGCGTCGAGCCCACGCGCCAGCCGCGCCGCGCGGCGTTCGGTCTGTGCGTAGGTCTGGCGATGGATGTCGCCCTCGACGCGCCTGGACACGATCTCGGTGTCGCCATGGCACGTCGCGGCGTGCGTCAGGATATGCGAGACAAGCATCTCGCGGCGCTGCATCAATGCTTCGAACATGGTGCACTCCTGACGCGTCTGACTTCAGGCGAGTGTATGCACTTTTTCCGTGTCGTTGCGCTTACTTTTGTATGCAGCGATATGAACTCTCCCGCCACTAAACCGCTGTTGCGGTTGTCGTGGGGGTTTCGCGGGTCACGGACTTGGACTTGCCGCGTTGCCGTGGCAGAGGTTTCGGTCTCGCCGCCACGCCCGTTCCAGGCGTGCCTTGCGTTTGGAATGCATCGGTGAGCACCACCGCAGCGCTGTTCTGATCGCGCTGCATGACGTGCCCGCAGCGCGGGCAGACATGCGTGCGGTCGCTCAGTGTCTTGGGCGCGATCTCCCAGCACTTCGAGCATCGTTGCGAGGGCTTGAGTTGGCGCGTTTCGCTCAGGTGCAGGCGCGTACCGGCCTCTTCCGCCTTGTACGCGAGCATCTGATGCGCCATGCCGAATGCCGCCGAGAGAATTTCCCGGTTGAGTCCGGCCTTTTGCCGCACGCGCCGTCCCGGCTCTTCCACCGTGCCGCGCGCGCTGCGGCTCATGTTCC
>JAJZEB010000167.1 GCA_021805805.1 Pseudomonadota bacterium | reverse complement strand
TCTCCACATGCAAGTCCGGTTTCAGTCTAGCAAGGCGTACCGACGAGCGCAACAGTAAAATCCGGTTTTGCATTCAATGTAGCGCGTCCCGCTCTACACACTGAACCACATGCAAATCCGGATACCCAAAAATATCACCCCGGGGGCGCGGTCGACAGCCACCAGCCGTCGCCGCGGCACCAGACCGTGGCGTCCGCCGGCGTGTGGCGCCTGAGCGAGCGGATGCCCTCGGCTGAATCGCGCTGCAGCGCAGCGGCCAGCGAGCGCGAGGTCGCGGCGCAGCGCGCACCGACGCAGGCGACGAAGCCGACGCGCAGCAGCACACGCGCCGCGTAGCGGTCCGACCCGGTGCGGGTGACCAGCAGCATCAAGCCATTGCCCGCGTCGTGCGTCAATGGAAACACCAGCCGAGCGCCAATGCGCAATGCGTCGAGCCACGCGGCGGGCGGGTCGGTGATTCCGGCGTTCACGTACACAACGTCGCAGCGCGGGATCGCAGCCGTGGTGGCCGACGCCGCGCGCACCTCGACGTTGCCGCATTCCGCCAGGTTGGCCATCGCGCGTTGCGCCAGCGGCGCATCGACCTCGTAGGCTACCACCTTGCCGTGCGGCCCGACCATCTGCGCGAGCACCGCCGTGTAGTAGCCCGAGCCGGCTCCGACCTGGACCACCATCTCGCCGAGGCCGGGTCGCGCCGCGTCGATGCAGCACGCGTGCAGCGTCGGCTGGCCGTTGTTGAGTCCGGCATCCGGATCGAGTGCGACCACGACGTCCTGGTACAGCCATCGCGGATCGTCGTCCGGGGTGCGCAGGTAGCCGTCGCCGACGCACAGCTGCCACGGCCCCGGGCCGACGAAGCGTTCCCGCGCCACCCGCGCGAAGGCGTCGACCAGCCGCGCGTCGCTCGACCCCGCAACGCGTACGACGTACTCGGCGAAGAATCGCCGGCATTGCGCGACGGCGCTCATCTCAGTTGGGCTCGTGCCGATTGCTGCATGGCAGCGATGCGAGGGTCGACGCGAGCGTGACGTCGGGCAACGCCGAGGTGCCGAGAAGCAGCGCGCAAAACGCCGCCAGACAGCGATGTTCGGGCATCAGCTGCTCCAGCCACAGAAACTGACCGGCTTGGTTCACTTCGAGGAAATGGAACGTTCCGGCATCGCTGGCGAGCAGGTCGATGCAGTAGTGCGCCAGGCCGAGCCGTGTACCGAGGTCGACGCAGAGCTGCGTGATCGGCGCCGGCAGCGCGAAGGCACGGAAGGTAAGCGTCCTGTCATGCATGTCGACCACGTCATCGTCGCCCTGCGTATCGATGCGCGCTGCAAAAATGTGGTGACCGATCACCGTCACCCGCACTTCGAACGCGGCATCCAGCCTTCTCTGAAAGACATAGGGCCCGGCGGCAAGCACCCGGTCGTCGCGGATGCGGGTTTCGTCGAAGAGCTCGGCGCGCAGCGACCGCATCGACCCATCGTGGCCTTGCACCCATTCCGCGCGCAGCGGTTTCGCAACCACCGGCGCGCCCAGTGAACGGGCAAAGCCTCGAATCGCCCGCGGGTCATTCGACACCAGCGTTTCGGGAACGTGGAATCCCACCGCAGCGGCCGCGACGAGCTGATTCGCCTTCGATTCCGCACGGATGGCGCGGTCAAAGGCATTGACCCAGCGGGCCCGATCCGGGACCAGCTCCAGGATGTGGTCCATGAACATCGCGGCATGCAGTCCGGCCAGATCGAGCGGCTGTCCGGCCTCGCGGCACGCATGCCCGTCCCAGGCGATGCGGCGCAACCAGATCGCGTCGCACCTCTGGGCGAAATCAGGCTCCATGCCCTGTACGGCCATGCGGGCGCCGGTCGCGGCAATATCGACGGATATATGCTGCCGGGCAGGATAATCCTGCATATCCCACAGCGCGACGTATGCACCGATTTTTCGCAATGCTGCAGCGACGATGCGCGCATGCTGATCATCGCGGCGCGAGCAGATCAATATTCGAGATGGCATAGCAATCGGGCCTTCCGGGGGAAACGCGCGCATGCCGGCAGCGCCGTCTTCACGGCGAAGGCGTACTGCCGGCATCGGTTGATTGCTCCGGCGACGGACGCGCCGGCGTCAAGCGTCAGCGGTCACCGCCGGAGCGGAACTGCGATTGCAGCGTGACGTTGCCCATCGCGCCTGAACAGCGGTCATCGTCGCGGCGCAGCAGCATCTCGGCCAGGGACCGGCGCGCCTCGGCGTTGCCGTGGGCGACGAAAGCGTGATGTTCGAAAGGCATTTCGGCGGTGTTCATGATCAATTTCGCCAACAATAGCAAAAGTCGCCGCGAATTTCTCCACGGAGCCAACTTAAAACCCACGCGACATGGGCCACGCAGGCGACGCCAGTGTAAATCATGCATTTACTGAGGCGTAAAAGACATCGGCAAATTAGGTTAATTTTGATCAATGCGTCATCAGCCTGAATTTGGATATTTTGCAGGTTATTTTTATGAATAGGCGACACTAAATTCAGGAGTCCCGCCATGGACGAACAAAGCGCCAGTTCCGCGCACATCCCGCCTGCGGCCGCCATGCGCGGGGCCTACCGCCGTGATGGGCAGCTCGATCGCGCCGGTAGGCCCGCAGCCGCATGCGGAAGCCGAAGCGCCCGCGCCTGCCCAGACCCTCGGTGGCCCGCTGCCGGGTGGCATCCTCAGCCTGCACGCCGCCACACCCCGGCCCAGTGGCAACCTCTACGTCCTCTGGTACACCGGCGCCGCGGACTCCAGCACGATGCTGCGCTGGTATGCCGACAACATCGATGACTACAACGCCATGGGGATCCGGATCAACTGGATTCCGGTGCCGACCCCGAACGCGCCTGCGTACGACGCCAGCTGCTTTTCCAGCTTCCGCGGCCTCGTCGCCTGCAGCGCGCCCGGCTATCGCGCGCGCTCGAACAGCGGCGCGTCGGTGCTGGCGCGCAACGCCAACGCCTATGTTGCCTTTGCCCGCCAGCAGCGGCTGAACCTGTCGGACTGGATTCTCTGGCAGGGCAAGTCCGGCTGGGCCGGGTCCGCGTCGCTGTCACGCGATGCCGGCCGTGTCGCGCCGGGGCAGAGCATCGGCATGGGCCTGCGCCAGCTCGCCGGTGACCTCAACCTGGCCGCGCTGCTGCAGCACACCCACTGGATCGCGCAACCGGGCCTGAGCGGCAACCGCGTGCTGTACGTCTTCTGGGACCCCGACTGCGTCTACTGCCACTACGACTTCGTGCGCATCGCCCACACCCTCGGCGCGATCCGCGCGGCCAACCCGACTCTCAGCATCCGCTGGGTTCCGATCGGCATCCTGAAGGCAAACTCGCTGAACAAGGCCGCGCAGTCGCTGGGTGGCTACGCTTTCATGCGCCGTGACGCCACGCGCTACGACTCCCGCAACGAAAGTGGCGGGCTGATCCCGACGCCGGACGTCGACCCGGCGCTGCTGCGGCAGGCATCGCAGAACACCCGCATCTTCCATGCGATGAGCCTGGGCGAAACGCCGACCTACATGTGGACCGTCGGAGGGAATACCCAGATGTCATTCGGCAGCCCAAAGGACATGGCGCAGTTCCTGCGTACCATCCGCTGACCCGAACGTCCCGGGCCTGCTGCCGTGCGCAGGCCGCACGCCCGCCACGCGGTCGCAAAGCCGGTGCCCCCGGCTGGCTCAGCGGCCGCTGAGCCAGCCGATCGTTTCCTTGATCGCGAAGCCGCTGCGCTGCAGCGCGCCGGCATCCGGCAGCCACTGCATGATCCCCGGTTCGCGCCGGGCCTCGAAATCCGTTGCCGCCGGCACCGCGTCGAGCCCGGCGCGGCGCATCAGCGCCAGCGCGCGGCGCATGTGCAGCGCCGACGTCACCAGCAGCACGCGGTGGATTCCGCGCGCCGCCAGCAGCCGAGCCGAATTGCTTGCGTTCTGCCGCGTATCCTCGCTGTGCCCCTCGAGCAGCATCGCGCTGCGCGGCACCCCGAGGTCGAGCAGCAGCGTGCGCATCGCCTCGGCCTCGCTGCCGGAGTCGACACCCGGCAGCGGATCGCCGCCGCTCAGCACGATCAGCGGCGCCTTGCCCGCGTGGTACAGCCGCGCCGCGTACCACACCCGCGCCGCCGCCCCGTTCAGATGCGGCAGCGTGCCGGCGCGTTGCGGCGGCTCGACGCCGCCGCCGAGCACCAGCATCGCCGGCTCCGCCGGCAGCCGTGCCTGTGGCACGTACGGCACGCTGTTCTCGACCGCGGCGACCAGCAGGTTGCTGAACGCCGGCGTCGCGCATAGCGCCAGCCACGCCCACGCCGCTGCAGCGAGCAGCCACGCCGCTCGCCGCGCACGCGCGCCCAGCAGCGCGAGCAGCGCCGCCAGCAGCAGGCACGCCAGCGCCGTGCCCAGCGGAGAAATCAGCGCGATCACCAGCTTGTCGAAGGCCATGCCGCATGCTAAT
>JAJZEB010000032.1 GCA_021805805.1 Pseudomonadota bacterium | reverse complement strand
GAGGCGCGCAGCGCCTGGGGGCTCACAATGAGCGCGGCGCACGGCCGCTCCGAAGCCGCGCTCAGCCCCCTCGGGGGGAGGCGCGCAGCGCCTGGGGGCCCACAATGAGCGCGGCGCACGGCCGCTCCGAAGCCGCGCTCAGCCCCCTCGGGGGGAGGCGCGCAGCGCCTGGGGGCCCACAATGAGCGCGGCGGGCATGCGTTTCGTCGCGCGCGAAGTACCGCCGCGTGCTGCGCACCGCCTGCAAAGCGCCGGCGTGCACCCGTTGCTGGCGCAGCTGCTGGCCGCGCGCGGAGTCGACGACGCGCGCGCGATCGATCCGGGGCTGGGTGCGCTGCTGCCGCCGCAGCAGTTGCTCGGCGCCGACGCGGCCGCGCGCGCGCTGGCCGACGCGATCGCGCGTGGCCAGCGTCTGTGCGTGGTCGCCGACTACGACTGCGACGGCGCCACCGCGTGTGCGGTCGCGCTGCGGGGTCTGCGCATGTTCGGCGCCCAGGTCGGCTATCTGGTTCCGAACCGCTTCCGCACCGGCTATGGGCTGTCGCCGGCGCTGGCCGACGAAGTCGCGCGCCAGCCCGGCGGGCGCCCCGACTGGATCGTGACGGTCGACAACGGAATCGCCAGCATCGACGGCGTGGCGCGCGCCGCCGAGCTGGGCATGCGCGTGCTGGTCACCGACCACCACCTGCCGGGCGAGCAATTGCCGGCGGCCGAAGTCATCGTCAACCCGAACCAGCCCGGCTGCGGTTTCCCGAGCCGCAACCTCGCGGGTGTCGGCGTCATGTTCTACGTCCTGCTGGCGCTGCGCTCCGAGCTGCGCGCACGTGGCGCGTTCGACCAGGCGTCGCAACCGCGGCTCGACAGCCTGCTCGATCTGGTCGCGCTGGGCACGGTGGCCGACGTCGTCCAGCTTGATGCGAACAATCGCCTGCTGGTCGCGCAAGGCCTGCGCCGCATTCGCGACGGCCGCATGCAGCCAGGCCTGCGCGCGCTGTTCGAGGCCGCCGGGCGCGACCCGGCGCGGGCCAGCAGCATGGACCTGGGCTTTTCGCTGGGGCCTCGAATCAACGCCGCCGGCCGCCTGGCCGACATGACCGTGGGAATCGAGTGCCTGATCACCGACGACGCGCAGCGCGCCACAGAACTCGCGCAGACGCTCGACGCGATCAACCGCGAGCGCCGCGGCATCGAGGGCCAGATGCGCGAACAGGCGTTGCAGCTGCTCGCCGAGTTGCCGCAGCAGCCGTCTGCGCGGGCGTCGATCTGCCTGTATTCGCCTCAATGGCACGAAGGGGTCGTCGGCATCGTATCCGGCAGGCTGAAGGAGTTGCATCATCGCCCGACCGTGGTGTTCGCTCCGGCCGGCGACGGGCAGCTGCGCGGCTCGGGGCGATCGATCCCGGGATTCCATCTGCGCGATGCGCTCGATCTGGTGTCCAAGCGCGAACCCGGCCTGCTGCTGCGCTTCGGCGGCCACGCGGCCGCTGCCGGATGCACGCTGCGCGCCGACGGTTTCGCGCGCTTCGCCGCCGCGTTCGACGCCGTCGCCGCCGAGCTGTTGTCCGATGCGTTGCTCGCGCGGCGCCTGGAAGTCGACGGCGAGTTGCCGCAGCAGTGGTTCGACGCCCAGATCGCAGCGCTGCTGCAAGCCCAGGTCTGGGGCCACGGTTTCGCTCCGCCGCTGTTTTCCAGCCACGTCGAAGTGCTGCAGCAGGGACAGTTCGGCGCCGCGCACCTGCGTGCGCGCGTGCGGCTGCTCGACGATCGCGCCGGAGGTGCCACGCGCGAGCTGATCGCCTGGAACCGCAGCGATTTCCTGCCGGCGCGCGCGCATGTGGCCTGGCGCCTGGACAGCAACGCATGGCAGGGGCGCGTCCAGCTGCGCATGCTGCTCGAAGCGATCGAGGGCGAGGTCTGAAGTCGCGGGGCCGAACCGGCCCCGCGACCGCACCGAGCGCCGCATGCGCAGCCGCAGGACCGGTCGCGCAAGGTATTTCGTCCTTGCGGCGCGCGCGCATGCGAACTGCGCGTTATGCTTGCGCGCCATGCAACCCGCCGACACCTTGCGTGCCGCCGCGCCGCCCGCCACGCCGCCGACCGATCTGGCCAACGAGCTCGATCTGTTGCTGCTGGGCGCCGACGACGAGTCGACGTTGCCCCCCGAATTGCTGCGTTTCCTGCTCGATCGGGCAGGCCTCGACGGCGTCTGGTTCGGGCGCGTCGACGCGTCCGGCGCGCTGGAGTTCGCCGCGGTTGCCGGCGACGGCATGGCCGATTATCTGGAGCGCGCCGGGATCGACCTCAGCGGAGCGGGGCCCGCGGCACAGGCATCGCGCAGCGGCCTGCCGCAGATCGTCGTCGACTGGGCCAGCGATCCGCGCACCGCGTCGCTGCCCGAAGGCGGTGCGCGCGCGGGCTGGCGCGGCATGGTCTGCTTGCCCCTGCTCGGCGCCGACGGCGAGCGCGACCTGCTCGCGCTGTACAGCCGGACTCCGGGTTTCTTCCAGCAGGCGCCGGTGCAGCGCCTGGTCTGGCATCTGCACCAGGTGCTCGGACTCAAGCTCGGGCGTATCCGCCGCATGCACGACATGTTGCGTCGCGGCGAAGCGCTGCAACTGCTGCGTGGTGCGCTGGACAGCGCCGACTTCGGCGTCATGCTGGTCGACATGCAGGCGCCCGACCAGCCGCTGGTCTACGTCAACGGCGCGTTCACGCGGCTGACCGGCTACGCTGCCGAGCAGGTTCTCGGGCGCAACGCGCGGCTGCTGCACGCCGACGACGACGAAGGCGATGATGAAGCGGCTCGCGCCGTGATGCGCGATGCGCTGCGGGCCGGACGCGGTTGCGAGGTCGAGCTGCGCAACCGGCGCGTCGACGGCGGCACCTTCTGGAGTGCGATGAGCCTGTCGCCGATCCGCGATGCCAGCGGCGTGGTGACCCATTACGCCGCGCTGATGCGCGACGTCAGCGCGCGCCGTGCCGTGCAGTTCGGCTACGAAACGACGCAGGGCCTGTATCGGGCGCTGCTGGCCGAAGAGGAGCTGGTGCTCAACTCCACCGACCTCGGCGAAATGCTGCAGCAGGCTTGCGAGCGCCTGGCCGCCAGCGGCCTGTTCTGCAGCGTGCTGGTCGGGCGCGCAGGGCAGGACGGCTGCCTCGACCTGCTGGCCAAGGCCGGACCGGCACCGGTCGATGAAGCGTGGTACCGCCCCGACGTGCTCGGTGCCGACGCGCGCAGCAGCCTGGCCGGCCTGGTCTGGAACAGCGGGCAGTTGCACGTGTGCAATGATTACCTGAGCGAGCCCGCGTTCGCTCCGCTGCACGCAGGCGCGCGCGCAGCCGGCGTGCGCGCGGCCGCGGTCGCGCCGGTGCTGCGCGGCGGCCACCGCTGGGCGATGCTCGGCGTCGCGTCGGCTCGTGTCGGCGTGTTCACGCCCGCGGTGCTCGAACTGCTCGAGCGAATCGCCAGACTGATCGGACACGGCATGGACGCGTTCGATCTGCGTCGTCGCTTGCAGCAGGAGCATCGGCATATCTCATGGCTCGCCGAGCACGACCCGCTGACCGGGCTGCTGAATCGCCGCGGTCTGCACCTGCGTCTCGAAGAGGCGTTGGCCCAGGTCGATGCGCAGGGCGGCTGCGCCGCGGTATGCATTCTCGATTTCGACGATTTCAAGCAGGTCAACGACAGCTACGGCCACGCTGCCGGCGACGCGTTGCTGCGGACCATCGCGGCACGCCTGGTCGAGGCCGTGCGCACGTCCGATACCGTGGCCCGACTCGGCGGCGATGAAATCGTGCTTGTGCTCCAGGGCCTGAGCACGCGCGACGAGCTCGAACCGATGCTGCAGCGGGTGCGGGCGGCGATCGACGCGCAGGTCCCGCTGCCCGGCGGCGAGGCCGTGGTGCAGGTGCGCGCGAGCCTCGGCCTGACCGTCTATCCGGACGACAGCAGCGAACCCGACGACCTGTTGCGCCACGCTGATCAGGCCCTGTACACCATCAAGCAGCAGCCTCGGGGCGCCGGCGCGCCGTTCTGGCGCATGTACCGGCCTTCGGTCGACCGCGATCACTTCGGCCACCTGCGGCTGGTCCGCGAGCGCTTCGCCGCCGGCGGCTTGCGCGTGCTGTACCAGCCGGTGGTCGACATGTTCAGCGCGCGCGTGGTCGAGGTCGAGGCGCTGTCGCGCCTGGACGACGGCAGCGGGCGTCTGATCGGCCCGGTCGATTTCATCCCGCTGCTCGGGCGCGACGCCCAGGCCGCGATGACCGTTGCGGTGCTGCGTCGCGCGGTGGCCGATGCCCAGCAGTGGCAAAGCGAACTCGGCATCGAGGTCGCGGTGGCGGTCAACGTCGACCCGGTGCTGCTGGCGTCGGGCGAGGCGCTGGCCGCGGTGCGCGAGATCGTCGCCGAGCGCGCTTTCCCGCCCAAGCGCATCGTTCTTGAAATTCTCGAGCACAGCGATTTCCTGTCGCTGGCCAGCGCGCAGGACGGGCTTGCCGAATTGCGTGCATTCGGCTGTCGCATCGCGCTCGACGACATCGGCAGCGCGTATTCGTCGCTGCTGCGGGTCAAGGAATTGCCGATCGACATCATCAAGCTCGATCAGGGCTTCATCCGTGGTCTGGCCGATCGACCGCAGGACCTGCGGTTCGTGCAAAGTCTCACCCAACTCGCACGAGGGCTTGGAGTCGATTTCGTCGCCGAAGGAGCAGAGACCGACGACATTGTCGAGGCCTTGCGTGCGCTGCGCGTGCCGATGGCGCAGGGATTCGGAATCGCGCGGCCGATGCCTCCCGAAGATTTCGGCGCCTGGTTGCAGGATTGGGCGCCGCGTGCCGCCGAGCGCCGCCGCGGCCTGTTGAGCTGCATCGCCGAGCAGCTCGTGGCGCTCGACATGGATTTGATGATCGCGCAGCATTTCCCGGCGCCGAAACCTGCGCTGGGCATGTGCGGCGACCCGGCCGCAGGTCCGCTGGGACAGTGGCTGCAGCGCGCCGGGCTCGGCGCGGAGCACGCGCTGTCGCAAGCCTGCGCCGAGCTGTACACGATGTTCGGCGATTGGCTCCAGGCCGGCCCGGACGCCGACGACAGCATGATCCAGTCGGCGCTGGATCATTTGCTGGACGGTGCAGGCGCCTACCTGCGCGGCAAGTCCTGAGCGTCGCCGGGCTGCAGGCGCCCCTTGGCCAGCAGCAGGCAGGTATCGCAACGCTGCGCCAGTTGCTGATCGTGGGTCACCAGCACCAGCGCGCCATGCTGGTCGGCGACGACTTGCAGCAGCAGCGCGAACATGCGTTCGGCGTTGTCGGCATCGAGGTTGCCGGTCGGTTCGTCGGCCAGCAGCAGCGCCGGGCGGGTGACGAGTGCGCGCGCAAGCGCGACGCGTTGGCGCTCGCCTCCGGAGAGTTCGCCGGGGCGGTGCGCGCAGCGCGCGCCGAGGCCGACTTGTTCAAGCATTGCGGCGGCCTCGCGTCGCGCCGCCTCGGATGCCATGCGGCGGATGCGAAGCGGCATCGCGACGTTGTCCAGCGCGCTGAACTCGGGCAGCAGATGGTGGAACTGGTAGACGAAACCGACATGGCGATTGCGCCAGGTCCCCTGCGCCGCGGGCGACAGATCGGACCACGCGCTGCCGCAGACCTCGATGCGCCCGGAATCGGCGTGTTCGAGGCCGCCGAGCAGATGCAGCAGGGTGCTCTTGCCCGAGCCCGAAGCACCGACCACGGCCAGGGTGCGTCGGCGCTGCAGCTCGAGTTCGATCCCGGCGAGGACCTCGACGGTCTGCGGGCCGCCTTCGTAGCGCTTGTGCACGGCGCTTGCGCGCAGCACGGGTTGGTCGTTCACGGTGCATTCCTCGCTGCCGGACTCCCGGCGGGGTTGTATTCGGGGACCTGCTCGGCCAGCAGCGCGCGCACCGCGTCGGGCGTTTCCAAGGCGTCGATACGCAAGGCCAGCGCTTCCAGCGCCAGGGCCCCGTCGCCGGCGTGGCGCGCCACGCGCAGCTTCGGGTGCGGCGTCGGCAGCGTGGTCTCGTCGTCGGCCAGCAATTCTTCGTACAGCTTTTCGCCGGGTCGAAGTCCGCTGAACACGATCGGCACCTCGTCCTCGCGGCGGCCCGACAGCCGGATCATCAGCCGCGCCAGATCGACGATGCGCACCGGCTCGCCCATGTCGAGCACGTAGATCTGCCCGCTGTCGCCGATCAGGCCGGCCTGCAGCACCAGCTGCGCGGCTTCCGGGATGGTCATGAAGTAGCGCACGATGTCGGGGTGGGTCACGGTGACCGGTCCGCCGGCAGCGATCTGCGCCGCAAAGCGCGGCACCACGCTTCCGCTGGAGCCGAGCACGTTGCCGAAGCGCACCGCGACCATCCGCGTGTCGGGATGCGCGCGCGCCAGCGCCTGCAGCGCGCGTTCGGCCAGACGCTTGCTCGCGCCCATGACGTTGGTCGGGTTCACCGCCTTGTCGGTCGAGATCAGCACGAAGCGCTGTGCGCCGCAGGCCGCCGCGGCGCGGGCAGCGTTGACCGTGCCCAGCACATTGGTGCGCAAGGCCTCGATCGCGTTGTCGCGCTCCATCAGCGGCACGTGCTTGTACGCCGCGGCGTGGAACACGATGCTTGGTCGGTGCGCGTCGAACAGGGTGCGCAAGCGCTGCGCCTCGCGGACGTTGGCCGTCAGGTAGGTCGTCGGCAGTCCCGGGTGGCGGCTGGCGAGCTCCTGTTCGAGCTGGTAGATGGCGTATTCGGAACTGTCGACGCAGACCAGGTGGCCGACGCCGAAGCGCGCCAGCTGGCGACAGAGTTCGGATCCGATCGAGCCGCCGGCTCCGGTGACCAGCGCGCAGCCGCCGGCGAGCAGATCCGACAGTCCGCGGGCGTCGAGCTGGACCGCTTCGCGGCCGAGCAGGTCGTCGAGTTCGAGGCTGCGCGGCGCGCTGCGGCCTTGCGGCAACCAGTCCTCGGCGCGCGGCAGGGTCAGCAGCGCGAGCTGCGCGTCGCTGGCCTGCTCGAGCAGCAGCCGACGCCGTTCGGAGCCTGCGGTGGCCGCGAGCAGCGCATGCTGCACGCGCAGTTCGCGTGCCGCCTCGGCCAGTGTCTGCGGTGCGCCGAGCACGTCCAGGCCTTGCAGGCTGCGCCCTGTTTCCTCGGCCAGCGGGCTGTACACCCCGCGCGCGCGCCATTGCCGGTTTCCTTTCAGCGCGACCAGCGCTCCGGCTGCCTCGTCGACGGTTCCCAGCACCAGCAGCGGCTGCGCGCCGCCGGGCAGGGTGCGCTCGGCGCGCGCGCGGGCCAGCACCCGCAGCGCGAGCAGCGCGCTGCCGGCGAGCAGCGGGTGGATCAGCGCGATCGATCGCGGGAAAGACGGGAAGCGAACAATCAGCAGGCTGGCGGCAAGCGCCAGCGATGCGACGCCGGACGCGGTCACGACGCGGCGCACGTCGGGCAGGCTGGCGTAGCGCCACGGCGTGCGATACGCGCCGAACGCAAGCAGGCAACCGATCCACACCGCGACCGCCAGCGGGAGGCTGAAAACGACGATGTGCACGATGTTCGGCGGCGCGTTGTTGCGCAGCAGACTGAATCGGAACACGAAAGCGGCCAGCCAGCACAACGCCACCGCGACCGAATCGAGCAGCGGCGGCATCCAGCCGATTCGGCTGGTCGCAGCGCTGCGCCAGCGCCATGCGCGCCTCATGCCTGGGCCTCGGCCACGTCCAGCCCGCGCTGCAGCAGCGCGCCGACGCGATCGAGCTGCGCGGTGTCCAGGTTCGAACCCGACGGCAGGCACACGCCACCGCCGAACAGCGCGGCGCTGACGTCGCCGTCGTGCGCGAAATAGCGGCAGCCAGCGTACAGCGGCTGCAGGTGCATCGGCTTCCAGACCGGGCGCGCCTCGACGTTGTGGCGTTCGAGAAAATCGAGCAGCAGGTCGCGGGCGCGCTGCGGCCGCGGGTGCTCGAGCACGAACGCCGAAAGCCAGCGCGTCGAGCGGTGCCCGGGCGGTTCGCCCATCCAGCGCAGCCCGGCGCGGCCGGCGAGCGCGCGGCGGTAATGCTCGAACACGGCGCGGCGTGCGTCGACGCGTTGCTGCAGCACGCGCAACTGGCCGCGGCCGATTCCGGCCAGCACATTGCTCATGCGGTAGTTGTAGCCGTCCTCGACATGCTCGTAGTGGCGCGCGGGCTCGCGCGCCTGGGTCGAAAGCCGTCTCGCGTGGTCGATCAGCTGCGCGTCGTTGCCCACCAGCATGCCTCCGCCCGAGGTCGTGATGATCTTGTTGCCGTTGAACGAAAACACCGCCAGTGCGCCGAAGCTGCCGCTGGCGCGGCCGTGGTAGGACGCGCCGAGCGACTCGGCGGCATCCTCGAGCATCGGCACGCCGGCGGCGTCGAGCAGCGCGAGCAGCGCGTTCATCTCGGCGCTGAGGCCGTACAGGTCGACGACCACCGCGGCCTTCGGGCGCCGGCCCTCGGCCGCCAGCGTGTCGAGCGCGCGCTGCAGAGCGCGCGGCGACATGTTCCAGCTCTGCGGCTCGGAGTCGATGAACACCGGAGTTGCGCCGAGCTGGCGGATCGGGTTGGCGCTGGCGACGAAGGTCAGGCTCGAGCACAGCACCAGATCGCCGGGGCCGACGCCGAGCAGTCGCAATCCCAGGTGCAGCGCCGCGGTCCCGCTGCTCGTCGCTGCGGCGTGCGCCACGCCGACGCGCGCGGCGAGCTCGCGCTCGAAGGCGTCGACGTGCGGACCCAGCGGCGCGATCCAGTTGCTGCTGAACGCCTCCTGCACCAGCGTGGCCTCGTCGTCGCCCAGATGCGGTGACGAAAGCCAGACGCGCTGCGACAGCTCGCGGCGCGTGACCAGGTCGACGATGCGGCCATCCGCGTCGACGACAGGAACGTGGTCGATGCGCTGCGCGTCGAGCAGCTGAAGGACATCGCGCATCGAGGCCTGCAGCCCGGCGCACGTCGGCTCCTTCGCCGGCAGTGCCCGCAGCGGGGTTTGCGGCGGCGTTCCGGCGAGCGCGGCGCGGCGCAGGTCGCCGTCGGTGACGGTGCGCAGCAGCCGGCGCTGCGCGTCGGTCACCAGCACGATGCCCTGCGCGGTCGCGTCCAGGCGCGCCAGCGCATCGTGCAGGGTGGCATCGGGGCCGATCAACAGGGAGTCGAGTGTCGTTGCGTGCATGGTTGGGGTGAATCGGTCACGGATTGCGCAGCGGCTGCGCCGGCACGCCGACCCAGGTCGCGCCGTCGGGTATCGGCCGTGTGGCCACTGCGCCGGCGCCCAGCCGCACGCCGGCGCCGACGCGCAGTCCCGGCAGTACCGTGCAGCCGCTGCCGAGCAGCGCTCCGGCGCCGACGCCGGAGGCGCCTCCCAGACGTGCGCCGGGTGCGATATGGCACCAGGAGTCGACCCAGCAGTCGTGGTCGATCACCGCGCCGTGGTTGACGATGACTCCAGCGCCCAGTCGTGCCAGCGGCGCGACCACAGCTTGCGCCGCGAGCAGGCAGCCGGCGCCGATCTCGGCGCTGGGCGCCAGCGACGCGCGCGGGTGGACCACGCTGACCAGCGGAGCCAGGTCGCGCAGCGCTTCGGCTTCGGCGCGGCGGCTGCTGTTGTCGCCGATCGACACATGCAGCGCAAGCGGAGTGCGCAGACCCGGCAGCGCGTCGGGCGCGACGATCGGCACGCCGGGAAGCAGTTCGGTGCCCCACAACGCAGGGTCGCGGTCGGAAGCGACCACGCCGCGCCAGCCGCCGGCGGCCAGCGCGGCGTCGGCGACGACGCGGCCGTGGCCACGGGCGCCGAACACGATGAGCAGGGTCTCGCGATGCACGTTCAGTAGCGGTTGGCTTTCAGCAGCACGGAGTCATCCAGCGGCAATTCGGCCAGCCGCGAAGCGATGCGATTCGCGCTGTTCCCGTCGCCATACACATTATGCGGGGCAGCGCGCACGGTGCCGAGCGCCGCGCGCAGCGCCGCAGCCACCGCGGGTGCCTCGGCGTCGATGTCGACGGTTCCCGAGTTGCGTTCGCGCAGGTGCTGGCGCAGCCCGACATTGATCACCGCGGTGCCGAAGCTGGCGGCCTCGATGATGCCCGACGACGAATTGCCCAGCAGTGCGTCGGCGTGACGCAGCGCGCGCAGATATTGTGCGCGCGGCAGGTGGGTGCGCAACTGCCAGCCGCCGGGCAGCGCATCGAGCCGCTGCAGCACCGCGGCCGATCCCGCATCGGCGTTCGGCGCCAGCCAGAGCACCTCGAAGTCGGCGCCGCCGCCGGCGTCGCGCACGCCCTGCAGCAGCTCGGAAGTCTGCGCTGCGGCGTGTTCGGCCTGCTGCACCACCGGGTGGAACAGCACCAGCACCCAGCGCCGCTGCGCATCGAGGCCGAGCTCTGCGGCGACCGCGGCACGCGGCGCGTGCAGCGCGTCGCCGACGTCGTCGAGCCCCGGCGCGCCGACGACGAACACCCGCTGCGGCTCCTCTCCCATCGCGATCAGGCGCTCGCGCGCCTGCACCGTGGCGGTGAAATGCCAGGTCGCGAGCTTGCTTGTGGCATGGCGCAGCGGCTCGTCAACCGTTCCGCTGCGCTCGCCGCCGTGCAGATGCACGCTGGGTATTCCCAGGTGCAGCGCCGCGGTGGCGCCGGCGAGCATTTCGCCGCGGTCGCCGAGCAGCAGCAGCAGGTCGGGCCGGTCGCGTTCGAGTTGTGCGGTCAGGCCGAGCAGCGTCTGCGCGAGCGCGCGCGCCATGCCGGCGCGGTCGCGCGCGAGCACGTCGCTGGCGATGCGTGCGACCACCGGAAGACCTGCCGCTTCGATTTCGTCGACGGTGCTGCCGAACGCAGGCTCCAGGTGCATGCCGCACGCGGCCACCTGCACGCTCAGCGCCGGGTGCGCGGCGATCGCCAGCAGGGTGCGGCGCATCAAGCCGAAGTCGGCGCGGGTGCCGCTGAGGTACAGGACGCGGCGTCGCGGCTGGCTCATCGCGCGCCCGGCTCGAGCTGGTCCCATTGCAGCACGCTGCCCGCGATGCCCGGCGCGCGCAGGCGCTGACCGACGACGTCGGCCAGCGCTGCCGCCGGAATTCCGCTGGCCGGGCGGCGCAGCATCAGGTCGGTGCGTTGCAGTGCCGCGCCGGCGGGCAGGTCGCGCGCCAGCACCACGCTGCGCCGGGCCACCGCGCGCACGTCGAGTTCCTCCGCGCGCGGCGCCTTGACCCCGTCGCCGAGCATGGTCTCGAGGCGGCGCAGTTCGGTGACGAGTTCGGCGAACGCGGCCGGCTCGCTCGACGCGGCGTGGTCGGGACCCGGCAGCGTGCAGTCCAGCGTGATGTGCTTTTCCACCACGCGCGCGCCGAGCGCGGCCGCGGCCAGCGCCGCGGTGTTGCCGCGGCTGTGGTCGGAGTAGCCGACCGGCAGCGCGCAGGCCTGCGCCAGCGTGGCCAGCGCGCGCAGGTTCAGCGCCGCGTCGGGCGCCGGGTACGCCGACGTGCAATGCAGCACGGCAAGCGCGCCGTCCACGCCCGGGGCGGGCGTCGGCGGCGTGTCGCCCCAGGCGGCGTCGATCCAGCCGATCGCGGTGCGCACTTCGTCCAGGGTGGCCATTCCGGTCGACAGCAGCAGCGGTCGCCGCGCCGCCGCGGCGTGCTCGAGCAGCGGCCGGTTGGTGATCTCGCCGGAAGCCAGCTTGAGTCGCTGCACGCCCAGCGCGATCAGCTCGTCGACCGCGGACTCGGAAAACGGCGTCGACATGAACTCGATTCCGCGCGCGCGGCAACGCGCCGCGATGGCGGCGAACGCCGCGGCGTCGAGCTCCAGCGCGCGCAGCATCGCGAGCTGGTCCGCGGCGCCGGTGCTGGAGCGCTGGTACGCAGCGGTGGCCGCGCCAGGCAGCGCCAGGTCCTCGGCGCGGAAGCTCTGGAACTTGACCGCGTCGGCACCGGCCGTCGCGGCCGCGTCGACCAGCGCCAGCGCCAGGTCGAGCCGTCCGTTGTGGTTGACGCCGGCTTCGGCGATCACGAACACCCTGTCCATCGTTCACTCCCGGGCGCTGTCGGCGGCGCGCTGCAGGCGCCACGCGGCGAGCGCGAAATCGTCGGCATCGTCGATGTCGACCGAACGCTGCGCCGGCATCGGCTGCGCGGCCACGCGCACGCTCCACAGCCCGTCGCGCGCGGCACGCGTCAGCGCGTCGCGGCGCCAGACGTAGATCGAGCCATTGAGGGTCCAGACCGCGGGCGCTGCCTGCCGTGCGGCCACGCCGCCGCCCTTGCTCAGCGCCACGCTGCCGTCGGGTTGCGCCTCGACCAGATTGAAATACGGGTTGCAGCCGCTGTCGAACACCGTCAGCACCAGGTCCGGCGCGTCGGCCGCGGCGGCGCGCTGCAGGCAGGCATCGAGGTCGGCCGGCACGCGCAGCGGCGAGGTCGGCTGCAGGTCGACGATGCGCGCGATGCGCGCACCCGTCGCTTCGAGGTGCGCGACCAGATGCTCGATCACCGGCAGCTTCGGCGTGTCGTCGCGCGCCAGTTCGGGCGGGCGCAGATACGGCACGCTGGCGCCGGCGGCCGCGGCGACCGCGGCGATCGCCGGGTCGTCGGTCGAGACGTGGACTTCGTCGATCGCCGGATGGGCGAGGGCGTACGCGATGCTGTGCACGATCAGCGGGCGCCCGCCGAGGTCGCGGATGTTCTTGCCCGGCAGCCCCTTGCTGCCGCCGCGCGCGCAGATGGTGGCGATGGTCTTCATGCGCAATGCTCCCTGTGCAGCAGCGCGGCGACTTCGTGCGCGACCGCGTCTGCGGCCGCGCCGTGGCGTGCCCAGCGCCCGGCCGGCGGCGGCGCGCGCAGCAGCGCGTCGAGCGCGTCCGGCAGCGCGTCCAGATCGGGCACGGCCTGGGCCACGCCGAGCGCGGCGTAGTCGATGCCGCCGAGCACGGCAGGCGAGCAGCGCAGCTGCAGCACCGGTACCCCGGCGACCGCGGCTTGCAGCCCGACCGTGGTCGCCTGCACGACCACCGCGTCGGCGGCGCGGATCAGCGCTTCGATCGCCTCGCCGGCGCCGCGGCTGAGGTGCACCCGCGGCGCCGCGGCGCGCGCGGCCAGCCGGTGCCCGTGGTTCGGATGGTGGCGCACGATCAGCGCGGCGTCGTCGCGCGTCGCCACCCAGGCGCGCAGCGTGTCCTCCATCGCCAGCGCCAGCGCGTCGCCGGCCGGCCAGCGCGACGCCGGATGCGCGCGCGGCTCGGGCTGGGTGGCCAGCAGCACCACGCGCCGGCCCTGCCAACCCAGGTCGGCGCGCAGTTGCGCGGCGCGTTGCGCCCACGCCGGGTCGAGCAGGGCGTCGAACGCCGGGTTGCCGGTGACCGCGATGCGTTGCGCCGGCCAGCCGGCAGCGACCAGGTTGTCGCGCACCACGTCGGCGAGCACGCAGACGCGGTCCGGGTGGACGCTGCGCGCGGCGAAGGCGTCGCCGGGCAGGCCGAACAGGTCGAGCAACGCGACGCTGGGAACACCGGCGGCACGCGCGGCGTCGACCGCGGCCTGTTCGCTGCGCGGGGAGTTGGTCGTCAGCACCAGGTCGGGCTGCAGCGCGCGCAGCACGCGGCCGAAGAACTCCACCGGCTGGAACGCCTGCCGGCCGCGCGCGCGCAGCAGCGCATCGGCCTCGTCCGCGCCGAGGCGCTGGCGCAGCTCCAGCGCGTTGATGCCCAGGTACGCCAGCGTTTCCGCCTCGGCGATGTCGGGGTGGGTGTTGCCGTCGCGCAGCCGCGCGCCCAGCGCGAGCGCCTGGGCACGTTCCGAATCGTCGAGCAGGTGCAGCAGGTCGGCGTAGCCCAGCGGCGTTTCGCCGGCGTCTCGCGCCACGCGGGCCGCGGTGGTCAGCGCCAGCAGGTCGATCTGCAACGCCGGCAGCAGCCGGCGCAGCGCGCGCAGCACCGGCAGCAGCATGGCGATGTGGCCGCCGCCGTAGGCCACGGCGAGAATCCGGCGCCGGGCGCTCACGACGCGACCCTCATTCGGGCAGCTCCGCAGCGAAGCGTCGCGCCCACAGCTCGAGCGCAGCCAGCGCGCGCAGCTCGCGGGTGTGGTTCGCGGTTCCCGCGACATGCGCGTCGAACAGGCCGCGCAGCGCGTCGGCGTCGAACAGCCGCGCCGCCAGCGCATCGGGCGCGAACAGAAGTTCGTGCAGCCAGACCTTGCGCGCGCCGCGGAACCATTCGCCGATCGGGACCGTGAACATCTGCTTGCGCCGGTGCGCCAGGTCATGCCCGATCAGCGGCTCCACCGCGCGCTTGAACCAGTGCTTCTTGTCGCCCCCATGCAGCTTGGTCGCGCCCGGGGCGCGGAACGCGAATTCCATGATGCGCCAGTCGAGCAGCGGCGTGCGCGCTTCCAGCGACACGGCCATTCCCATGCGGTCGGGCTTGACCAGGTTGTTGCCTGGCAGCAGCAGCATCATGTCCAGGTACAGCATCTGGTTGACGCGGTCGAAGTGCCGCACCTCGTCGAACCACGGCTGCGCCACGTCGGCCACGCTGTCGACGTCGTGCAGCCGCTGGCGCAGCCACGGCTGCAGCAGCTGCTCGCGCGCGGCCGCACCGAACAACCCGGTGTGCTCGACGTAGCGACGCGCGAACGCGGCGTCGGGCAGCGCGAGCAGCTGCGGGTCGGCGGCGAAGGCCGCGTACTTGTCGTAGCCGGCGAACAGTTCGTCGCCGCCGTCGCCGGTCAGCACCACCGTGACCTCGGCCGCGGCCAGCCGCGCGACTTCGAGCGTCGGCAGGAACGACGCGTCGCCGTGCGGCTGGTCGCAGTGCCACAGCGCCTGCGGCCAGTCGTCCAGCAGATCGGCGGCGACCACCCGTTCGTGGTGCTCGGTGCCGAAGCGCCGCGCGGCCTCGCGCGCATACGGCGACTCATCGAAGCGCGGATCGTCGAAGCCGATGCAGAAGGTGCGCACCGGCGCAGTCTGGTGGCGCGCCATCAGCGCGACCACGCTGCTCGAATCGACGCCGCCGGAGAGGAACGCGCCGAACGGCACGTCGGCGCGCAGCCGCAGCCGCACCGCGTCGTCGTACAGGGCGAGGAACTCGTCGCGCCAGGCGCCGAATTCCTGCGCCACCGGCTGCTGCGCGGCCAGGCTCCACCAACGCTGCAGCCGGCTGCCGTGGCGGTCGATGCGCAGCATGCAACCCGGCGGCACGTGGCGCACGCCGGCGAACATCGTCTCGGGCGGCGGCACGTAGTTGTAGGCCAGGAAATGCTGCAGCGCAGGCAGGTGCAGCGTCGGCGCCGCGCCCAGCGCCGGCAGCAGCGCCTTGATCTCCGAGCCGAACAGCACGCGTGCGCCGTCGTCGTGCACGAACAGCGGCTTGACTCCGATGCGGTCGCGCGCCAGGTGCAGCACCGGAGCCTCGGGGTCGCGGCGGTCGAGCACCGCGATCGCGAACATGCCGTTGAGGCGCGGCAGGAAATCCATGCCGTGGCGCTCGTACAGCCGCAGCAGCACCTCGGTGTCGCTGTGGTCGCTGGCGAACGCGACCCCGTCGCGCTGCAACTGCGCGCGCAGTTCGACGTGGTTGAAGATCTCGCCGTTCTGCACCAGCGCGATGCGCCCGTCGGCCGAGACGAACGGCTGGTGGCCGCCGGCCGGATCGATGACCGACAGCCTGCGGTTGGCCACCGCGGCGCCGCGCACCGCGTGCACGCCGGTGTCGTCGGGGCCGCGGTGCACCAGGCTGGCGTCCATCGCCGCCAGCGTGCCGGAGCTCAGGCTGCGCCCGGAGCGGTCGAAGTAACCGTAGATGCCGCACATGACGGAAGGAACAGGGAAGACGCTATTGTCGCCGTTCGCGCCGATCGGTGCCGTCAGTTGCCGCTGCGCTGCAGCAGGCGGGCTGCGGTCAGTCCGAGGATCGACAGATCGCGGCACAGTCCGTGCCGCGCGACGTAGTCGAGGTCGGCTTCCAGCCGTTGGCGCGGCGTGGCGCGCGAGCGGTAGCGGGCCTGCGCCAGACCGGTCAGCCCGGGGCGCACGCTGCAGCGCAGGGCCCATTGCTCCTCGGTGTAGTCGGCGCGTTGCGCCGGCACGTCGGGCCTTGGGCCGACCAGGCTCATGTCGCCGCGCAGCACGTTGATCAGCTGCGGAAGTTCGTCGACGCTGGTGCGGCGCAAAACGCGGCCGACGCGGGTGATGCGCGCGTCGCCGGCCGCGGTGCGCTGCGGGCCGCGGGATTCGGCGTCGACCACCATGCTGCGGAACTTCAGCAGCCTGAACAATCGGCCATCGCGGCCGACGCGCTGCTGCACGAACAGCACCGGGCGGCCGCTGTCGAGCCAGACCAGAACGGCCGCCAGCAGCATGGGCAGCGCCAGCAGCAGCAGGGCGCAGGCGGCGACGACCAGATCGAAAGCGCGCTTCATCGCGCCAGCGCGGCAGCGGCATTCGCGATCAGGTCGCGCGCCAGCATCCGGTCGCTGTCGACTTCGGCCGCAGTGCGCGCGGCAAGGACCTGCGCGCAATGATTCAGGCGCCCGATTTCGGTGCGGTAAACCGCTTCCCAGTCGCTGTCCGGGCGCTCGACCATTTCGCGGTTGAACGTGCGCGAAAGGATCACGCTGTCGGAGCCCAGCCGCAGGTGTTCGCCGAGCACGACGCGACCGGGCAGCAGGCCTTCGTCGAGCCGCGCGATGCCGCCGAAGCCAAAGCGCAGTCCGGCGGCGTGCGCGGCTTGCGCGACGCGCTCGACCGTACCGTCGGCAAGCGGCTCGAACATGAAGCGCTGGCCGAGCTGGCGGTGCAGGTCGTTGAGGCCGACGTAGATCTCGTCGAGGCCGTCGGCGCCGATCCACTCGGGCAGTGCATCGAGTGCGGCGCGCGTTTCCAGCAGCGCGATGCAGCCGGCGCGCCGCGCGATCGCGGCGGTGAAGTCGCGCAGTTCGGCGCTGCGCGCGAACATCGGCAGCATCAGGCTGTCGGCACCGGAGTCGATCGCGTGCTCGACTTCGGCGCGGCTGCCGGAATGCCACGGATTGACGCGCACGATCAGGTGCGCGTCGGGCACCGCCGCGCGCACCGTCGCCACGTCTTCAGGCCGGTGGTCGGAAATGAAGGTACCAAGTCCACCCTGGCGCTGCTGTTTGCCCAGCCGCTCGAGATCGACCATGACGCGCTGGACTCCGCAGTCCAGCGCGAGTTCGGCGAATTCAGCGCGGTTGGTGATTTGGATCCATTGCATCGGACACGGGCACCACTTCGTTCGAACCGCCAGTTTAGCGGCGCGTGCGCCGCGCGCCGAATTGCGTCGCCACGGCGTCGGGCGCCGGCCGCGCGAGCGCCGCGTAGACAGACGTCCTGCAGTGCACGGTAGAACTGTCATATTCGCTTGCCCAGAATGACCCTGCCCCGGCTCTTCCCTCCCGGGGTGCGTCGTGTTTCCGAGGGTGCGTTCGACGGGGTGGTACCGATGCTGCAGAACCTCAAGATTCGTACCAGGCTGGGCCTGGGCTTCGGCGTGCTCGTCCTGATGCTGCTGGTCACGGCCGGGCTTTCCCTGCGTGCGCTGGCGACCATGCGCCAGGCCGACGCCCGCCTCAGCGGGCAGGCCTGGCCGCAGGCGCACGCAGTCGCGCAACTGGAGAACGGCTGGGTCGAGATGGGCTCGGCGCTGCGCGTGGTGGTGGCCAACAAGGATCCGGCCGAACAGGGACTGCTGGACCTGAAGCTGCGCAAGGAGCTTGCCGCCAATCTGCGCCAGATCGATGCGCTGCAGCGCCTGCTGTCCGCGCAGCCCATGCTCGATCTGCTGGGTGTCATTCGGCAGCACCGTCGGCAATACGAGCAGGCGGTGGCAGCCATGTTGAACGTGCAGCAGGACGGCAACCGTGCGCAGGACGTGTTCGAGCAGCAGGTTCTGCCACAGGAAACGCAGATTCAGCACGCACTTCGCCGCCTCGGCGACCTTGCTGTGCAGGGGTTCGGCCAGGCATCGCTCCAGGCGGACCGCGTCTACGCGGCCAACCTGCGCATCGCCGTGGCCATGGGCGCGCTGGCGCTGCTGGTTTCGCTGATACTGTCGGTCGTCATCACGCGTTCGATCACCCGAGTGCTGGGGGCCGAACCGCGCGAGCTGTCGCAAGCCGCGCACGCCGTGGCGGGCGGCGATCTCAGCCTGCGCGTGGCGCTGCGCGCGGGTGACGACGACAGCGTGATGGCCGCGCTGCAGGGCATGGTGCACAGGCTCGGCTCGACCCTGACGGACATTCGCGGCGCGGCTGACGACATGGCGGCGAATTCCATGCAGGTGTCCACGACCTCGCAAACGCTGTCGCAGGGTGCTTCCGAGCAGGCGGCCTCGGTCGAGCAGACGGCCGCATCGCTGGAGCAGTTCGCCGAGTCGGTGCGCCGCAATGCCGACGATGCGCGTCAGACCGCGCGCATGGCCGGGCAGGCCGCAGAACACGCCCAGCGCGGCGGCGACGCCGTGCGCAAGACCCTGGCGGACATGCGGGCCATCGCGCAACAGATCCTGGTCATCGACGACATCGCCTACCAGACCAACATGCTTGCGCTGAATGCGGCCATCGAGGCGGCGCGTGCAGGCGTGCACGGTCGCGGTTTCGCGGTGGTGGCCACCGAGGTGCGCAAGCTGGCCGAACGCGCCCAGACGGCGGCCGGGCAGATCGGCGAGATTTCCAGCGGCTCGGTGCGCGAGGCCGAGGACGCCGGAACGCTGCTCGACGGCATCGTGGCGTCCATCGTGCGGACTTCCGAGCTGGTGGCCGGGATCCACGCCGCGAGCGAGACGCAAGGCAGCGGCATTGCGCAGGTCGACGCGGCCGTGGCGCAGATCAGCCAGGCCACGCAACACAATGCTGCTGCTGCCGAGCAGCTCGCGGCCAGCGCCGAACAGATGCGCACGCGTGCGCAGGGCCTGCGCGAAGCGGTGGCGCAGTTCCGGTTGCGCGAGGCCGAAGCGCCGCAGGCGCAAGGTGCGGTGCAGTCCGGCGCGAACAGCCCGCTGCCGCAGCAGCGCCGCATGTGCGCGGCGGGCGGTGCGCGGCCGCAGGCGCTTGCGGCCTGAACTACGATTCGGCGTCCCCGATCCGCGGATACCCCGATGGGCCTTGCCGACATTCTTCTGGTGCTGCTCGCGCTGGGTTTCGCCTGGAGCATGGGGGCGCACTACACCGGCGCGTGCATGGGCATGCCGCATGCCATCGTGGCCGGCGGCCGGCTGGCCACCCCGGCGGCGATCGCGGTGATCGCCGCGGCCTTCGCGCTGACGACGCTGTTCACCAGGCTGCGCATTCCGACATCGACCATCCAGATCCTGGTGTTCTGCATCGTCGGAGCGGGTGCGGCGCTGGGCCTGCGCATCGAATGGGAGACCATCGCGCACCTGGCGCTGCTGTGGGTGCTGGCGCCGGTGGCGGCTTTCGGCCTGGGCTACGCCCTCACCCGGATGTTCGACGCGCTGCCGGGTCTGCGGGCCGGCGCCGGGGCGCTGGGCGGACTCGGGCTGGCCGCGCGCGGCATGTGAAAGCGCGCGCGGGTCGCGATCATGCCGGCGGTCGCGCGCCGCGGCGGGAAACAGCGCGTCGCAGGAATTCCCCCATGGCATCGTCGCGCAGGACGAACCATGCACCGCCGCCCAGAGCGACGAGCGCCAGCAGCGCTTGCATCAGCATGGCACCCCACGTCCGCGCAGGCCAGGCCGCCAGCACGAGGGCCAGAGCTGCCAGTGCCGGAGTGGCCAGGCCCAGCAGCCGCGCGTTCGCCGCTTCGGCGTCGCCGTTGCGCAACGCCAGGCGCAGCCACAGCACGCAGGCGGCCACCAGGTAAGCGGCGCCGTAGGCGGCCAGCGCACGCCACCACAGCGCCGGCAGCAGCGCGCCGAGCGCGAACAGGGCGAGCAGGCCACAGCCGTAGCCCAGCACCTGGTCGGCGATGCGCCGATGGCTGTTCAGGCGCGCGGCCAGCACCAGTTGCGCCGCCTGCAGCGGCATCAACGCGAGGATCCAGCGCATCGAGCGCACCAGTTCGGCCTGTCCCGCCGGGCCCATGCGGCCCCAACCGAACACCAGGCGCACGACCAGCGGAGCCGCCAGCATGCCGCAGGCGCCGAGAACCAGCGCCACGCGCAGCATCGAACGCATCCATTGCCGACCGCGCTGCAGCGCGGCGGCGCGGTCGCCCGCCGCCTCCGCCGCCGACAGCCGCGCCAGGGCCAGGGCCGCCGCGACCGCGAACACCGTGTGCAGAGGCAGTTCCCCGACGCGTTGCGCATACTGGAAAACGCCGAGCTGGCCGACTCCGGTGCTCGAGGCGAAACTGCGCGCCGCCAGCGTATACAGCACGGTCAGGCCGGACGCGGCCAGCGCGAGCAGCGCGGCGTGCAGTCCGGCGCGATCGGGCCAGCGCGGCGCGCCGGTCGGCGCGCGCCCCAGCCGCGCGACCACGCCGCGCATCATCCCCAGGCGCGCCAGCGAGGCCGCTGCGATCCCTGCGGCCACCCAGCCGAAGGCGTGCAGCGATGCGGCAAGCAGCAGCCCTGCAATCAACGCCAGGTTGAACACCACGTTTCCCGCGTATTGCCATTGCAGCCGCCCCTGCGACTGCAGCGCTGCCGCACCGACCATGGTCACGGCTCCCGCGGGCAGGGCGACGAGCGCGCCGAGGCCCAGAGTGCGTGCGGCCAGCTGCGCATCGGCGCCGTGCAGGCCCGGCGCCAGCAGATGCAGCAGCGGCATGCGCAGCAGCCAGCTGGCCAGGCCCGCAATGACGAAAGCGGCCAGAGCCAGGCGCGACCACCGTGCAGCTTCGGCGGCGATTTCCGCGGGTGGGCGCCCGGCCATGCGCGGCACCATCACCGCCGGCACCGCAGCGCCCCACAGCAGGGAAATGGTGAAGTCCGGGTACGACAGTGCAACCAGTGCCGCATCCGCATGGCCGCTGAGGCCGAAATGGCTGGCCACGACCGCGTCGCGCAGAACACCGAGAACGCGGCTGGCAGCCAGCAGCAACAGGCTCAGGGAGAATGCGCGCGCAAGGGACATGGACGCGCATTGTCGCCTGCCCGACGGGGCGCGGGCACGGCGCGCGCGATGTCCGCGCCACGCGACTGTGCGGGGGGCTATTCAAAAGCCGAAATTTGCGTGTATACTTTTTCTTTCGCTGCGCCCGTAGCTCAGTTGGATAGAGTACTTGGCTACGAACCAAGGGGTCGTGGGTTCGAATCCTGCCGGGCGCGCCAAAATAGCTGCAAGAAATCAGGCACTTACGAGAAATCGTCGGTGCCTGATTTCATTTGCGACGTACGAATCCCCGCGGAATTCGGCGTTGTGGCGACGGATCCTGCGCGGTCAGGGCGAACTTGAGTCCAGTTCCTCGCGCAGTGCATCGAGGTAGCCGAGCATGAATTGGGTGCGCTCGATTGCGATCCGTCGGCCTTCGTCGGTGAGCATCTCCCGATGCAGGTGCAGCAGCTTCTCGTGGAAGTGGTGCACGATCGACGCAGTGTGGCCGGGCTGGAACGTGTCGTTGATCGGTTCGGCCGCCCACAGAGGCTCGCCGAGGCGGCCTCCGAACATGAAGGCGCGCGCGATGCCCACGGCGCCCAGCGCATCGAGCATGTCGGCGTCGCGCACGATGCGCTGCTCGACGCTCATCGAGGCCGCATCGATGACGTCACCGGCACAGCGATAGCGCTCGGTGGCATGGATGCACGCGCAGACATGGTCGATCGTCGGCGTGTCGACGCCTTGCTCGTCCAGGATTGCGCGCACCTGGGCATCGGCCTCCTCGGGCGCGACATGGTGGCCGAGGTCTCGCTCCAGGATGCGATGCAGGTCGTGCAGCAGGCAGGCCGCGCGGACGACGAAAGGGTCGCCGGTTTCGATCTCGAGCAGGCGCGCGGCGTTGCGCTCGACCCGTTCGAGGTGCGCGAAGTCGTGGGCCACCACGTCGTGGCTGAACATCGCGCGCACGCTGGTGCGAAGCGCCTCGAGCGTATGCGCGGTGCTTCGAGTCAAGGGCATGGTTCGTTCTCCAGGCTAGTCACCATGCTTGCAAGTGCGTGGTAAGACGACTGTCGTGCCGCCTCGATATCCGCGTCGACATCCAGCCTCCAGGGGGCGCCCACGCGGATCCGGATATGCGAGGGGAGCCCGAGGAGAAAATGGAAATGATGCAGGGGGACACCAAACAGGCTGGGCAGAAGCGTCAAAGCGCTTTGCGGCACGATCGGGTAAAGCGATTGGTCAAACTTGAAGTGACGGCCGAGGCAGCGGGAAAGCGCGAGCGTCGGCATCGCCTCCTCGCAGCCGACGGTGGCGACGGGCAGCAGCCACGCCCCGGTTCGCGCGGCCAAGCGCAAGAATCCAGCGCCAAATTTGTCGAGCGGGGAAAGACTGCGGCGTGACGTAAACGGACGGCTGGTGCTGTATCCGCCCTCCGGATAGGTCAGGATGGCATCCCCTTTTCCAAGAATGTACTCGGCGTTTGCAGGGTGCCCGATCACGGCGCCGAGTCGCTGCTGCATGAAGTATCCGATCAGCGGCGTCTTTTCGATGCCGATGTGATGCAGCAGGCGTAGCGGCCGCCTGGAGGGAGCCTGCTGCCGCGTTGCGACCATCAGCATCAGCGCATCGAGCAAATTGAAGCCGGCATGATTGCCGTATGCAATCATCGGCCCATCCGGAATTTTTTCGAGGCCTTTGCAGGAGACACGGTGCCAATATTTGAAATAGAGGCTCAGAAAGCGCATGGTTGCGTCGTAGCGAGCCACATCAAAGCCGAATGCGTCGAAGCTCTCGCTTGCGAATCTGCGCGGCAGGTTTTCACCGGTGCGCATAGAATTCCAGCCAGCGTTGCGCAATCATGCGACGATTTTCATGGCCCAGTTCTGTTATCTGTCCGGATTTGAAGTCGGTGATCGTCGCAGCTGCGTACGCGAGCTCTGCCTGAACGAGTTTGATGAAGGGTCCCACGACGCCGCCGTGCATAAAATTTGCGGAGTTTCCGTCATTGCAGACGAAGACAGCACGTTCATTGCCGAAAGCCCCAATTTTTGGGTGATCCGTAGAGGCGCAATCCGCAAGGACTTCCCGGTAGTTTTCGATCTCATCGTCGCCCGAGGTTGCTGTGAATACGTAACATCCCCGGCGTAGTCGTTGAAGATCGCATCGACGAAGAGCGCGGCAGCCGGTCGCGCTGAAAACAAGTTGGCTTTCCTCGAGATGTTCCGAGAGCCTTGGGCATTTGTAGCCATGAGCAAGTGCAAGAGCTTGTCGGGCCGGATCGACGTCGATGACTGTCACCAACACACCTCTCTGGCGAAGGCATTCCGCGAGGCTGGCGCCAATCTTGCCGTAACCGATGACACAAGCGAGTTTGCCGGCCATGATCTGGCCGCATTCCCGAAGCAGAGCGTCGGCGGAGAACGCGATGGCTTGGCCCACAAGATGATCCTCCGGCGCCTTGAGCGGACTTCGCGCTACGGAGGCGATCGGGCAGGGAATCCTTTCGCCCTTCGCTGAGAGAACAAGCGCTTCGTACCGCTGGTGACCGTTTTCGGTACCTCTACGACGCCCAGGAATCGCCTCCCCAGTCGCCGTCGAAGGATGTGGAGTAATGGGCAAAAATAGCCGCCTGTATCAATCACGGCGAGCGATTTGCCGTCTGCCATGTTTTCTATTTCTTGCGCGAAGGCCTCATGATTGGTTTGAATCATCTGGCGCGTATAGCGAAGCACCGGAGCGCACGACTCGATGCGCCGTAGGGTTGCTGCATCGATGGAGTTGGGTTTTGGAATGAAGCACGCAATGCGGAATTTCTTTTGAATGTCGAGAATGAATTCGTCAGTACCAGGCACTGCGTGCGTGACGACCGCGATCGACGGGTACGCTGTCCTGGTGTCGGGGAGCAACGTGTCAAAGAACGTCATTTTTTCGGGTGAGTAGGTATTCGTCTCCCTGTCCTGCGGTTTAACCGAATCGATCTGGTAGGCGAAGTCGGCCAAGTTTGTCCATCAACTTGCGAAGGCCGCGCACTTCGATCTCCGCGCGGCTGAGCCAACGGGTCTCCAGCTCTGCAGTACCGGTCGGTGCGGACGTGGAGATGAGTAGATATCGGAAGTCGAAGTGCAGGTGGGTGCTCTCCTTTCGGCGGGGGTTGTCAGGAACCAGGTGGACGTCGATATCCACCGGACAGCGCTGGGCTGCGTGCCACGGGTGCAGGCACACCGATGCGCCCGTCTCCTCCCACGTCTCACGCATGGCCGCCTGCTCCGGGCTCTCCTTCGCCTCAAGGTGTCCACCTGGTTGAATCCATCGACGGAGCTGGGGGTGGTAGACGGTCAGCAGGCGCGCTGACTGCACAACGATGCCGCTGGCGGCCAGATGGCCCGTCGATGTCGATCTGGAGCGGATGTCGTCGCCGCTGGACAACGCGTGCAGCAAAGGAGCGAGGCGTTTACGCTCGCCGGCGAAAAGCCGGCAGTATGCCGAGACTTGTGTCGATATCTCGTCTGTCCGGTACGCTGGAAAGGAGCCGTTTTGATTCAATTTCATCACGCCGGAAATGATCGCTCGGCGTCACAATCCTGCGCAAGCGCGCGGTTATAAGACCCGATTTACAGCTGGGGTTCATCATGGCGCGCGGGCGGGCATACTGCGATCTGAAAAGGGGGGCGAATCCAGCGCACCATTGCATTATTGCCCCCGACATAAGCGTCCGACAGAATGATTTTTTGATTTCTCGGGGAAAAGGTGTCTGAACAACGCTCTGGCTATGAACCAAGGGGTCGTGGGTTCGATTGCTGCCGGCCCCGCGTCGGGCACGCGGACCCGCATGCGCCGCGCGTGTCCGAACCTGGCGCACCAGCCTGCCAGGCGGGCCGGCGCGGCGCGCTTTGACGCAGATCAAGCGCATCCGGCTTCCCTGGCGCAGGCACCCCGCGCGGGTGTACCTTCGGCCAACGGCCGCCCCAGGGGGAAGACAAGTGCCAGCGACGAACGTGTCCGATCCGCAGTACTACCACCGGGTCATCGACTGCCAGTATGCCTGTCCGGCGCATACCCCGGTTCCCGAATACATCCGCCTGATCGCGCAGGGGCGCCATGCCGACGCCTACATGATCAACTGGGTATCGAACGTCTTCCCCGGAGTGCTCGGGCGCACCTGCGACCGCCCCTGCGAGCCCGCCTGCCGGCGCGGCCGCGTCGAGGAAGGCAACCGCGAGCGCGCCCAGCCGGTGGCGATCTGCCGGCTCAAGCGGGTGGCCGCCGACCACAAGGGCGACGTGCGCCCGCGCATGCCCGCGCGCGGTACGCGCAGCGGCCCGCGCGTGGCCTGCGTGGGCGCCGGTCCGGCCTCGCTGACCGTGGCGCGCGACCTTGCCCCGCTGGGCTACGCCGTCACCGTGTTCGACAGCGAACGCCTCGCCGGCGGCTTCATCCGGTCGCAGATCCCGCGCTTCCGGCTTCCCGAGGAGGTCATCGACGAGGAGGTCGGCTATATCCTCGACCTCGGCGTGGAACTGCGCGGCGGTCAGCGAATCGATTCGCTGCGCGAGCTGCTGGCGCAGGGCTGGGACGCGGTGTTCGTCGGCAGCGGCGCGCCGCGCGGACGCGACCTGGCGATCCCCGGGCGCGACGAGGCCGCGCAGCACATCCACATCGGCATCGACTGGCTCGCCTCGGTGGCGTTCGGCCATGTCGCGCACATCGACGGGCGCGTGCTCGTGCTCGGCGGCGGCAACACCGCGATGGACTGCTGCCGTTCGGCGCGCCGCCTCGGCGCCAGCGACGTGAAGGTGGTCGTGCGCAGCGGCTTCGCCGAGATGAAGGCCTCGCCGTGGGAAAAGGAGGACGCCCAGCACGAGGGCATCCCCATTCTCGACAACCATGTGCCCAAGCGCTTCGAGCATGAGGCCGGCCGCCTCACCGCGATGGTCTTCGAGCGCGTCGAGGCGCGCTACGACGCGCAGGGTCGGCGCAGCCTCGTGCCGACCGGCGAGCCCGAGGTCCGGATCCCCTGCGACGCGGTGCTGATCGCGGTCGGACAGGAAAACGCCTTTCCGTGGATCGAGCCCGACTGCGGCATCGCATTCGATCGCTGGGGGCTGCCGGTGCTGCAGCCCGGAACTTTCCAGTCGAGCCTGCCGCAGGTGTTCTTCGGCGGCGACGCCGCCTACGGTCCGAAGAACATCATCACCGCGGTCGCGCACGGCCACGAGGCGGCGGTGTCCATCGACCGTTTCCTGCACGGCGAGGATCCGCGGCTGCGCCCGCCGCCGGGGACCACGCTGGTGTCGACCAAGATGGGCATCCACGAGTGGAGCTACGAAAACGCCGTGTCCGACGCCACGCGCGCCAGCGTGCCGTGGGCGAAGGCCGAGATCGCGCTGGCCAGCATCCGCGTCGAGGTCGAACTCGGCTTCGACTCCGCCGCGGCGCAGGCCGAAGCCGGGCGCTGCCTGAACTGCGACGTGCAGACGGTGTTCAACCGTCAGACGTGCATCGAATGCGACGCCTGCGTCGACGTCTGCCCGATGGACTGCCTGAGCATGGTCGAGGACGCCGACGAGGCCGCGCTGCGCGCGAGCCTGCACGCCCCGGCGCGCAACACGGCGCAGGCACTGTTCGTCTCCGCCGCGCTGAAGACCGGACGCGTGATGGTCAAGGACGAGGACGTCTGCCTGCACTGCGGGCTGTGCGCCGAGCGCTGCCCGACCGGAGCCTGGGACATGCAGAAGTTCCTCCTGCACACCACCCAGGCGGGCGCTGCCTGCCGCGATTCGCGCCTTGCCCCAGCCCGTCAGGAGGTCTCCGCATGAAGCGCATCGAGGCGGTCAACGATTTCGTGGTCAAGTTCGCCAATGTCAACGGCTCGGGATCGGCTTCGGCGAACGAACTGTTCGCCAAGGCGGTTCTGCGCATGGGCGTCCCGGTGAGCCCGCGCAACATCTTTCCGAGCAACATCCAGGGCATGCCGACCTGGTACGAGGCGCGCGTCAGCGGCCAGGGCTATCTCGGGCGGCGCGGCGGCGTGGACATGATGGTGGCGATGAACCCGCAGACGTGGGACGCCGACGTCGCCGAGATCAGCCCCGGCGGCTACCTGCTCTACGACAGCACGCGCGCCATCGACCGTGCCGGCCTGCGCGACGACATCGAGGTCATCGGGGTGCCGCTGACCGAGATGGTCAACGCCGCCTATGCCGACGCGCGGCAGCGTCAGTTGTTCAAGAACATCGTCTATGTCGGCGCGCTGTCGTGGCTGCTGGGCGTCGAGTCCGAGGTGTTCGAGACCCTGTTCACCGAGCAGTACCACGGCAAGGATGCCCTGCTGCAGGCCAACATGAAGTCCCTGCGCATGGGCCGCGAGCACGTCAGCGGCAGCCGCGCGCAGCCGCTCGGCCTGCGCGTGCAGCGGGCCGACGGCGTCGGCGCGCGCATCTTCACCGACGGCAACAGCGCCACCGCGCTCGGCCTGCTCTACGGTGGCGCCACCGTCGCCGCGTGGTACCCGATCACCCCCTCGACGTCGATCCCGGAGAGCTTCCAGTCGTACTGCGACCGCTTCCGCGTCGATCCGCAGACCGGCAAGAGCCGGGTCGCCGTGGTGCAGGCCGAGGACGAGCTGGCCTCCATCGGCATGGTGGTCGGCGCCGGCTGGAACGGAGCGCGCGCCTTCACCGCCACCTCGGGACCGGGAATCTCGCTGATGAGCGAATTCATCGGCCTGGCCTACTTCGCCGAAATCCCGGTGACCCTGGTCGACGTGCAGCGCGGCGGACCTTCCACCGGCATGCCCACGCGCACCCAGCAGTCCGACCTGCTGGCCTGCGCCTACGCCTCGCACGGCGACACGCGCCACGTGCTGCTCTTCCCCGAGGACCCGCGCGAGTGCTTCGACCACGCCGCCGCCGCGCTCGACCTGGCCGATCGCCTGCAGACGCCGGTGTTCGTCATGAGCGATCTGGACATCGGCATGAACCAGCGCCTGTGCGAGCCCTTCGCCTGGGACGATGCACGCGACTACGACCGCGGCAAGGTCATGCGCGCCGAGGAACTCGAGGCCGGGCGCGACTTCGGCCGCTACAAGGACGTCGACGGCGACGGCATCGCGTGGCGCACGCTGCCCGGCACGCACCCGCGGCTGGGCAGCTTCTTCACCCGCGGCACGACGCGCGACCCCTATGCGCGCTACTCCGAGCGCGGTGCCGACTACATCTACAACATGGAACGACTGCTGCGCAAGTTCCGCACCGCCGCGACCCTGGTGCCGCAGCCGGTGCTGCGGCGCGCAGCGCAGCCCACGCGCCTGGGCGTGCTGTACTTCGGCTCCACCGCGCCGGCGATGGCCGAGGCGCTCGACGTGCTGCAGGCGCGCGGCACCCACCTGGACGCCATGCGGCTGCGCGCCTTTCCCTTTCCCGACGCGGTGCGCGCCTTCATCGACGAACACGACCAGGTCTTCGTCGTCGAGCAGAACCGCGACGGCCAGATGCAGACGCTGCTCGTCAACGAACTGCAGGTCGATCCCGCGCGCCTGCCCAGGGTGCTGCACTACGACGGCACGCCGATCACCGCGCGCTTCATCGTCGAGGCCATCGAGCGCCTGCTCGAGCCGCAATCCAGCCGGAAGGAGGCCGCCTGATGACCTACCTCGCCAAGCCCCGTCTGCACCACCCAAGCCTGACGCCCAACCGCGTCGGCTACACGCGGCGCGACTACGAGGGCCGCGTCTCGACGCTGTGCGCCGGCTGCGGGCACGATTCGATCTCGGCGGCCATCGTGCAAGCCTGCTGGGAGCTCGACATCGAGCCGCACCGCGTGGCCAAGCTGTCGGGAATCGGCTGCAGCTCGAAGACCCCGGACTACTTTCTCGGCGCGTCGCACGGCTTCAACACCGTGCACGGGCGCATGCCCTCGGTGCTCACCGGGGCGAACCTGGCCAACCGCGACCTGCTGTACCTCGGCGTGTCGGGCGACGGCGACTCGGCCTCGATCGGCCTCGGCCAGTTCGCCAACGCCATGCGGCGCGGCGTGCGCATGGCCTATCTGGTGGAGAACAACGGCGTCTACGGCCTGACCAAGGGGCAGTTCTCGGCCACCGCCGACCGCGGCTCGAAGAGCAAGCGCGGCGTGGTCAACCGCGACAGCCCGGTCGACCTCGTGGGGCTGGCGCTGCAGCTGGGGGCGACTTTCGTCGCGCGCAGCTTCTCCGGCGACAAGGCGCAGCTGGTGCCGCTGATCAAGGGCGCGCTCGAACACGGCGGCGCAGCCTTCATCGACATCATCAGCCCGTGCGTGACCTTCAACAACCACGGCGGCAGCACCAAGAGCTACGACTACATGCGCCAGCACAACGCCGCGGCCAGCCGCATCGACTTCCTGCCGGCGCGCGAGGAGATCACCGTCGACTACGCCGCCGGCGAGGTCATTGACGTGCCGCAACATGACGGCAGCGTGCTGCGCCTGCGCAAGCTGCACCCGGACTACGATCCAACAGACCGCGTGGCCGCGCTGGGCTATATGCACGAGCACCAGGCGCGCGGGGAGATCGTCACCGGCCTGCTGTACATCGACCCGCACGCCGCCGACCTGCACGTGGCGATGAACACCTGCGAGCGGCCCCTGAACAGCCTGGGCGCGGCCGATCTGTGCCCGGGGGCGCAGGCGCTGCAGGACATCAACGCCGCGTTGCGCTGAACCCGACCCTTCGAGGAGGCTTGCGATGAGCGAACGCACCGTATTGCAGTCGATGGCGCAACGCCATGTCGTCAGCCTGGGGCCGCAGGCCAGCGCCTACGAGGCAGCCTGCGTCATGACACGCGCCAACTGCGGCAGCGTGCTGGTGCTCGACGCCTCCGGCGCGCTCGTGGGCATCGTCACCGAGCGCGATCTGATGACCCGCCTGCTGGCCAAGGCGCAGGACCCGCGCACCACGCAACTGCAGGCCATCATGACCCCGGCACCGCAGACCGTGCCGCCGCAGACGCGCGTGGCCGAGGCGGTGCTGATCATGATCGAGCGCGGTTTCCGCCACCTTCCGGTGGTGGCGCCGACGGGACGCATCCTGGGCGTGTTCTCGGTGCGCGACGCACTGCCCAGGGAAATCGGCAACGCCGTCAGCATGGCCGAGTTCCACGACGGAATCAACGACGCGCTGGGCTGACCAGTCGCCGCGCACCCGTGGCGCGCTCAGCGGCGCTGCGGCACGTGCTCAAGCCGCCAGCACGGCCTTGCGGGTGTCGATCGCCTGCCGCAGGGCGGCGATCGGCGCGCGCAGCGCTGCCGGATCGTCGTCGTCGCCGCGTGCCCGTTCGCGCAGGCGCAGCGCCTGCTCGGCCATGGCCTGGTCGGCCTCGATCAACCGGGGCAGGAAGTCCGCCTCGGAGCGGTGCCGGATCCAGGTCGAGTCGTTCTCGGGCACGGGCAGGTGACGGATCAGCGCCTCGATCGCTTCGAGGTCGCGGTCGACGCCTTCGAGCTCGCGTATGCGCGCGCGCTCGGCAGCGCCCGGGAACGGGTCGTCGCGGCTCGGCGTCGGGATGCGGCGCCGGAGGCGCTGGGTGCGTGCTCCCAGCGCTGCTCGAGCTTCGGCCAGCAGGCCGCAGACGCCGTTGCGCACCAGCAGGTCGTCGGCGCGATCGCGGTTTTCCTGCCGGTAGGCGTTGTAGCCCCAACCGGTGTACA
>JAJZEB010000166.1 GCA_021805805.1 Pseudomonadota bacterium | reverse complement strand
CGGTTTCCGCTTGGCCGTCTCGCATGACTGGTCGTCGCGCTGGTACGCCAGCGGCGCGCAGTTCGCGAAAATGCTCAACGAGGACATCGCGGTGCGCGAGTTCCTGGCCAAGAAGCTCAAGGCCGCGTCGGTGTCGCGCATCGTCATCGAGCGTCCGGCGAAGAACGCCCGCGTCACGATCTACAGCGCGCGCCCCGGCGTGGTCATCGGCAAGAAGGGCGAGGACATCGAAGCGCTGAAGGCCGAACTGACGCGGCGCCTGGGCGTTCCGGTGGCGGTCGACATCGAGGAGGTGCGCAAGCCCGAGATCGATGCCAAGCTGATCGCCGACTCGATCACCCAGCAGCTCGAGAAGCGCATCATGTTCCGCCGCGCGATGAAGCGCGCGATGCAGAACGCGATGCGTCTCGGAGCGCAGGGCATCAAGATCATGTCGTCGGGGCGCCTGAACGGAATCGAGATCGCGCGCACCGAGTGGTACCGCGAAGGCCGCGTGCCGCTGCAGACGCTGCGCGCCGACATCGACTACGGCTTCTCCGAAGCGAAGACGACCTACGGCGTCATCGGCGTCAAGGTCTGGGTCTACAAGGGCGACAACCTCGGCCGCGGCGCGCTGGCGACCAAGGCCGTCGAGGCGCCCGAGGCCGAGCGCCGTCCGCGCCGCGACGAGCGTCGCGACGACCGCGGCCCGCGCCGCGGCCGTGGCGGCGCCGGAACTCCGGACCGCCGTGTGCGCAAAGTCAGCAAACCCGAAGCCGCGGCTGCTGCGCCGGGCAAGCAAGGAGAATAATCATGATGCAACCCGCGCGGCGCAAGTACCGCAAGGAGCAAAAGGGTCGCAACACGGGTGTCGCCACGCGCGGTGCGACGGTCGCGTTCGGCGAGTTCGGCCTCAAGGCCGTCACCCGCGGACGCCTGACCGCGCGCCAGATCGAATCGGCGCGGCGTGCCATTTCGCGTCACGTCAAGCGTGGCGGCCGGATCTGGATCCGCGTGTTCCCGGACAAGCCGATCTCGATCAAGCCGGCCGAAGTGCGCATGGGCAACGGCAAGGGCAACCCCGAGTACTACGTGTCGGAAATCACCCCGGGCAAAGTGCTGTACGAAATCGACGGCGTTCCCGAGCAGCTGGCGCGCGAGGCGTTCGAGCTGGCCGCGGCCAAGCTGCCGTTCCGCACCACGTTCGTCGGCCGCCGCTTCGGCATTTGAGGTGAGAGCATGAATCTCGAAGAAATGCGCAAACTGGACAAGACCGGCCTGCAGACCGAGCTCGACGCGCTGCTCAAGGCGCACATGGGCCTGCGGATGCAGAAGGCCACCCAGCAACTGCAAAACACCAGCCAGCTCCGCAAGGTGCGTCGCGACATCGCGCGCGTGCGGACGCTGATTCGTCAGCAACAGGAGGCGTGATGGCTGCGACCGAAGGTTTGACCCGTACGCTGACCGGTCGTGTCGTCAGCGACAAGCGAGCGAAGACCGTCACGGTGCTGGTCGAGCGCCGCGTGCAGCACGAGCTGTACGGCAAGTACATCGTGCGCTCGAAGAAGTACAGCGCGCACGACGAGGACGGCCAGTATCACCTCGGCGACCTGGTCGAGATCGCCGAATCGCGGCCGATCTCGAAGACCAAGAGCTGGGTCGTGACCCGGCTGCTCGAGAAGTCGCGCCTGGTCTGATCCAGGTCGCGCTGCAGCACCCGCGCAACGCTGCTTGACAGCAGGCAGCGTTGCGCACGAAAATAAGCAGTTCGGTGCCCTAGGGCGCCCATCATCCCATTCCCGGGGCCCAAGACTGCCTGCGCGCCTGAAGGCGAAAGCTCGCAAGTTGGGAGAAGAATTCCAGATTTCCAGGATTCCACATGATTCAGATGCAATCTAGGCTGGATGTTGCCGACAACACCGGCGCGAAAAGCGTTATGTGCATCAAGGTGCTCGGCGGCTCGAAGCGCCGCTATGCCGGCATCGGCGACATCATCAAGGTCAGCATCAAGGAAGCCGCGCCGCGTGGTCGGGTGAAGAAGGGCGAAGTGTTCAACGCGGTCGTCGTGCGCACCGCGAAGGGCGTGCGTCGCGCTGACGGCTCGCTGATCAAGTTCGACAACAACGCCGCTGTCCTGCTCAACGCCAAGCTCGAGCCGATCGGCACCCGCATTTTCGGGCCGGTCACGCGCGAACTGCGCAGCGAGCGCTTCATGAAGATTGTTTCCCTCGCGCCCGAAGTGCTGTAAGAGGTCGACCATGAAAAAAATCCTCAAAGGTGACGAGGTCATCGTCATCACCGGTGCCGACAAGGGCCGTCGCGCGAAAGTGCTCGCCCGCAGCGGAGCCGAGCACCTGATCGTCGAAGGGGTCAACGTCGCGAAGCGCCACACCCGCCCGAATCCGATGGCCAATCAGCCCGGCGGCGTGGTGTCCAAGGAGCTTCCGATCCACCAGAGCAACGTGGCGATCTTCAATCCGGCCAGCGGCCGCGGCGACCGCGTCGGAGTGCGCGTGCTCGACGACGGCAAGAAGGTCCGGGTGTTCCGTTCCAGCGGCGAAGAGATCAAGGTTTAAGGGGCCGATATGTCGCGCTTGCAAGACGTTTACAAGGAACAGGTCGTTCCCGACCTGGTGAAGAAGTTCGGCTACAAATCGGTGATGGAAGTCCCGCGCCTGACCAAGATCACGCTGAACATGGGCGTGTCGGAGGCAGTGGCCGACAAGAAGATCATCGACAACGCTGTCGGCGACCTGACCAAGATCGCCGGCCAGAAGCCGGTCGTGACCCGCACCCGCAAGGCCATCGCCGCGTTCAAGGTGCGCGAGGGCATGCCGATCGGCTGCACCGTGACGCTGCGCGGCGCGCGGATGTTCGAATTCCTCGATCGCCTGATCACCGTGGCGCTGCCGCGGGTCCGCGACTTCCGTGGCGTCTCCAGCCGCGCGTTCGACGGTCGCGGCAACTACAACATCGGCGTCAAGGAACAGATCATTTTCCCGGAAGTCGAGTACGACAAGATCGACGCGCTGCGTGGCCTGAACATCAGCATCACGACGACCGCGAAGACCGACGACGAGTGCAAGGCTCTGCTCGCCGCGTTCCGTTTCCCGTTCAAGAACTGAGAATCGCCATGGCCAAGCTGTCCCTGATCAACCGTCAAGCCAAGCGCGAGAAGCTGGTCGCGAAGTACGCCCCGAAGCGTGCCGCGCTGCAAGCCGTCATCGCCGATTCGAGCAAGTCGCACGACGAGCAGATGGCGGCGCGCCTGGCGCTGCAGCAACTGCCGCGCAACGCGAGCCCGACGCGGCTGCGCGAGCGCTGCGCGCTGACTGGCCGGCCCCGCGGCACCTTCCGCAAGTTCGGCCTGGCCCGCAACAAGATTCGTGAGTTGGCTTTCCGGGGTGAAATCCCTGGGGTCACGAAGTCCAGCTGGTAAATCGGCTAACGGAACTCACTGGAGAAACTTTCTATGAGCATGAGTGACCCCATCGCCGATATGCTGACGCGTATCCGCAATGCGCAGATGGTCGAGAAGTCGAGTGTCAGGATGCCGGCTTCCAAACTGAAGACCGCGATCGCCACGGTGCTGCGCGACGAGGGCTACATCGACGGCTTCGAGGTGCTGCACGATGGCACCAAGGCCGATCTGCAGATCGCGCTGAAGTACTACGCCGGCCGCCCGGTGATCGAGCGCATCGAGCGCGTCAGCCGTCCCGGACTGCGCATCTACCGCGGCCGCGACGCGATTCCGCAGGTCCTGAACGGCCTCGGGGTGGCGATCGTCTCGACGCCCAAGGGCGTGATGACCGACCGCAAGGCGCGCCAGGTCGGCGTCGGCGGCGAAGTCCTTTGCTATGTCGCTTAATTGAGGGCCGACGATGTCTCGAGTCGCCAAGAATCCCGTGAAAGTGCCCAAGGGCGTCGAAGTGACGCTGGGTGCCGAACAAATCGCCGTCAAGGGCGCGCAGGGCAGCCTGCAGCGCGCACTGCATCCGCTGGTCAAGATCGAACTGAATGACGGCGCGATCACATTCGCGCCGGCCGATGCCAGCCGCGAAGCGCACGCGCTGTCGGGTACGTTCCGTGCGCTGGTCGCCGGCATGGTCAGTGGTGTCGACAAGGGCTTCGAGAAGAAGCTGCAGCTGGTCGGAGTCGGCTACCGCGCGCAGGTGCAGGGCAACAAGCTCAACTTGACGCTGGGCTTCTCGCACCCGGTGGTGCGCGACCTGCCGGCCGGTGTGAAGGCCGAGGCGCCGACCCCGACCGAGCTGGTGCTCAAGAGCGCCGACAAGCAACTGGTGGGCCAGTTCGCCGCCGACATTCGTGCGATCCGCCCGCCCGAGCCCTACAAGGGCAAGGGTGTGCGCTACGCCAACGAGGTCGTGGTGATCAAGGAAACCAAGAAGAAATAAGGGGTTGTGACATGTTGACCAAGAAGCAAACCCGTCTGCGCCGCGCCAAGGCCACGCGTGCGCGGATCGCTCGCCTGGAGGCGACGCGGCTGTCGGTGCACCGCAGCAACACGCATATCTCGGCGTCGATCATTTCCGGCGACGGCGCGCAAGTGCTGATGACCGC
>JAJZEB010000031.1 GCA_021805805.1 Pseudomonadota bacterium | reverse complement strand
CCTACGCGCTGCGCAGCGGCGGCACCTATACCGCCACGACCGGCGGCAGCACCATGCTGGCGAAGTTCGACGCCGTGCTCGCGCCCACCACCGCCACCCCGGTCTGGAACGGGGTCACGCCGAGCTCGAGCAGCGGCGACGGCATCAGCTGCGCGGCCGGCGCATACCCGCTGCGCCTGGACGTGTTCGCAGCCAGCTACGGCGGCGGCTCGATCGGAGAATGCGTCAGCCAGTCGCCGACGGCCTGGACCCTGCTCGCCGCGACGCCGACCTCCAGCGGCGACAATTTCAGCTTCGAAGATCCCGGCCACGGCATGGCCGGCACGGGCAGCCCCATCACCACCACGGCCCCGACGCTGAACGCTCCGAACTGGACCGAAATCTCCGGCTCGCCGTACGTGCTCAGCGCGTCCGCTGCCCAGCTGAGCGTCAACGGCAATACGATCAGCGGCACCTTGTATTACGTGATGGGCACGCAAACGGTGTTCGTCGCCAGCGGAACCATGGGCGCCGGCAGCAACACCCTGCTGCATCTGCACGACAACAAGCTGACGCAGATGTCCGAAGCATCGAGCAACCCTGGCGGATCGAACCCGGGCGGCGACGCCAGCGGCGGCCACGGCGCGGACCACTGATGGCGCTTGCCCCTGCCAACGACCGTTGGGCCAACTGGGTGCTGAGCCAGCGTGACGGCGGTGACCGTGCACGGGCCTGCGCCACCCGCGATGCGGTCGCCGCGCAGGCGCGGCGGCTGCTCGCGCTGGCCGGGCTGACGCCGGGGTCGATGCTGGCCGACATCGGCTGCGGCGAAGGCTTGCTGAGCTGGGAGGCGCTGAGCATGACCGCAGGCGCGCTGCGCGTTGCGCTCAGCGACGTGTCGCCGCGGCTGCTGCGACGCGCACGTGCCTTCGCGCGCCTGTGCGGCCACGCCGCACGGTGCCGGTTCAGCCTCGCCGACGCCACCCGCCTGGGCCATCTGCCCGACTCCAGCATCGACATCGCCGCGCTGCGCGCGGTGCTCGCCTACGTCGATGACAAACCCGCCGCGCTGCGCGAAGCGTGGCGGGTCCTGCGCCCCGGCGGCCGCCTGGCGCTGGCCGAGCCCGTCTTCCAGGACGAGGCGCTGGCCGCGGCCGAGCTGCAACATGCGCTGCAGCTCGGCGCCGCGACCGACCCCGTGCTGCCGCTGCTGCTGCGCTGGAAAGCGGCGCAGTTCCCGACCGACGCCGTATCGATGGCACGCAACGCCGCGTGCAGCTGCAACGAACGCGACTTGCTGCGGCTGGTGCGGCAGACCGGGTTCGACCGCGTGCACCTGGAGCTGCACATCGACTTGCAGCCCGCGCCTGCGTGCGACTGGGAGACGTTCATCGCGCGCGCGCCGCATCCGCTTGCGCCCTCGCTGGCCGAGATCCTGCATCAGCGTTTCGACGCCGACGAGCGCGTGCGCTTCGAACGTGCGCTGCGGCCCCAAGTCGAGAGCGGGCGCCTGCAGGCCGACGACCGCACCGTCTATCTGGTCGCGCGCAAACCCGGCTGAAGCGAAGACTGGCGCAGGGCTCAGCCGGCAGGCGCCTCGACACTGAACAGCAGGTCGGGAACGCGCAACGCTCCGGGGTCGACGCCCAGGTGCAGCGCCCCGCTGCTGCCCAGCGCGCAGATGCCGTGCTGCAGCCGCAGCCGCTGTCCGTGGAGCCCGTCCTCGATCCAGCTTCCGTTCTGGCTGGTGTCGGTGTAGACGTACGCACCGTTGCGCCAATGAATCACAGCGTGCTGCCGCGACACGCCGTCGTGCTGCAGCACGACGTCTGCGCGCGTGTCGCGGCCGATCCGGATCGGGCGCTCGGCACCGAACGTCAGGTTCACGCTGCCGTCGGGGCTGCGCAGCGTCAGCAGCATCGCCGCCGGGCGAGCCGCGTCGCCATCACAGGCGTAGGCCCAGGCCCGGCGCTCGCCGTCGGGTCCGCTCGAGGTCAGCAGCTGCAGGCTGCTGCGCACGGCTTCGGGCAGTGCCGCATGCACCGCATCGTCGAGCAGGATCTGGCCGTCGCTGGCCGCGGTGGCCAGGCTCGACGCGCGCAGGATCGTGTCGCCTTCGTAGCGAGGAGGCCGGCACAGCACGGCACCGAAGCTCAGCCCAACGTCGAGGTCCAGGCGCAGCCGGCGATCGATGTTCGCGCACCAGCGTGCCAGCTCGCTGCGCAGCAGGCACGCGCACTGCAGCGCGCGCTCGGATTGGTCGAACAGCACGGTCAACGTGCTGCTGTCGGCGCGCGCCACCAGCCCCGAGGCAGCCGCCGCGCGGTGCGCCAGCCGATTCACCGCGTGGTCCATGAACGCGCGCGCCTTGGCCTCGCCGAGCAGAACGAACAGGCGGTGGGTCTGCGGAATCTGCGCAGTCAGCGCGACCATCTGCTCGGCGCGGCGGACCCCCAACAAACGCTCGAACATGGCGCGCCTTCAGTCCAGCGGGCGCAGCACGCTGATCCAGCACGGCGCGGTCGCGTCCTCGGGCCGGTGCCCGGCGCGCGTCCCCGACACCCGCAACCGCGTGCCGTCGTCCAGCGACCACCAGGGCGCATCGGGCAGCGGATCGGGGGTGACCACGCAGATGCCGCGCTGCGCGTCCTCGCCGACCTGCATGACCAGCCACTCGCGGGTTTCCGAGGCGTCGCGCAACGCGAGCGCGCGCGGGCGGAACCGACCCCGCGGGTCGAGCAGCAGCGCGTCGACCTCGGCACGCAGACGCGCTTCGTCGGGCTGCGGCAAGCCACTGGATGGTGGCCCGCCGGCCGCTTCGTTGGCAGCTCCCATGGTTTCCTCACCTCGGCTGGAAGGGCGGCCACAGGCCGCCGACGCGCCCTCAGCATACATCGATGCCCTGCGGTGCGGAACAGCACGACTGCCCGGCAAGACCCTGACGCAAACATGCGCCTTGGCCCGGAGCAGGCCACGCCCTATAGTGGCCCCAAGCACGGAGCCACTCGCATGAACGTACGCCTGAACATCGACGACGCCTTCCTGCGCGCGATCCAGCGCAAGGTTGGCGACGCGTCGAGGGTCGCCGATCTCGTCAGGGACGCATTCACGATCCTGAACTGGGCGGTCGACGAAGCCGCCAACGGCCGCGTGGTGCTCAGCGCGAGCCGGCGCGGCGACGATCTGCACCGACTGGTGATGCCGACGCTGAGCCGTATCGAAGCGCGCGCGCGCAACGCGGCACAGGGCTGACGGTGATCGACCTCGATGCGGCCCGCCCGGTCACCCCGGCCGAACCCAGGCTCGGCGCGCTGGCCGGCGCCGGAATCGGGCTTGCGCGCATCACGCTTTGGATGATCGCCGCAGTGCTGGCTTTCCTGATCTGCACCTTCGTCTATCAGGAAACGACCTTCAGCGCACTGACGACCGGCGCGTACCGCGACGCGATCCGCAATGCGGCGCGTGGCGAAGGCAGCGCGCTGTCGTCGCGCGATGCTGTGCTCGAAACCCTGCTCGACGCGGCGCGTGCACCGGCGACGCTGCAGTCGCGCGCAGCGGTCCGCGCCGCGGCCGCGGCGCTGCGCGCACTGGCGTCAGCCGGTGCTGCCGGAGCGCCGCTGCGCGCGCTGGCCGCCGAGTTGACGGAGAACTCGACGCCCGACGCGCTGCGCGCGGCGGCGCGGCGCGCAGCGCTGCTGCTGCCGACTCCAGGCGCGCAGGCGCGTCAGCAGCAGCACGCGCTGCTGCAGGCTTACCTCGACGCGATCAACACCACGCGCGAATTCTGGGCCCGCATCGCGCAGCTGATCCTGCTCAATTTGCTGCTCCCGGTGCTCAGCGCGCTGCTCGGCTATGTCTTCGGCTCCGCGCAGGCGCCTCGCTGAGCGGTGGCGGCCGCGCGCCGCATGGGTCTGGCCTGCGGCGCTGCTGTGCGCGGGCTGTGCCGTGCAACTGGCGCCGCGCGCCGACCCCGAGCTGGCTGCGGCGCTTCGCGCGGCCAACCGCGACACCCAGATCCTCCTGCAACGCCTGCATGCGCCAGCTCCGACACCTTGCCGTGTACGCGATGCGGTCTACGCCGATCTGATCGGGCGCTTGCGCGCGCTGCAGATGCAGGCCGTCGCGCGTGCGCTTGCGCCCGACTCCGTTCTGACACGTGCGCAGCCGCGGCTGCGCCGAATCGACCCCGGCTTCAGCGCGCAGCCGAGTGCGCGCGCCCTGGGCGGTGCCGCGGCGACGCTGCAGCAGATGCAGCTGGTCGATTGCGCAGGACACCTGCGCGGCGCGGTGCTTGCGGCGTTCGCCAACCAGGCCGACGTGTTCCTCGGCCAGGCCCTGGTCTATGAGTCGATGCTGGAGCGCTGAATGCACAACCGACGCGACCATCTGGCACAGACGCTGCTCGACGCGGCGCGCGGAGTCATCGGCGATGACCTGCCCCGGCTGCGTGGATTCGTCCGCGCGCAGCTCGACGCACTGGCGCAACAGGCGCTGTACATCGCCGCGGGGATCGCCGACGGAAGCATCGACGGGCCGATGCAGCGTCATTTCCTGGACGCGCTCGAAGAAATGACCCGCAGTTTCGTCAACACCCTGGTCGGTCTCGGCGAGATCGTCGCCGAACGACTGTGGAACGCGCTGGTCGGCGCGCTTTGGGATGCGATGGCGAGCATCGCCGCTGTGCGCTTGCCAGCGCATCGTTGATGCTTTGCAAAACTCGGATATTCAGCAATCATCGCGCTATTTCCCACGGCACCACGGAGGGCCCGATGGCGCATACCGAACACGCGGCAAGCGCGGCGAGCGGCAGCTACGACTATCTGGTGATCGGCGCCGGCTCTGCGGGCTGCGTGGTCGCCGCGCGTCTGTCCGCGCAGGGTTCGGTGTGCCTGCTCGAAGCCGGCGGCGACGCGCGCGACGCGATCGTCGAAGTGCCGATGGGCCTGCCGCTGCTGCTGCGCGGCCGAGGCCACAACTGGGCTTTCGATACCGAAGCGCAATCGGCGTTGAACGGCAGGCGCCTGTATTGGCCGCGCGGCAAGGGCCTGGGTGGCAGCAGCGCGATCAATGCGATGGTCTATACCCGCGGCGACCCGTCCGACTACGACGCCTGGGCTGCTGCCGGCTGCAGCGGGTGGGATTGGGCATCGCTGCTGCCGGTGTTTCGCGCCCACGAAGCGCAATGCCGCGGCGCAGATGCATGGCACGGCGCCGACGGTGCGCTGCCGGTCAGCGACATCGCGCGGCCCAACGCGCTGAGCCTTGCGTTCGTCGCCGCCGGGGCCCAGGCCGGACTGGTGCGGCGCACCGACTTCAACACCGATGCGCGCGACGGCGTCGGCCTGTACCAGGTCACCCAGCGTGGCGGCCGACGGGTCAGCGCGGCGCGCGCATTCCTCGACAGCCTGCCGCGCGACGCACCGCTGCAGGTGCGCAGTGGCATGCTCGCGACCCGGATTCTGATCGATGCGCAGCAGCGCCGCGCGCACGGGGTCGAACTGCGCGGGCCGGCCGGAACGTTGACGCTGCACGCCAGGCGCGAAGTCGTGCTGTGTGCCGGCGCGGTGCAGTCGCCGCAATTGCTGATGCTCTCGGGGGTCGGTGATGGCGACGCGCTGCAGCGGCTCGGGCTGCGCTGCATCCACCACGCTCCGCACGTCGGCCGCAACCTGCAGGACCATCTCGACGTCACGCTGCTGCACCGCGAGCGCGGCGCGCTGGCGGTCGGGGTCGGCCCGCGCATGCTGCCCCGAATGCTCGTCGAGGCGCTGCGCTGGCGCCGCGACGGCAGCGGATTGTTCGCGAGCAACGCGGCGGAAGCCGGCGGCTTTGCGCGCAGCGATGCGCAGCAGCCTCGCTGCGACCTGCAGCTGCATTTCGTGCCGTCGCTGCTTCGCGACCACGGCAGGCGCCTGAGCTGGGGCTACGGCTACACCCTGCATGTGTGCCAGCTGTACCCGCACAGCCGCGGCCGCATCGAACTGGCCGGTCCGGACGCGGCGACTCCGCCGCGCATCGATCCCGACTACCTCGGCGATGCGCGCGACCTGCCGGTGCTGCGTGCAGGCGTGCGGCTGGCGCAACGCATTCTGGGCGCCCCGGCGCTGCGCGCGCACGACGCCGGCGCGTTCACGCCGGCGAGCACGGCAGCAGACGACTCGGGAATCGATGCGTACGTGCGCGCCAACGCCGAATCGATTTATCACCCCGTAGGCAGTTGCCGCATGGGCGCCGACGCCGACGCGGTGGTCGACCCGGATCTGCGCGTGCGCGGCATCGACGGCCTGCGCGTCGCCGACGCGTCGATCATGCCGACGCTGATCGGCGGCAACACCAGCGCGGCGTGCATGGCCATCGGAGAAATCGCCGCCCGCCGCATGCTGCGCTGACGCCGGCGTCAGTCGTGCAGCCCGCGTTCGTCGGGCTCGTCGGTCGAAGTCGAGATCACGCTGACCGACTTGCCGTGCATGCGCCGCCAGGCATAGACCGCGTAGCCCGACAGCGCGTACAGCAGGAACAGCCCGAACAGCACGGCAGGCGGCCGGTACGCGATCAGCCCGATCAGCAGCACGATCAGGAACAACGTGATGAACGGCACGCTGCGGCGCAGGCTCAAGGCCTTGAAGCTGTAGAACGGCACGTTGGTCACCATGCTCATGCCGGCGAACAGGGTGACGACGAACGCGACCCAGCGCAGCTCCGCGCCGGTCCAGCCCAGGTCGGTCATGATCCAGATGAAACCGGCGACGACCGCAGCTGCGGCCGGACTCGGCAAACCCTGGAAATAGTTCTTGTCGACGACTCCGATATTGGTGTTGAAGCGCGCCAGCCGAAGCGCGCCTCCGGCGCAGTAGACGAACGCGGCCAGCCAGCCCAGCTTGCCCAGGTCGTGCAAAGCCCACTGGTACATGATCAGCGCCGGCGCAGCTCCGAACGAAACCATGTCGGCCAGCGAATCGAATTGCGCGCCGAATTCGCTCTGGGTATGCGTCAGCCGTGCCACCCGTCCGTCGAGGCTGTCGAACAGCATGGCGATGAAAATCGCGCTGGCGGCCAGCGCGTAGCGCTGCCCCATCGCCATCACGATGGCATAGAAGCCGCCAAACAGCGCTGCTGTGGTGAAAGCGTTCGGCAGCAGATAGATGCCGCGCCGGCGGCGGCCCCCGTGCAGGACCTCGTTCGGGTCGGGCAGCCCCGGGTCAAGCCCGTCGTCGTCGTGATCGTGCATCGGTTGCGGGTCCGCGCGCATGGCTCAGGCCTGTGGCCACAGCGCCAGCACGGTGCTGGTCGCGCGGACCTTCTCGCCGATCGATACCGCCGGCTTCGCGTGCAGCGGCAGATAGACGTCGACGCGCGAGCCGAAACGGATGAAGCCGAAGCGCTGGCCGCGCTGCAGCGTGTCTCCCGGACGCACGTAGCACAGCACCCGGCGCGCGACCAGGCCGGCCACCTGGACCGTGGTCACCAGTTGGCCGCTGCAGTCGATCACCAGCGCGTTGCGCTCATTCTCGAGCGACGCCTTGTCGAGATCGGCGTTGACGAAACGGCCCGGAAAATAGTTCACCGACAGCACACGCCCATCGACCGGGGCGCGGTTCGAGTGCACGTTGAACACGTTCATGAAGACGCTGATCTTCAGCGCGTCGCGTTGCGCGTACGGATCGGCGCAGCGCTCGATGGCGACGATGCGGCCGTCGGCCGGGGCGACGATCGCGCCGGCGCGATCGGGCAGCGCGCGCGGCGGATCGCGGAAGAACTGCACGACGAACGCAGTGATCAGCCACAGCGGCAGCGACCACGGCAACGGCAACGCATACGTCACGAGCAGCGACGCAGCGAGCGCCGCGCCGATGAATGGCCAGCCCTCGCGGGCGAGAATCGGATGAGGGTATTGCATCGCCGCCAGTTTACCTGTTGCAGCGCCGCAAGCGGGTGCGGTGGACGTGCACGCCGCGCGGCTCCGGGCGCGCCTGCGCGCGCCCGGACGCGGCGTCACGGCGCAGCGCCTGCAAGCGCTGCGCTGCCGTTCAAGGCCCGCGTCAGTTCTTCGACTTGTCGACCAGCTTGTTGGCCTTGATCCACGGCATCATCCCCCGCAGCTGCTCGCCGACCTGTTCGATCGGGTGCTCGGCGGTGAGGCGGCGACGCGACAGCAGCGTCGGTGCGCCGGCGCGGTTCTCGAGGATGAAGCTCTTGGCGTATTCGCCGGTCTGGATGTCCTTCAGACACTGGCGCATCGCGTCCTTGGTCTGTCCGGTCACCACTTTCGGCCCGGTGACGTACTCGCCGTACTCGGCGTTGTTCGAAATCGAGTAGTTCATGTTGCCGATGCCGCCCTCGTAGATCAGGTCGACGATCAGCTTGAGCTCGTGCAGGCACTCGAAGTACGCCATCTCGGGCGCGTAGCCGGCCTCGACCAGGGTCTCGAAGCCGGCCTTGATCAGTTCCACGGTACCGCCGCACAGCACGGCCTGCTCGCCGAACAGATCGGTCTCGGTCTCCTCGCGGAAGCTGGTCTCGATGATCCCGGCGCGGCCGCCGCCGTTGGCCATGGCGTACGACAGCGCCAGCTCGCGCGCCTTGCCCGACTTGTCCTGCGCCACCGCGACCAGGTGCGGAACGCCGCCACCCTGGGTGTAGGTGTTGCGCACGGTGTGCCCCGGAGCCTTCGGCGCGATCATGATCACATCGAGGTCGGCACGCGGCACGACCTGGCCGTAATGCACGTTGAAACCGTGTGCGAAAGCCAGCGCGGCGCCCTTCTTCGCGTTGGGCTCGACATGGTTGCGGTAGACCTCGGCGATGTTTTCGTCGGGCAGCAGGATCATCACCACATCGGATCCCTTGACCGCGTCGTCGACTTCCTTCACCGTCAGCCCGGCCTTCTTCGCCTTGTCCCACGACGCGCCGCCCTTGCGCAGGCCGACCGTGACCTTCACGCCGCTGTCGTTGAGGTTCTGCGCGTGCGCATGACCCTGCGAGCCGTAGCCGATGATCGTGACCTTCTTGCCTTTGATCAGCGAAAGATCGCAATCTTTGTCGTAAAAAACCTTCATGGAATGAACTCCTCGGAACGAAATCGAATGGTATCGCGCTCAGCGCATCAGACCCGCAGCACGCGCTCGCCGCGGCTGATGCCGCTTGCGCCGGTGCGCACCGTCTCCAGGATCGCGCTGCGATCGACGGCCTGCAGGAAAGCGTCGATCTTGGCCGCGTCTCCGGTCAGCTCGATCGTATAGCTCTTGTCGGTGACGTCGATGATGCGTCCGCGGAAAATATCGGCCATGCGCTTCATCTCCTCGCGCTCCTTGCCGACCGCGCGCAGCTTGATGATCATCAGCTCGCGCTCGATGTAGTTGGCCTCGGTCAGGTCGACGACCTTGACCACGTCGATCAGACGGTTCAGGTGCTTGGTGATCTGCTCGATGATGTCGCCCGAGCCGCGCGTGACGATGGTCATGCGCGACAGCGATGCGTCCTCGGTCGGCGCCACCGACAGCGACTCGATGTTGTAGCCGCGCGCGGCGAACAGGTCGACGACGCGCGACAGCGCGCCGGGCTCGTTTTCGAGCAACAGGGCGATGATGTGTTTCATCTGCTTGGGTCTCCTGGCCCGCGCTTCGCGCGCCGCCGGTAAGCGGCGCCTGGCTGCGGACGTCGAGGGTTGGAAAAAAAAGGAAAAGCCGGGGCGCGGACTCCGCACCGTCGCCGCTGCGCCGCGGCGTCCCGGTGAGGACGCGCGACGCGACGGCGCGGTCGTCAGAGGTCCTCGGATCCCAGCAGCATGTTGGTGATGCCCTTGCCGGCCTGCACCATCGGCCACACGTTCTCGGTCGGGTCGATCGCGAAATCGATCAGCACCGTGCGGTCCTTCAGCGCGAACGCCTGCTCCAGCGCCGAGCGCACCTCGGAGGGCTTGTCCACGCGCATGCCGACGTGGCCGTAGGCTTCGGCCAGTTTGACGAAATCGGGCAGCGAATCCATGTACGAGTGCGAGTAGCGCCCCGAGTACTCGATCTCCTGCCACTGCCGCACCATGCCCAGGTAGCGGTTGTTCAGCAGCAGGATTTTGACCGGAGTGTCGTACTGCAGGCAGGTCGCGAGCTCCTGGATGTTCATCTGGATCGAGCCGTCGCCGGTGACCACGACGCATTCGGCGTCGGGCTTGGCCAGCTTGATGCCCATCGCGTACGGCAATCCCACGCCCATCGTTCCGAGGCCACCGGAGTTGATCCAGCGCCGCGGCTCCTCGAAACCGTACAACTGCGCGGCCCACATCTGGTGCTGACCGACGTCCGAGCAGACGTAGGTCTCGCGCTGGCGCGTCAGCTCGGCCAGCGTCTCGATGACGAACTGCGGCTTGATCACCTGGTCAGACTTCTCGTAGCTCAGGCACGCGCGGCGGCGCCATTCTTCGATCTGCGCCCACCAGTTGGCCAGCGCGCCGGTGTCCTGCCCATTGCCGCCGGCGATCGCCTGCTCGAGCTGTTCGATCAGCTCGCCGAGCACTTCGCCGACGTCGCCGACGATCGGCACGTCGACTTTGACCCGCTTGGAAATACTCGACGGATCGATGTCGACGTGGACGATCTTGCGCTCGACCTGAGCGAAATCCTTCGGGTTGCCGATCACGCGGTCGTCGAAGCGCGCGCCCACCGCGAGCACCACGTCGCTGTGCTGCATCGCCATATTGGCTTCGAAGGTGCCGTGCATGCCGAGCATGCCGAGGAACTTCGGGTCGCTGGCCGGGATCGATCCGAGTCCCATCAGGGTGTTGGTGCACGGCAGCCGCATCAGCTGAGCCAGGCGCCGCAGCTTGTCGGTGGCGCCGGCCATGATCACTCCGCCGCCGCTGTACAGGTAGGGCCGCTTGGCCTGCAGCAGCAGTTGCACCGCCTTGCGGATCTGCCCGCCGTGGCCCTTGCGCACCGGGTTGTACGAGCGCATCTCGATCGACGCCGGATACTGGAACGCCGCGGTGTTGCGCGACACGTCCTTGGGTACGTCGACGACCACCGGGCCGGGGCGCCCGCTGCGCGCGATGTGGAACGCCTTCTTGATCGTGATTGCCAGGTCGCGAACGTCCTTGACCAGGAAGTTGTGCTTGACGATCGGCCGCGTGATGCCCACCGTGTCGCATTCCTGGAACGCATCCAGCCCGATCGCCGGCACCGGAACCTGGCCGGTGATGACGACCATCGGGATCGAATCCATGTACGCGGTGGCGATTCCGGTGACCGCGTTGGTCGCTCCCGGCCCCGACGTGACGATCGCCACGCCGACGTCGCCGGTGGCGCGCGCGTAGCCATCGGCCGCGTGCACCGCGGCCTGTTCGTGGCGCACGAGAACGTGCTGGATCTGGTCCTGCTTGTACAGCGCGTCGTAGATGTACAGCACCGCGCCGCCTGGGTAGCCCCAGATGTGCTTGACGCCTTCGGCCTGCAGGCAGCGCACGACGATCTCGGCGCCGGTGATCTCGGCAGGGGTTTGTTGGCTGGGGGATTGCGCTGCGGCCGTCGCGGCCGACTTGATTTCCGCGCTTGAAGCTTGCATGGTCTTCACCTCGTTGAATTTCTCTGACGAAATACCGTTGGTGCCTCTCCAGCCAGGCTTGTGGCCTGCTCTCGAGACTCAGTCGCGCGGTCCCGGGTCGGTTGCTGCGCCGCGCCATCGGCGCTGCGGCTCTCGGGCAACCTGGAAGACCGCCGAAGCCAGGGATGTTAATGCGGCGGCGCATCATCGGCAAGCAATGCCGCCGGCGGGCGGCATGCGTTGCGCGCATTCCGCGGCCACTGCGGTTCCCGCTATGCTTGCGGCATCCGCGCCGACACCGGATCGGCCGCGCCCGGATCCGCATGCAAGACCCAAGCCCGTTCGCCAGCACCCCGGAGCCGCCGTACTACGCGGTGATCTTCAGTTCGACGCGGCGCGACGCCGACCCCGGCTACGCCGCGATGGCCGCGCGCATGGTCGAACTGGCCTCGGCGCAGCCCGGCTTTCTCGGCGTCGAGAGCAGCCGTGACGCCGACGGATTCGGCATCACCGTGTCCTACTGGGTTTCGCTGGCAGCGATCGCGGCGTGGAAGTCCAACGTCGAGCACCTGGCCGCGCAGCAAGCCGGCCGGCAGTCGTGGTACGGGCACTACGCACTGCGGATCGCGCGCGTCGAGCGGGCCTATGCCTTCGACGCGTCCGGGGACGCCACGGCCTGACGCGCCTGCGCGCACGTCCCGCACCATGGACTCGCCGACCGCACTGATCACCGGCGCCAGCCGCGGCATCGGCCGCGAAGTCGCCAGCGCCCTGGTGGCGCGCGGCTGGAACGTGCTGGCCGCGGTCCGCGACCCGGCTGCCGCGCCGCCGCGGACACGGCCCGAACGCGTCGACATGGCCGATGCCGACTCGATCGGGGCGCTGGTGCAGCGGTTGCAGGCGGCCGCGCAGCCGCTCGACGCGCTGGTCAACAATGCCGGGGTCTACCTGGCACCGGCGCGGCACATCTGGGACGTCAATGTGCTGGGCCCGTTGCGGCTGACGCGCGCGCTCGAGCCGCTGCTCGCGCCCGGAGCCCGGGTCGTCATGGTCGGCAGCGGCCTGGGCCGCATGTCGGCGCAGCCGCGAGCGCTGGCGCGGCGCCTGTGCGCCGCCGAGCTGTCGCTCGACGACCTCGAACGCATCGCGCACGACGCCCTAGGCGGCTACGGCGCGAGCAAGGCCGCTGTCAGCGCGATGGCGCGCGTCTTCGCGGCACGGCTGAAGGATCGCGGCATCCTGGTCAACGCGATCAGTCCGGGCTGGGTGCGCAGCGACATGGGCGGGGCCTCGGCGCCGCGCTCGGTCGAACAAGGCGCCTCCAGCGTGCTGTGGGGAGTCCAACTCGCCGCCGACGGCCCCAGCGGCGGAGTGTTCGAGGACGGCCGGCCGATCGATTGACGCCCGCTGCTGCAGGCGCCGAACCTGCGCGCAGCGCCACTGCGGCGCTTGACAGCATCGCGCATTTCTACGATTATTGAAACATGGAAACATTAAGCGCAGCCGATCTGCTGTCCGCCCTCGGCCACGAATCGCGCCTGTCGATCTACCGGCTGCTCGTCGAAGCCGATCCGCAGGGACTGAACGCCGGAGCGATCGGCGAGCGTCTGGGGCTGCCAGCGCCGACGCTGTCGTTCCATCTTGCGCACCTCAGCCGCGTGGCGCTTGCGCGCAGGCGTCAGGACGGTCGTTGCTGGCCACCGTGGTCGGAGTGCTGATCGAGGTTCCGGTGATGCTGCTGGTGGTCCGCCTGGTCGACGCCACGCGCGGCTGGTACGAACAAGGGGTACACACCACATGAAACGCTTCCACGTGCATGCACATGTCGAGGACCTGGCGGTCAGTATCGCGTTCTACACGCGCTTGTTCGGCACCGAACCGACTCGGGTCGAAGCAGACTACGCGAAATGGATGCTCGACGATCCGCGACTGAACTTCGCGATTTCCACCCGCGGCACCGCGCCCGGCATCGATCACCTCGGCATCCAGGCCGAGTCCGAGGACGAACTCGCCGAGCTGAAACAGCGCGCCGCCGCCGCCGACACCGCGCTGCTCGACGAGGGCGCCACCACCTGCTGCTACGCGCGCAGCGACAAGCACTGGGTCACCGACCCGCAGGGGATCGCCTGGGAGCACTACCGCACCCTGGGCAGCATCGCGGTGTTCCGCGAGGCGGCGCCCGTGGCGCAGGCCGCCACCTGCTGCGCGCCCGGCGATGGGACCGGCCCGGGAACGGGCTGCGCGCCCGACGCCGAAGCCTCCGCTGCCGCTGGCGCCTGCTGCCAGGCGCCACGGCAGGCGAAGGCCGGGCGCTGCTGCTGAACAGCATGGGCGACGCGCGCGATCCCGACTTCGACTGCGTGCTGCGGGCGTGGAAGGCGCACGAGACCGAGCTGCAGCGCTTTCTCGTGCGCCACGCCGCCGACTCCGACAGCGCGCACGATCTGCTGCAGGACGTGTTCGTCAAGGCGCTGCGCCAGGGCCGGGGGTTCTGCGCCCTGGACAACCCGCGGGCGTGGTTGTTCCAGGTCGCGCGCCATGCCCTGATCGACCTCGGTCGGCGTCGCCTGCCCAGCGAGGAACTGCCTGACGACCTGCCGGCTCCGGTCGACGCCCGCGCGCCGGTCGACGCGCTCGATGTCTGCATCGCGCGCATCCTGCCCTTTCTTGGCGAGGATGACCGCGACATCGTGCAGCGCTGCGACCTCGACGGCCAGACCGTGCGCGCCTTTGCCGAAGCCGCCGGGCTGAGCCTGCCGGCGGCCAAGGCGCGATTGCTGCGCGCGCGCAAGCGGCTGCGCGACGCCCTCGTCGCGCATTGCGGCGTGCGTTTCGACGCCGACGGCAGCGTGTGCTGCCACGCCGCGCCACCCCCCGCTTGATCGCGCGCCGCGGCAGCGGCGGACGACGCGGCTGCGCGGCGCCACCCCCGGCACGCCGGGGTGGCGGCCGCGGCCGCTCAGATCCCGGGGTAGTGGCCGGCGGCGATGTCCTCCAGCAGGGTGGGCTCGCGCGGTGTCCAGCCCAGCAGCGCGCGGGTGACGGCGCTGGACGCCGGCGTATCGACACCGAAGAACTGCCCGATCCAGTCGAAATGGGCCTGGGTCCGGTCAGGCGCGATGCTGACCACCGCAAGCCCCTGGATGTGTGCAATGGCCTGCGCGATAGCGCGCGTCGCGATCCCCTCCTCGGCCACGGCATGCAGCACACTGCCGGCTGGCGCCTGCTCGACGGCGCGATGCACCAGCCGCGCGGCATCAAGCCGATGCACCGCCGGCCAGCGGTTCAGGCCGTCGCCCGGATAGCCCGAGACCCCTCGCTCGCGGGCGATGCGCGCCAGCACCGCGATGAAGCCGTGGTCGCCACCGGCGCCGTGCACGGTGGGGGCGAAGCGCACCACCATCGCACGCACCCCGCGCTCGGCCAGACCCAGCGTGAACGCGGCGTTGGCCACGCGCGGATGCATCGCCACCAGCGGGCGATCGTGCTCGGTGCCGACCCGCCCGGGCGCCAGCCCCAGGGTGCCCGAGGCGATCAACAGCGGCCCGCCGCTGCCGGCGAGCACCTCGGCGAAGACCTCGATCGCGGCGCGGTCCGCCTGCGCAGCCTCCGGCATGCGGCTGAAGTCGTGGATGTAGCCAAGGTGCACGACCCCATCGACGCGCGCCGCCGCGGCGCGCAGGCCGGGCAGATCCTCCAGGCTGCCGCGCACGACTTCGGCGCCGAGGCCGGCGACTGTCGCCGCGGCCTCGTCGCTGCGTGCCAGCCCCAGCACGTGATGGCCTGCGGCCATGAGTTCGGCCACGCTGGCCGATCCGATCCAACCCGAAGCTCCGGTGACAAGAAGACGCATGACCACACCCTCCAACAGCGACGACATTGAGTGACATCAGTGTAGTCCTATGATGTCACACTGTGTCAACACCTGGTGGAGGGAACCGTCGATGGGACGCTGGCAGCCAGACGCCATGGGGCGGCTGCGCGCAGCCGCGATCGATCTGTTTGTCGAGCGCGGTTATGAGCAGACCACGGTGGCCGACATCGCCGAACGCGCCGGCCTGACGGCGCGCACCTTCTTCCGCCATTTCCCCGACAAGCGCGAAGTGCTGTTCCAGGGCGCCGAGCGGCTGCAGCAGGCCATGGTCGACGCGCTGCTGCGGGCTCCGACCGAGGCGACCCCGATCGATGCCGTGGCCGCGTCACTGCAGGCTGCCGCGCAGTCTTTCGGCGACATCCGCAGCTTCGCCCGCCGCCGCCGCGACGTCATTGCCGCGACCGCCGAACTGCGCGAGCGCGAACTGATCAAGCTTGCCAGCCTGTCCGCAGCCCTGGCCGAGGCCCTGCGCAGCCGCGGGGTCGTCGAGCTCGATGCGCGGCTGGCCGCGGAAGCCGCTGTGATGGTGTTTCGCATCGCCTTCGAGCGCTGGCTCGATGGCGACGATCAGCGCGGTTACGCGGCGATCGCGCTCGACCTGCTGCATCGGCTCGGCGGTCTCGCGCACACGGCGTGACGACAACACGCCGAACACGCCGCGCGGCCCCGCTGGCGTGTTCGGCGCCCAGGCACGCGGCGCGTGCTCCGGAAACGCCCTGCGGCGTTACTGCTGCGCGAGCAGCGACGCGGTGCCCGAATCAAGCCGCCCGGTGGTCGGCAAGCCGCCCGGTGGTCGGCAAGCCGTGGGCGCGCTGAAACTCGGTCAGCGCCAGGCGCGTGTGCGGGCCGTACTGGCCATCGGGTACGCCGACGTGGAAGCCCAGGCTGTTGAGCTTGCGTTGCGCGTCGAGCATCGACAGCGCGGACTGTGCCGGCGCACCGCCGCTGCACTGCACGCCGAGCCTGCCGCCGGTACCCAGGCCGCCGGCGACGTGCTGCTCCTTGTAATTGCGAACCGCCACCACCAGGTGGTTGTAGGCGTCGATGAACGCAGCCAGCACGACTTTGCCTTGCGGCGACGTCGTGTACGCGCCCAGGCTCGCGTACTTGCCGTGAATCGTCCCGGTGCTGAATCCCCCCAGGTCGAACCCTTCCGCCGAGCCGGTCGCCGCCGCCAGCTGCACGCTGCTGCGGTTGTCGACCATCGTCAGCACGGCCTGTGCACTCTTCATGTTGAGCTGACCGGCAATATTGGCCGCGCCCGGCAGAGGAATGAACGAGCCCAGTGTTCCGGCGATCGCGCCGACATTCGAGTTCGAGAATGTGATCGAAGGCTCGATCGTGTAGTCCGCAGCGACGATCTGGTTGCCGTGGAAATTCGAGTTCGCGCGCAGCATCCCCTCTTGCATCAGCTGGCGTTCCTGCATCGAGTGATTCAGACCGGCGTTTCGGTCGACGATCACGAAACAGTTCGATTGCTGCACCAGCAGACGAATGACTGGAATCAGGCTGGGCAACTGGTATTGCGCAGTCAACACGTTGTACCAGTTCTGCGAGGTATCCTCGTCGATATTGACCGTGCCCAGCGGCGCGGTGCAACTCTGATCGGCCAATTGCTTGCCCGCAGAACTCGAACCCGCCGTCGAGCTGGATTGCCCGCCCATTCCCGGCACCGCAGGCATGTTGGCGCACCCGCCAAGCGCCAGCGCGAACACACCGATGGTGATCGCCGACCACTTCCACTGCAAACGCATTGAACCCTCCCTGATGGCACGTCAAATCGCATCTGTCGTCGATGCGGTCGCTACGGCGCGGATTTCACCGCTTTCCGGAAGACCTCCGGCCGATGCGCGCGGCGCGATTTTCTATGGCGACCCTGCAAGTGGGCCTGGAGGATTATTTATCCTACCGGTTCGACGTGCGTACGCAACTTTTATATAAGAGAGATCCAGTGATTCCATAAAAATAATATCTCGATTTCGCAACGCCCGCACTCGACTGTTCGTCGGCACAGACGCCGTCGTCAGTCCAGCTGCCTGCGGTACTGGATGAAGCCTTCGTTGACCGCAACCTGGTCGTACAGCGCCCGCGCAGTCGCGTTCGTCTCGTGGGTCAGCCAGTGCACGCGATGCGCGCCTGCATCGCGGGCGCGCGCGCAGACGGCTTCGATCAGCGCGCCGCCGACGCCGCGTCCGCGCGCGTCGGCGGCGGTGAACAGATCCTGCAGGTAACACGACGGCTCGACCGACCAGCAGGTTCGGTGAAAAATCGCATGCACGATTCCGAGCAGCCTTCCGGATCCGTCGAACGCGCCGAGCGCGAACATCGGCTCGTCGTCCGCCAGCAACCGCGCCCAAGTCGACGCGAACACGGCTTCGCCCAGCGCTGTATCGTAGAAGGTCTGGTAGTCGCGCCACAGCACCCGCCATGCCGCCTCGTCGGCGGCAGCCAGCGGCCGGATCGTCGCCTGGACGGCCGCAGCCGCGTTGCGCGCCGCCGTCGCCTGCGCAGCGCGCAACGCGCTCAACGACTGCAGCTGGAGACCCTGCGCGTCGACATTGTCCGGCGCCAGCCAGGCCTCGAAAGCTGCCGCCAGCCGCGGCCAGTCGCGATCGGTGGCCGCGAACCACGCGGTGTCGCGGCTGCGCCCTTTGTAGACCACCGCCTGGCGGAACGTTCCTTCGAAGCGCAATCCGAGGCGCAACGCTGTCTTGCGCGACGGCGCGTTCAACGCGTCGCACTTCCATTCGCAGCGACGGTAGCCGAGGGACTCGAACACATGGCGCATCAGCAGGTACTGCGCTTCGGTCGAAGCCGTGGTGCGCTGCAGCGCGCGCGAGAACGCCACCGAGCCGATTTCGATGACTCCGTTGGCAGGGTCGATGCGCATCAACGCCAAGGTGCCGAGCGCGCGGCCGCTGCGGCGGTCGACCACCGCGTAGTGAAGCGGGTCGGCGCTGGCGGCCGCGGTGCGCGCATACGCCAGGTAACACGCTTCGGTGTCGAACGGGCCGACGGCCAGGTACGTCCAGTCACGCCCGTCGGGCGCGGCAGCGTACGCCGCGTACAGTTCTGCGCCGTGGCGTTCGGCGTCAAGCGCTTCGATGCGGCAGTGGCGGCCTTCGAGGCTGCTTCGCTCGGGTCGCGCGCGCGGCGTCCAGCCGGGCACCGGCGAGCCAATCGGTTGCGCGTAGTCGTTCAGGGTGTGGGGCACGATCGGTCTCGCAGCGAGGGCAGCCGGCGCACATGCCGGTCCGATGTGCGATCGTAGGCGCCGCACGGCACTGCCGAAAGAGCCAGTTCGGCGCGCCGAGGTGGAACCGGCACGAGGTTCCGCGTGGCGGCCGGATCCGAGCCGCGCGCACGCCGTCTGGCGGGCGCAGAGCGGGTCTGGCTGCGCTCAGATCAGCGAAAACGCGAGCAGCACGCTGCACAGTGCCATGATGGTCAGACCGGTCATGAATGCCAGATCCGCATGCGCTTCGAGCGCAGCGGCCGGCCGCCGGCGCAACGACAGGTAGGACAGAAGCGCGCTGAGCAGGAAAAGCAGGCTGTCGAGCGCAAGAAAGCGATCGACCAGGGTCGCGAAATGTCCCAGGTGCAGGATCTGGATGATCGAAACCACGGTCATGCATACGCCGACCATCGTCGCCGAGGTCGGCAGGATGTGGCCGGCGAGCTCGGCGTGGGCGTGTCGCATCGGGAACAGGGGTGATCCAGCGCCGACCATTCTCGCCGACGCGTCTGAACCCAGCCTTAACTCAGCCCCGCCGCAGCAGGCACACCGCAGCGGCCGAGATGCCTTCTCCGCGGCCGACGAAACCCAGCCGCTCGGCGGTCTTGGCCTTGACGTTGACCGCATCGGGCGGCAGCCTCAGCAGCGCGGCGATCGATGCGCGCATCGCATCGCGGTACGGACTCAGCCGCGGGGCCTGCGCGTGCACGGTGCAGTCGACGTTGACCGGAGTCCAGCCGGCGGCTTGCACCGCGCGCAACGCCTCGGCCAGCAAGGTACGCGAATCGGCACCGCGCCAACGCGCGTCGGTGTCCGGGAAATGCTGGCCGATGTCGCCCAGGCCGGCTGCACCGAGCAGCGCGTCGGTGATGGCGTGCAGCAGCGCGTCGGCGTCGGAATGGCCGAGCAGCCCGGCGCTGTGCGCGATGTCGATGCCGCCGAGCCGCAGACTGCGCCCCGGCACCAGCGCATGCACGTCGTCGCCGTGGCCGATGCGCATCGCGCCGAACTGCGCCTGCGCCGCTGGCGCCGACTCGCCTTCCCCGCCCTGCTCCATGTCGCCTCCTCGAACCCGAGCGCGCGCGCGCAGCACCGCATCGGCCAGGGCCAGATCGGCGGCGTAGGTCACCTTGAAATTGTCGCTGTTTGCCTCGACCAGCCGCGGCTGCAGCCCGAGCCTTTCGACGGCCGAGGCTTCGTCGGTCACTGCGGCACCGGCTGCATCGGCCTCGCGCAACGCGCGCCGCAGCAACGCGAGCGCGAACATCTGCGGCGTCTGCGCCAGCCAGAGCTGTTCGCGCGGCAGCGTCTCGGCGACCCGCGGCACACCGCCGTCGGCGGCGCGCTTGAGGGTATCGGGCAAGGGCAGCGCCAGCAGTCCGCCGACCGCGTCCATTCCGGCCTGCTCCAGCAGCCGTGCGATGGCCTGCGCGGTGATGCAGCAGCGCGCAGCGTCGTGCACCAGCACGCGGTCGTCGGCCGCGGCGCCGCCCGCGACCAGCCAGTCGAGCCCGGCGGCGACACTGGCCGCGCGCGTCGCGCCACCGACCGCGGCCAGCTCGACGCGCGCCTGCAGGCCCGGCTCGGCCTGCAGCGCGGCCGCCGCGTGCGCGTCGCCGGGCTGCACGACCAGCACGATGCGCGCCAACCGCGGCAACGCGACGAACGCGCGCAAGGTGTGCACCAGCAACGGCGCGCCGGCCAGCGGCAGGTATTGCTTGGGGCAAGCACCGCCGAAGCGCGCGCCGCTGCCGGCGCAGGGGATCAGAACGTGGAAGGGCATGGTGGTGGGGCGACGGCCGCTGGCCGTACCTGCGAAAATTCCGGGGATGTCATCAACCGAACCCATCGTATCGCCGTCGCTGAGCAGCGCGCTGCCGGCGCTCAAACCCGGCCAGCGCCATGCGCTGGAACGCCCCCCGGGCAGCGCCGACGCGCTGCTGATTGCCGAACTGGCGCGCGCCGCGGCGCACCCGTGGCTGGTGGTCACCGCCGACCCGGCCGACGCCCAGCGCCTGCTCGACGAGCTGGCGTGGTTCGCCCCGCAACTGCGCTGCGGCGTGCTGGCCGACTGGGAAACGCTGCCCTACGACGCCTTCTCGCCGCACCAGGACCTGGTCTCCACCCGGCTGGCCACGCTGTGGGCGCTGCACCGGCGCCAGCTCGACGTGGTGCTGGTGGCCGCGGCCACCGCGCTGCAGCGGCTGGCACCGGCGTCGTTCCTGGCATCGACCACCTTCAGTTTCCGCAAGGGCGAGGCGCTCGACGAGGCCGCGCTGCGCGCCCAGCTGGTGCTGGCCGGCTACGCCCACGTCACCCAGGTCGTCGCCCCCGGCGAGTACGCCGTACGCGGCGGCTTGCTCGACCTGCACCCGATGGGCTCGGCGCTTCCGCTGCGCGTGGACCTGTTCGGCGACACCGTCGAGTCGATCCACACCTTCGACCCCGACAGCCAGCGCAGCCTGTATCCGGTCGAGCAGGTGCAGCTGCTGCCCGGGCACGAATTCCCGCTCGACGACGCCGCGTGCCAGCGCTTTCGGGCGCAGTGGCGCGAGCACATCGAAGGCGACCCCAGCCGCAGCCCCTTGTACAAGGACATGGCACACGGCGTCGCCGGTCCGGGCATCGAGTACTACCTGCCGCTGTTCCACGAACGCACCGAAACGCTGCTCGACTACCTGGGCAGCGACGCCGGCGTGGTGCTGCACGGCGATGTCGCCGGCGCCATGCGCCAGTTCGCCGCCGACACCCAGGAACGCTGGCGGCTGCTGCGCCACGACCCGGAGCGCCCGGCGCTGCCGCCGCAGGCGCTGTACCTCGGCGACGAGGAATTCTTCGTCGCGCTCAAATCCCTGCCGCAACTGGCACTGCGCGACTCCGGCGGCGCGCTGCCGGCATCGCGGCTGCCCGAGCTGGCGCTGCAGCAGCGCGCCGAGCGCCCGCTGCAGCGGCTGCAGGACTGGCTGGGCGCGGCCGGCCCGCGGGTGCTGCTGTGCGCGGAAACTCCGGGGCGCCGCGAAACCCTGCTCGAGCTGCTGCGCGAGGCCGCACTGCAGCCGCGGCAGCTCGACGGCTGGGCCGCGTTCGCCGCATCCGACGCGCGCTTCGCGATCGCGGTGGCGCCGCTGGCCGCCGGCTTCGTGCTGCCCGACGCGCAGCTGGCGCTGCTGACCGAGACCGAACTGTTCGCGCTGCCGGCGACGCGCGCGCGCCGCCGCCGCGCGGAGCGCGCCAGCGACGTCGAGAACCTGATCCGCGACCTCTCCGAGCTCAAGCCCGGCGACCCGGTGGTGCACCAGCAGCACGGCATCGGTCGCTACCAGGGACTGGCCTCGCTGGACCTGGGCGACGGCCCGGCCGAGTTCCTGCACCTGCGCTACGCGAACGACGCCTCGCTGTACGTGCCGGTGGCGCAACTGCACCTGATCGCGCGCTACAGCGGCGTCGACCCCGAGCACGCACCGCTGCACCAGCTCGGCTCCGGGCAGTGGGACCGCGCCCGCCGCAAGGCCGCCGAGCAGGTGCGCGACACCGCTGCCGAACTGCTCAACATCCACGCCCGGCGCGCCGCGCGTCCGGGCCATGCCTTCCGCTTCCCGGCGCAGGACTACGAGACCTTCGCCGCCGGCTTCGGCTTCGAGGAAACGCCCGATCAGGCCGCGGCGATCCACGCCGTGGTGCAGGACATGATCGCGGCCCGCCCGATGGACCGCCTGGTCTGCGGCGACGTCGGCTTCGGCAAGACCGAGGTCGCGCTGCGCGCCGCGTTCGTCGCGGTGATGGGCGGGCGCCAGGTCGCGGTGCTGGCGCCGACCACGCTGCTGGCCGAACAGCACGTCGAGACCTTCCGCGACCGCTTCGCCGACTGGCCGGTGAAAATCGCCGAGCTGTCGCGCTTTCGCACCGGCAAGGAGGTCAAGGCGGCGCTGGCCGGACTCGCCGACGGCAGCGTCGACATCGTCATCGGCACCCACAAGCTGCTGTCCGGCGACGTCCACTTCACCCGCCTGGGGCTGGTCATCGTCGACGAGGAGCACCGCTTCGGCGTGCGCCACAAGGAGGCGCTGAAGGCGCTGCGCGCCGAGGTCGACATGCTGACCCTGACCGCCACGCCGATCCCGCGCACCCTCGGACTGGCCATGGAGGGGCTGCGCGACCTGTCGGTCATCGCCACCGCGCCGCAGAAGCGGCTGGCGATCAAGACCTTCGTGCGCAACGAAAGCCGCGCCGTGATCCGCGAGGCGGTGCTGCGCGAAATCAAGCGCGGCGGCCAGGTCTACTTCCTGCACAACGAGGTCGAGAGCATCTCGCGCCGCCGCGACATGCTGGCCGAGCTGGTGCCCGAGGCGCGCATCGCCATCGCCCACGGCCAGATGCACGAGCGCGAGCTCGAGCGGGTCATGCGCGACTTCCACGCCCAGCGCTTCAACCTGCTGCTGTGCTCGACCATCATCGAGACCGGCATCGACGTGCCCAGCGCCAACACCATCGTCATCAGCCGCGCCGACAAGTTCGGCCTGGCCCAGCTGCACCAGTTGCGCGGCCGCGTCGGCCGCAGCCACCACCAGGCCTACGCCTACCTGCTGGTGCCCGAGGTGCAGAGCCTGAGCAAGACCGCGCAGCAGCGCCTGGACGCCATCGCGCAGATGGAGGAGCTGGGCAGCGGCTTCTACCTGGCCATGCACGACCTCGAGATCCGCGGCGCCGGCGAGGCGCTCGGCGAATCGCAGTCGGGCAATGTGCAGGAAGTCGGCTACCAGCTGTACGTCGACATGCTGTCGGCCGCGGTCAAGGCGCTGAAGGCCGGGCGCGAGCCCGACCTGACGCATCCGCTGGGCGTGACCACCGAAATCAACCTGCACGAGCCGGCACTGCTGCCCGAGGACTACTGCCCCGACGTCAATGCGCGGCTGAACCTGTACAAGCGGCTGGCCAGCTGCGCCGACGAGGCCGCGCTGCAGGCGGTGGCCGAGGAAATCGTCGACCGCTTCGGCCGCATGCCGGCGGCGGCGTCCAATCTGCTCGAGACCCATCGCCTGCGCCTGCTGGCGGCGCGCTACGGCGTGCTCAAGGTCGACGCCGCCGACGAGCAGACGCTGATCCAGTTCGCGCCGAATGCGCCGATCGACGCCGCGCGCATCATCGCGCTGGTGCAGAACCAGCGCCATGTGCGGCTGGCCGGAAACGACCGCCTGCGCATCAGCCGCGAGGCGCGCGACGGCGCCGCACGCGCGCGGCTGGTGCGCGACACCCTGCGCCAGCTCGGCGAGCCGACGACCCACTGACCCGCGCCCGGCCCCGCATCTTCCTCCGCCCGTTCCTTCCAGCGATCCGTCCATGCATCATCTCGTCTTGCAGGTCCCTGCCCCGTCCCGCCTCGACCCCGCGCTGGTCGCACGCATCGCCGAGCGCACGCAGGCGCGCAGCGTCGAAGCACTCGCCGCGACCGATTCCCGCGACGCAACCGATGCCGTTCGCCTGCGCGACATCGGAGTCGACGCGCGCGCGGCGCGCGCGCTGATGCCCGCGCTGGCCGACGGCGTCGACTGGGCGCTGGTTCCGGCAGCGCTGCGGCTGCGTGATTTTCGCGTGCTGGCACTGGACATGGATTCGACCCTGGTGGCGATGGAAACCATCGACGAACTCGGCGAAGCCAGCGGCACCAAGGCGCAGATCGCCGCGATCACCGAAGCCGCGATGCGCGGCGAAATCGCCGATTACGCCGAAAGCCTGCGCCGCCGCCTGGCGCTGCTCGCCGGAACTCCGGTGGCCGTGCTCGAACAGGTCTATGCGCGCATGCAGCTCAACCCCGGCGCCGAGCGCCTGATCGCCACGGCGAAGTCCGCCGGCCTGAGCGTGCTGCTGGCCACCGGCGGCTTCACCTGGTTCGCCGAGCGACTGCAGCAGCGCCTCGGCCTGGACCGGATTCGTGCCAATGCGCTGGAAATCCGCGATGGCGCGCTGACCGGCCGAGTGCTCGGCAGCATCGTCGACGGCGCCGGCAAGCGCCAGGCCCTGCTGCAGACCTGCGCCGAGCTCGGCTGCGCGCCGCGGCAGGCGATCGCCATCGGCGACGGCGCCAACGACCTGCCGATGCTCGGCGCGGCCGGCCTCGGCGTGGCCTACCATGCCAAACCGGCGGTGCGCGACGCCGCCGACGTGGCGTTGAACGTGTGCGGCCTCGACGGTCTGCTGCCGCTGTTCGACGCCTGAGCGCTTGCGCCTGCCTGGGGGTCAACTTTGGCCGCATTGTGTCGTCACCCGTCATGACCGTCGTCGTCACCACTTCGCCTGCACCATGAATCCGGACATTCGTCACGCTGTCGAACAGACCCTGCATGGACTGGAGACCATCGACCTGATCGCCGATGTCGATGACGCGGCGACCATCGTCGCGCTCAACCCGGCGGCGCAGGCGACCTTCGCCCGTTTTGCCGCCGATTTCTCGGCTGCGTTCGGCGGCGCCGACCCGAACGCGATGCTCGGCCAGTCGCTGTGCTGCCTGGGGCCGAGCGCTGCCGCGCTGCGTGCGCTGGCCGCCGACGGCGCGCCGCCGCTGCACGCGCGGCTGGAAGCCGGCGACCTGCTGTTTTCGCTGGTGGTCAGCGTGGTGCACAACCGCGACGGCGCGCCCCAGCTGCTGCACGCGAGCCTGCGCAACATCTCGGCCCGGCGGGAAGCCGTGCAGATCAATGAACGCCTCAAGGCAACGCTCGACACCCTGGTGCACACCGGCGCCGAGATCGGCGCCTCGATGGTCGACGTCGACCGTGCCGTGCGCAGCGTGTCGGGGCTGGTGCAGCACAACGTGGAGTCGGTCGACGCCTTGCTGACCCAGGTGCGCTCGGTCGGCGCGCTGGTCAGCGGAATCCGCGAAATCGCCGAGCAGACCAACTTGCTGGCATTGAACGCCGCGATGGAGGCTGCGCGCGCGGGAGAATCGGGTCGCGGATTCGCAGTGGTCGCCGACGAGGTGCGCAACCTGGCACGACACGTGCGACGCGCCACCAACGACATCGAGGACCGCACCGCCGAGATCCTCAACCAGGCCGAGCAGCTTTCGACCTCCAGCGCACGCTCCAAGCGCGAGCTCGAAATCGTCTCCGGCGTCAGCGCGCGGTTGAAGAACCAGGTCGATGCGCTGCAGCGCCAGTCGACGCACAAGCTGCTCGAGGCGGCGCACGACGACCACCGCAACCTGGTCATCCGGGTGATGGCCGCGACCGAAGATCCTGCCCAGGCGAGCGCTGCGCTGGCCGCGCTGCAGACCTGCACCCTGGGCCAGTGGTGCGCCGGCCCCGGCGCAGGCGACCATGCCGCGTTGCCGGCGTTCGAAAAGCTGCTTCCGGTGCACGCCGCCTTGCACGCCGCTGCCGCACAGGCGCTGCAAGCCGCGCAGGATGGCCGGCGCGATGCGCTGCCGGGCCTGGGCGCCGAGCTGCTGCAGCGCGAACACGCGCTGCAGCAGGCTCTGGACGCGCTCTTGCGGGCGATCGACGCGCGCCGTTGACCGGGGACGCCGCGGAGCTACGCCCGCCTCAGGCAGGCAGCGCCGCGTCGAATGCCCGCTGCAGATCGCCGATCAGATCGTCGGCATCCTCGAGCCCGATCGCCAGCCGCACCAACGGCGCGCCGTCGCGCCACGACGCGCCGCGCATCGCGTCGATCGCGTACGGCACCGCCAGGCTGCGCGGACCGCCCCACGAGTAGCCGATGCCGAACAGTCGCAGCGCATCGACGAAGGCGTCGACCTGGGCCGCCGTGTATCGCGGCGCGAAGGTGAAGCTGAACAGCCCGGCCGCGGCGCTGCAGTCGCGCTTCCAGTGCGCGTGCCCGGGGCTGTCGGGCAGCGCCGGGTGCAGAACCCGCCGCACCTGCGGCTGCTGCGCCAGCCAGGCGGCGATGCGCCGCGCCGACGCATCGTGCGCCGCGTAACGCAGCGCCAGGCTGGACAGGCCGCGCAGCACCAGCGTGGCGTCGTCGCCGCCGACTCCGAGTCCGAGCCGCATATGCGCCAGGTTCAGCGTTTCGTGCAAGGCGTCGTCGCGGCACAGCACCGCGCCCATCAACACGTCGGCTCCTCCGGACTGGTACTTGGTCAGCGCCTGCACCGAAATGTCGATGCCGAGATCGAACGGACGCAGCGCGATTCCCGCGCCCCATGTGTTGTCGATCGCGGTGCGCAAACCGTGCCTGCGCGCCAGCGCGACCAACGCGCGCAGGTCGGGCATTTCCATGCTGACCGAACCCGGCGCTTCCAGCCACAGCAGCCGGGTGCGCGGGGTGATCAGCCGCGCCGCCGAATCGGGGTCGAGTGGATCGTACTGCTGCGCATCGATTCCCCATGCGCGCAGGCTGCACTGCGCGAACTCGGCGCCCGGGCCGTAGGCGTTGGACGGCAGCAGCACCGCGTCGCCCTGCGCCAGCAGCGCCAGGTCGACCAGGGTGATCGCCGACAGCCCCGACGGGCACAGTACCGCGTGGCGCGCGCCCTCGATCTCGGCCAGCCGTTGCTCGAGCATGAAGGTCGTCGGCGTCCCGTGCAGGCCGTACGTGTAGCCGTCCTTGCGCCGCCAGTCGCGCGCGCGCATGGCCGCGACGTCGGCAAACAGCACCGTCGACGCACGCCAGGTCGGCGGCTGCACCGCGCCGAAACCGGTGGGCGGCCGATAGGCGCTGTGCTGCAGCCGGGTGGCCAGCGCAGAGTTCTGTTCTAATCGGGCTTCGTGTTCGCTATCGGACATGGGTCGGTCGCCTCCGTCGCGCCGCCGCGCCATCGCCGCGGCGCTCGTGAAACGCCCAAGCATAGGGCCAACACCGGGACCCCGCCTACCCTGCCGCCGGACTCATTGGACCCTGCCCCTGACCTCGCGCCTGCCTGCCGGACCCTGACCATCGGATCAGAGTGCTCGGTCGCGCGCGACATCCCTCCCCGTGCCTTCGTCCACGCCGCCGCGGCGTGTGCTTCTCCGCGCCCGCGCACGACGCGCTGTCGGCGCCCTGACAGGCAGTTGATACGACGCCCATGAGTGAAATCCTGCTGCTGCTCGCACTGATCGTGCTCAACGGCCTGTTCGCAATGGCCGAGATCGCGCTGGTCACCGCCCGTCGCGCCCGCCTGACCGCGATGGCCGCGGCCGGCAGCGTACCGGCGCGCGCCGCCCTTCGCCTGACCGAGCAGCCCACCCGGCTGCTGTCGACGGTGCAGATCGGCATCACCTCGATCGGCGTGCTCAACGGCATCATCGGCGAGGCGGCATTCTCGGCTCCGATCGGCCACGCGCTGCAGCAACTCGGCGTGCAGCCGAAAGCCGCCGGAATCAGCGCCACCGCGCTGGTCGTGCTGGTCATCACCTATTTGTCGATCGTCATCGGCGAGCTGGTGCCCAAGCGGCTGGGCCAGCTGGCGCCCGAGCGCATCGCGCTGTTCATGGCGCAACCGATGCTGCTGCTGGCGCGCATGGTGTCGGTGTTCGTCAAGCTGCTGTCGGTCTCGACCGATTTGCTGCTGCGGCTGCTGCGGGTGCGCACCGACGCGCCCAAGCAGGTCACCGAGGAAGAGATCAACGTCGTGCTCGAGGAAGGCTCCGACGCCGGGGTCATCGAACTGCAGGAGCACGAGATGGTGCGCAACGTGTTCCGCCTCGACGACCGCCAGATCGCGTCGCTGATGACGCCGCGCAACGAAATCGAGTTCCTCGACATCGAGGACCCGCTGCCGTCCAACCTGGCCAAGATCGCCGAGTCGTCGCATTCGCGCTTCCCGCTGGTGCGCGGCGACCTCGACGACGTCATCGGGCTGGTCTCGGCCAAGGAGCTGCTCGGACGCTTCATCCGCCGCGAGGGGATCGAGGACCTGGCCAAGGCATCGAGCCCGGTGAGCTTCGTTCCCGAGAGCCTGACCGGCCTGGATCTGCTGCAGACGTTCAAGCAGAGCCCGGACCACACCGCGCTGGTGCTCGGCGAGTACGGGCAGACGCTGGGCATCGTCACCGTGCAGGACGTGCTCGAGGCCATCGCAGGCGAGTTCAAGAGCCATCCTTCCGAGGAGCCTTGGGCGATCCAGCGCGACGACGGCAGCTGGCTGCTCGACGGTCTGATCCCGGTCGGCGACCTGAAGGACAAGCTCGAACTCAAGACCCTGCCCGAGCAGGAGAAGGTGCGCTACAACACCCTGGCCGGAATGCTGATGCTGCTGCTGGCGCGACTGCCGCGCACCGGGGACCACATCGACTGGGAAGCGTGGCGCTTCGAGATCGTCGACATGGACGGCAAGCGCATCGATCGCGTGCTGGCCTCGCGACCGCCCCCGCCGTCTGAGATCATTCTGCCGGAGGACGGCAAGACGGGCTGAATTCAGCCCGCGATCGCCGCGCGCAACCGCCGGCAGACGTCGTCGAACGCCGCCGCGGCGGCTGGCAGGCGGTTGACCATGGCGACGAAGCTGTGCAGCACGCCCGCGCAGCGCACCAGCGTGCAATCGACCCCTGCGGCCTGCAGCCGCCGGCCGTAGGCCTCGCCCTCGTCGCGCAGCGGATCGAACTCGGCACTGAACAGCAGCGTGCGCGGCAGCCCGCCGAGGTCGTCCGCGCGCAACGGCGAAGCGTCCGGGTGCAGCCGCCGGGCGGGGTCCGCGCAGTAGTGCTGCCAGAACCAGTGCATATCGGAGGCGCGCAGCAGATAGCCGTCGGCGAAGGCGCGGTAGCTCGGCGTGTCGCAGGCCGCATCGGTCACCGGGTAAAGCAGCACCTGCAGGTCGATCGCGCGCGGCTCGCCGCGTCGCGCGCGCCGCCGCGCCACCGCCGCGACCAGGTTGGCGCCCGCGCTGTCGCCCATCGCCACCAGCCGGCGCAGCGGCCGACCGAGCAAGGCGTCGGCCTGCGCCGCGTCGGCGTCGTCGACCGGGGTCGGAAACGGATGCTCGGGTGCCAGCCGATAGTCGACCGACAGCACCGCGCAGCCGCTGCGCAGCGCCAGCTCGGCGGTATAGGCGTCGAAATCGTCGACCGAACCGAGCACCCAGCCGCCGCCATGAAAGTAGACGATCAGGCAGTCGGCGTCGGCCGTGTCGACGTACAGCCGGGCGTGCAGCGCGGCGCCAGCTGCACCGCGCAACGTCACCTCGGCGGTGCGCGCCAGCTGCGGCGCCGGGCCGAACAGCAGCCGCACCCAGCTCGGGAAGCTGCGCGCCTGCGCCACGTCCAGGCCGTGCAACGGCTGGCGTCCCTGCGCACGCACCGCGTCGAGCAGCGCGCGCGTGGCGGCATCGGGCCCCGCCACCGAGGTGGCGTCTTCCGCCGCCTGCTCGCGCGCGCGCTCGCGCAGGCGAAATTTCTGGATCTTGCCGGTGGCCGTCTTCGGCAGCGCACCGAACAGGTAGCGCCGGGGCACCTTGAAATGCGCCAGCCGCGCGCGCAGGTGCGCGACCAGCGCGTCGGCGTCGACCTGCGCGCCGTCCTTCAGGGTGACGAAGGCCACCGGCACCTCGCCCCACTTGGCGTCCGGCGCGGCAACCACCGCGGCCTCCAGCACCGCCGGATGCGCGGCCAGCGCCTGCTCGACCTCGACCGAGGCGATGTTCTCGCCGCCGGAGATGATCACGTCCTTGGAACGGTCGCGCAGTTCGACATAGCCGTCGGGGTGCATGACGCCGACATCGCCGCTGCGCAGCCAGCCGTCGGGACAGGCGCGCCGCGTCGCCTCCTCGTCGCGGTAGTAGCCCAGCATCACGTTGTTGCCGCGCAGCGCGATCTCGCCCAGCGTGGCGCCGTCGGCCGGCACGTCGCGGCCCTCGCCGTCGACCACCCGCACGTCCTGCGCGATGACGTTGCCCACGCCCTGGCGCGCCTTCAGCCGGGCCTGCGCGTCGAGCGCCAGCGCGTTCCATTCCGGGCGCCAGACGCAGACCACGATCGGGCCGAAGGTCTCGGTCAGGCCGTACAGGTGGGTCATCTCGATTCCCAGCTGCTCCATGCGCTCAAGCATCGCCGGGGTCGGCGGCGCCCCCCCGGTGCCGATGCGCACGCGCTGCGCGCCGGCGGCCGCGTCGGGATGCCAGGCCAGCATCAGCACCACGGTCGGCGCGGCGTGCAGGTGGGTGATGCCCTCGTCACGCAGCAGCTGCCAGATACGCGCCGGGTCGATGCGCCGCAGGCACACGTGCACGCCGCCGGCGGCGGTCACCGCCCACGGGAAGCACCAGCCGTTGCAGTGGAACATGGGCAGCGTCCACAGATAGCGCGTGGCGTTGTCCAGAC
>JAJZEB010000165.1 GCA_021805805.1 Pseudomonadota bacterium | reverse complement strand
ACCGGAGTGCAGCTGACCGAATACGTCAGCCAGGGCGTCGTTTTCGCCGTCAGCTGGAGCGGCGCGGTGATGCCCGACCTGCCGCAATTGCTCGCCGGCGCCTTTCCGGCGCTGCACGACTGGCTGGCCGCGCACCCGCTGCTGCTGAACCAGCCGATCGCGATGGACACCCCGCAGCTGGTCGTGCGCGCCGAAGGCCACATGCGCGCGTTCCGCGGCTTCGCGTACCTGCCGGCGCTGGTGCCCGCGGGCTACGACATCAACCAGATCGGGAACTGACGTGCACGCGTGCATGCGCGCGTTGCGCGCCTTGTTCGTGCCGGCCGCGCTGGCGCTCGCGCTGGCCGGCTGCGGCGGTGGCGGAGGCGGTGGCTCGACGCCGGCGACGACCACGGGCTCCACGTCCGGTACCACCTCATCGACCGGCTCGAGCTCGACCTCCGGCTCAACGACCACGCCGCCCGCCTCGGGCAACGCCAACCAGGTGCCGGTCACCGTCGAGCAGAACCCGGCCATTTCCAGCTACATCACCGCAAACATACCCTACGTGACCGTCACGGTGTGCAATGGCACCGGCACCTGCGTCACGGTGCCGCAGGTTCTGGTCGACACCGGTTCATACGGATTGCGTTTGTTCGCCTCGGCGATCGGCGGCCTGAGCCTGACGCCGATGCAGTCGAGCGCGAAATCGACCGCAGGCGAGCCGATCGGCGAATGCGCCAGTTTCGTCAGCAGCGCGCTGTGGGGCGCGGTGCGCATGGCCAGCGTCAGCATCGGCAGCAACACCACCACCGGCCAGATCCCGGTCCAGGTCGTCGGCGACACCACCTTCGCGCCGTCGACGACCGCGCTGGCCGGCGGCGGAACGGTCTGCCCCAACGCCTCGCCTTCGGCCGGCGCGCAGCAGTTCGGCGCCAACGGTGTGCTCGGCGTCGGCCTGTTCGCCAACGACGGACAGGCGTACTACGCGTGCAGCGGCAGCACCTGTACCGCGACCACGCCGCCGAGCCAGGTGCTGAACCCGGTGGCTGCACTGCCCAGCGACAACAACGGCGTCGTCCTGACGCTGCCCGCGGTCAGCTCGGTGCAGAACAGCGTCAGCGGAACGCTGACCTTCGGCGTCGACACCCAGACCGACAACGCGCTCGGCGGCTACACCATCCTTCCCGCCGACAGCCTCGGCTACATCACCGTGACGCTGAACGCAAGCTCCTACCCGAAGAGCTATATCGACAGCGGGTCCAACGCGAATTTCCTCGTCCTGCCGGGTTCGGTGCCGGTGGACTCGTCGGGCTTCTACGCCCCGCCGACGCCACAGACCTACACCGTCGGCGTGTCCGGCGGAACCGCGAGCTACAGCGCCGACGTCACGGTCGAGAAGACCAGCCCGCAGACGATCGGCGTCGCGGTCTTCCCGTACCTGGCGTCGCCATCGTCGTCGACGCTGACGCAGGACCTCGGCCTGCCGTTCTTCTACGGCCGCTCGATCGCGTACGCGATCAACGGCGCCAGCACCGCGCACGGAATCGGCCCGTATTACGCGGTGCACTGAGAAGGTCGCCGCTGGAGCGTGCGATTGAGTAGGGTGGGGGATTACTCCCCCAGCCCTCTCACACCACCGGACGTGCGGTTCCGCATCCGGCGGTTCAAGCAGAACACTGGAGCCTCTGGTGGATGTCCACCAGAGAGACCAGCCCCATGCTGGCAAAGTACTTCGGCGGCAGCGCGTGGCGCATGTGCAGTGCCCCGGCGTTCCACCACGGTCCGCGCCCGTTGACGCTCGATTTCCACGCCCGATGGGCGTCGAGGCCGAGCGCGCGCAGACGCGATTCGCGGGTTCGTGGTCGCTTCCACTGTCGCCAGGCGATGACGCGAAGCCGTCGCCGCACCCATGCATCCATCTCCTCGAGGGCCCGCCGCCCCTGCGTGTGCTGGAAGTAATGCATCCAGCCCCGCAGGATGGGCGTGAGTTCCCCGATGGTCCGTACCAGCGAGCGCCCACGCCCCCGCAGGCACAGGTCGGTGACCCGTTGCCGCAGGCGCTTGAGGCTCTCTGGTGCGATGCGCAACCGAGCTTCCTTGTGCGCGGTCACGCTGTAGCCCAGGAACTTGCGTTGCCAGGGCCGCGCCACCGCGCTCTTGGCCGCGTTCACGCTCAGTTTCAGGCGCTCCGCAAGGAACGCCGTGATCCCGGCCATGATCCGTTGCCCGGCGCGTTCGCTGGACACGTAGATGTTGCAGTCGTCGGCGTAGCGGCAGAACGCCAGTCCGCGCCGCTCCAGTTCGCGGTCCAGATCGGTCAACAGGATGTTCGACAGCAGCGGCGACAGCGGCCCGCCTTGCGGCGTGCCCTGCGTCCTGGCTGTCTCGACCCCGTCGGCCATCAGGCCCGCTTGCAGGAAGCGGCGGATCAGGGTCAGCACGCGTCTGTCCTCGATCCTCCTGGCGACCCGGTGCATCAGCACATCGTGGTTCACACGGTCGAAGAATTTCTCCAGATCCATGTCCACCACCCAGCGCCGTCCCTCGCGGATGTACCCTGCGGCCCGGCGCACCGCCTGTCCCGCGCTGCGCCCCGGACGGAAGCCGTAGCTGCCGTCCGAGAACGTCGGCTCGAAGATCGGCTGCATCACCTGGTGCAGGGCCTGCTGGATCAGGCGGTCCACCACGGTGGGCACGCCCAGTGTTCTTACCCCGCCTTGCGGCTTGGGAATGTCCACCCGGCGCACCGCGCGCGGCAGGTACGTGCCGTCCAGCAGCGCCGCCTTGACGCTTTGCCAGTGGCGTTGCAGCCAGCCCTTGAGGTCGTCGCAGTGCAGTCCGTCGATACCCGGCGCCCCGCGATTGCGCATGACCTGGCTGTACGCCCTTTGCATGTTGCTGCGTTCGACCACCCGCTCCATGAGCCGGTGGTCCTCCGATTTCGTTCGCCCGTTCGTCGCTGCCCCCACCTCGACACCGACGCGCGCACTCCCCGGATTCCGTCCGGCTGCTTCGCGCTCGGCCCGCCTCGCGGCAGTTTCTGTCTCATCGGTGGGCGTCAAGATCGAACGTCCTACTCTCGGTCCTGCTCGTTCGGCCCTTCGGTCCGTGCCGGCACCTACTATGGCCTCGGCTGACTTCTGACCGTGCATCCCGTCGCCTCTCGACGCCGGTAGCCCTCTCGGGCACGCGATCAGATCTCCCCGGGTATTGCGCACCCGCCTTCACGCTTATACCTGTCGGATCTACGCCGCATCGTTCCGTGCAAGTTTCGGGCTTTGATGATTATGGACACCTCACCCCGATGCGTCGCCTCGTATCCGCTTCCTGTTCGTCAGGCCAGCGCTTTGCCATCCGGCTTCCTTCAGACCCGCAGTCGCCCGCGGAGCCCTTGCCTTCGGCTAACCGTTCCCCTTGCCGGGCCGGTAGAGGACTTTCACCTCCAAGCAGGTGCGCCCTGCCGGGCGCACCACAAAAAAAACCCAGGCGCGAAAGCCTGGGTCAATTGCACACTCTCTGAAAAGAGCCGGTGAAGGCTCAGTGGCATTTTGATACTTTTCTTACGCGTTGTCCAGCCGCGGCTGCTGCTTGCAGCCAGCAAAATGACTTGCAGTCGTTGACTTTCGGCATTCCCGACGGACAATTTCAGGGTAAACCCTGAGACCAAAGCGATGGACAAACACTATTTGAACCCGCTTTTCGCGCCGCGTTCGATCGTCGCCTTTGCCGACGACGACACCGCGGCTGCACATGCGCTGCGCGAAACCCTCGCCGCAGATGGCTACAAGGGCAACGTGCAATACCTGGACACGGCCGGCAGCGGAACCCTGGAACAGCTGGCCAAGGCGCGCGCCGACCTCGCGGTGATCGCGCTGCGGCCCGAGCGCGTGGCCGAGGCGCTGGACATTGCCGGGCGCATCAACTGCCGCGCCGCGCTGGTGCTGTCCAGCGGAATCGGCGCCCAGCAGGCCGACGTGCTGAAAGCCATCGCGCAGCGCGAAGGCATGTACCTGCTCGGCCCCAACACCCTGGGCTTCCAGCGCCCGTCGCTGCACCTCAATGCCAGCCATGCCGGCCCTCTGGCCAAGAGCGGCCCGCTGGCGCTGGTGTCGCAGTCCGGGTCGCTGACCGCATCGATGCTCGACTGGGCGCGCAAGAACGGGGTCGGTTTCTCGACCGTGGTCTCGATCGGCCCGCAGACCGGCATCGACATTCCGGACGTGCTGGATTTCCTCGCCCATGATCGAGCCACGCACAGCATCGTCGTCTACATGGAAGGAATCTCCGACGCGCGGCGCTTCATGAGCGCGTTGCGCGGCGCCGCGATCGTCAAGCCGGTCATCGTGCTGAAGGCCGGCCGCAAGCCGGCCGGCAACGAGGCCGCGCAGACCCACAGCGGCACCATTGTGGGCAGCGACGACGTGTTCGATGCCGCGCTTCGCCGCGCCGGCGCGGTGCGCGTGCGCTCGTTCGTCGAGCTGTTCTCGGCGGCCAAGTGCCTGGCCTCGCGCTACCGCCCGGTCGGCAAGCGCTTCGCAGTGGTGACCAACGGCGGCGGCCCCGGCGTGCTGGCGGCCGACTGGATCAACGAAATCGGCCTCGAACTCGGCAAGCTGAGCGCC
>JAJZEB010000030.1 GCA_021805805.1 Pseudomonadota bacterium | reverse complement strand
CCGGTGCGCCGCGCGGGGCGCCCGCCGCGGGCCGGCGCGACGCCCGTGGCCGTGACAAGGCACCCCCGTCGGCGATGGCCGAAGCCTTTGCCCGGCTCGGCCGGCGGAGCTGACGCGCGCGATGATCCAGGCCGACATCGCCGCGTTCGCTCCCGCGGCACCGACCGCGGAGGGTTGCCACCACTGTGGCGCCGAGCTGCCGGGCGCGCCGGTGCGCGCAGACGTCGGCGGCCGTGCGCGACTGTTCTGCTGCGGCGGCTGCGCGGCCGCAGCGCAGATCATCACCGACGGCGGCTTGTGCGCGTATTACGACCGCCGCGACGCCGCCGGTCAACCGGCGCTTCCCGAGTCCGACATCGCGCGGCTGCGCGAGCAATGGAGCGCCCTGGCCGACCCCGATTTCCTGGCCGCGTTCGCGACCGACCTCGGTGGCGGCGCCTGGCGCACGCTGGTGGCGATCGACGGCATCCACTGCGGCGCGTGCGTCTGGCTGATCGAGCACCATCTGGGCGCGATCGCCGGGGTGCGCACGGCGGCGGTGAACTATGCGACGCGGCGGGTGCTGCTCGAATGGGACGATACCCGGGTCCACCTGGGTGATCTGCTCGAGGCGCTGGCGCGGATCGGCTACCGGCCGTCGCCGAACGTGCGCCACGCCAGCGAAGTGCAGCAGCGACGCGCGCACCGGCTGGCGGTGCTGCGCACCCTGGTCGCATGGCTGGCGATGATGCAGGTCATGATGCTCAGCATGCCGAGCTACTTCTCGTCGGGAACGCTGAACGCGGCGGAAAGCGGAATCTTCCGCTGGGCCAGCATGTCGATCACGTTGCCGGCACTGCTGTTCTCGGGCTGGACCTTCCTGGTCGGCAGCTGGCGCGACCTGCGCTGGCGCCGGCTCGGCATGGACGTTCCGGTGGTGCTGGGGCTGTGGGGCGCATTCGCGGTCAGCAGCTGGAGCGTGATGCGCGGCAGCGGGCCGGTATATTTCGACTCGGTCAGCATGTTCCTCGCGCTGCTGCTCAGCGCGCGGCTGATCGAGACCAGCCTGCGCCACCGCAGCGCCAACGCGGCCGACGAACTGATCGAGCAGCTTCCGGCCGCGGTGCGCCGGCGCGACTCCGACGGCGCCTGGCACAGCGTGGCGATCACTCGTCTGCGCGCCGGCGACGTGGTGCAGGTGCCCAGCGCCAGCCTGGTGCCTGTCGACGGCGTGGTGCTCGACGGCAACAGCCATGCGCTGGAAGCGCTGCTGACCGGCGAGAGCGAGGCGGTGGCCAAGCAGCCTGGAAGCCAGGTGCTGGCCGGCAGCATGAATGTCGACGCGCCGCTGATCGTGCGCGCCGACGCGGCCGGGCAGGGCACGCGGATCGCGCAGATGGTCGAACTGCTCAACGGTGCCTTGCTGCACAAGCCGCGTGCGGCGCGGCTGGCCGATCAGGCGGCGCGCTGGTTCACGCTGGTGCTGCTGGCCATCGCTGCCGGCACCGCGGTGCTGTGGTGGTGGCTCGACCCGACGCGGATCGCACCGGCGATCATCGCCGTGCTGGTCGTCAGCTGTCCGTGCGCCTTGTCGCTGGCGGTTCCGGCGGCGCTGGCCGCGGCCACCGCGCGGCTGTCGCGCGCCGGCGTGCTGGTGGCGCGCGGTCACGCCCTCGACGCGGTCGCCGCGGTGCGCGTGTGGCTGTTCGACAAGACTGGCACGCTGACCACCGGCCAGGCCGAGCAGGTGCGCGTGACGTGGTGCGACGACAGCCTGGGCCCGGCGCAGGCGCTGGCACTGGCCGCCGGGCTCGAGCAGGGCGTGCGCCATCCGCTGGCGCTGGCGCTGCTGGCGCAGGCCGCGGCGCAGGGCGTCGCATTGCCGCCCGTCAGCGGCACGCGGATGCTGCCGGGTGTCGGCGTCGAGGGCACCATCGACGGTCGAACGCTGCGGCTCGGGCGGCCGCGTCAGCCGACCACCGCGGCCGACCCGCGTGCCACCGTGCTCGAACTGGCGCTGGCCGACGGCGCGCCATTGGCGCGCATCGAAGTGGCCGAGACCTTGCGCGACGGCGCCGCGGATGCGGTCGCCGCACTGCGCGCCGACGGCGCCGAGGTCGAACTGCTCAGCGGCGACCTGCCGCAGCGGGCGCAGGCCTGGGGCGCACGCGTCGGAATCGAGCGCGCCCGCGGCGCGATGCTGCCGCAGGACAAGCTGGCGCGGGTGCATGCGCTGCAGGCCGGCGGCACACGGGTCGCGATGGTCGGTGACGGCGTGAACGACGCGCCCACGCTGGGCGCGGCCGACGTCTCGGTGAGCTTTGCCAACGCAGCGCCGATCGCACGTGCCGGCGCCGACGTGGTGCTGGCGTTCGACGACATGCGCGCGCTGCCGCTGCTGGTGCTGGTGGCGCGGCAGGCGCAGGCGGTGATGCGCCAGAACCTGGTCTGGGCGGTGCTGTACAACGCGGTGTTCGTGCCGCTTGCGGTGGCCGGCAGGATCACCCCGCTGTGGGCCGCCGCGGGCATGAGCGCGTCGTCGCTGCTGGTGGTGCTGAACTCGGCGCGGCTGGCCTGGTCGGGGCGCGGGGAGGCGACATGGACGGCGCGTTGATCGTGCTGATCCCGATCAGCGTCGCAGTCGTCGGGCTGATCGTGCTGCTGCTCTGGTGGGCTGCGCGAAGCGGCCAGTTCGACGACATGGAAGGCCCGGCGCACGCGATCCTGATGGACGACGACACGCCGCCGCAACCGCCTGGCGAGCAAGCTCCGGTTTTGGGCGACGCGGATGCCCGGATTGCTGATGCCCGGCAAGAAACCACCCGATAAGGGTGGTCCGCGCTGGCTTCTCCCCACCGCTTGACGCAAGTCAAGTGTGACGCATGTTCCCTCCGGTAACTTGCGAGCCAGGCGTGCACGCGCGCAACCGCGCGTGCGCCGCCCGCTTAGGGAGCTTCGACAGGTTCGACTGGAGATGACATGAGTGCGCAAGCATTGACAAACGAAACATACAACTACGGGGTGGTCCGAAAGTTCACCGTGATGACGCTGGTCTGGGCCGTCGTCGCGATGCTCGTCGGAATCATCATCGCCGCCCAGTTGATCTGGCCCGACATGACCTACGGCATACCGTGGCTGAGCTGGGGCCGCTTGCGCCCGGTGCACACCAACGGCATCATCTTCGGCTTCGGCGGATCGGCGCTGTTCGCCACCTCGTACTACATCGTTCAGCGCACCTGCCAGACCAAGCTGTTCGCGCCCAAGCTGGCCGACTTCACGTTCTGGGGGTGGACCGCGGTCATCGTGCTGTGCGCGGTGACGTATCCGCTGGGGATCACCAGCGGCAAGGAGTACGCCGAACAGGAATGGCCGATCAGCCTGCTGATCGTGGTCGTCTGGGTCGCGTATGCGATCGTCTTCTTCGGCACCGTGATGAAGCGCAAGACGCGCCACATCTACGTCTCGAACTGGTTCTTCGGCGCCTACATCCTGACCATCGCGCTGCTGTACGTGGTCAACAACGCCAAGCTGCCGATCGCCTGGGATTCGTGGAAGAGCTACTCGGCGTACGCAGGGGTGCAGGACGCGATGATCCAGTGGTGGTACGGGCACAACGCGGTCGGCTTCTTCCTGACCGTGTCGTTCCTCGGCATGATGTACTACTTCATCCCGAAGCAGGCAGAACGTCCGATCTACTCGTACCGGCTGTCGATCGTCCACTTCTGGGCTCTGACCTTCGTCTACATGTGGGCCGGACCGCACCACCTGCTGTACACCGCGCTGCCGGACTGGGCGCAGTCGCTGGGCATGGTGTTCTCGCTGATCCTGCTGGCGCCGAGCTGGGGCGGCATGATCAACGGCATCATGACTCTGTCGGGCGCATGGCACAAGCTGCGTGACGACCCGATCCTGAAGTTCCTGATCACCGCGCTGTCGTTCTATGGCATGTCGACCTTCGAAGGTCCGATGCTGTCGATCAAGACCGTCTCGGGGCTGGCCCACTACACCGACTGGATCATCGGTCACGTGCACTCGGGCGCGATGGGCTGGGTCGGCATGATCACCATGGGCAGCCTGTACTACCTGATTCCGCGGCTTTGGGGACAGACCCAGATGTGGAGCAAGCGGCTGATCGAATGGCACTTCTGGACCGCGACCATCGGCGTCGTGCTGTACATCGCCTCGATGTGGGTCGCCGGAGTCACCGAGGGCCTGATGTGGCGCGCGATGCAGCCCGACGGAACGCTGACCTACAGCTTCATCGAGTCGATCGAGGCAGTCAAGCCGCTGTACGCGATCCGGCTGCTCGGAGGCGTGATCTACATCTTCGGCATGTGCCTGATGGTCTACAACAGCTACCGCACCATCCGCCAGGGCAAGGCCGTCGACGCGCCGATTCCGGAACTGGCAGCGGCGCACGCCTGAACGTTCGACGACAAGGAGAAATGCCATCATGGCAGCAAGCAAATTCAGCCACGAGTCGATCGAACGCAACGTCGGCTTGATGATCGTCCTGGTCGCGGTCCTGGTCAGCATCGCCGGTCTGGTCGAGATCGTGCCGCTGTTCTTCGAGAAGGCCGACATCACGCCGATTCCGGGCGTGCATCCGTTGACCGCGCTGCAACTCGAGGGCCGCGACGTCTACGTCTCCGAGGGCTGCTATCTGTGCCACTCGCAGATGATCCGGCCGCTGCGCGCCGAGGTCGAACGCTACGGCCACTATTCGGTGGCCGGCGAGTTCGTCTACGACCATCCGTTCCAGTGGGGCAGCAAGCGCAATGGCCCGGACCTGGCGCGCGTCGGCGGCAAGTACTCCGACGAGTGGATGCGCATCCACTTGCGCGACCCGCGCAACGTGGTTCCGGAGAGCACCATGCCGGCTTATCCATGGCTGCAGCATGAGCCTGCCGACCGCGGCATGATCCAGGACAAGATGCGCGCGCTGCGCGTGCTCGGGGTGCCGTACACCGACGCGCAGATCGCCGCCGCGCCCGCCGAGTTGCAGGGCAAGACCAAGGAGGACGCGCTGATCGCGTACCTGCAAAGTCTCGGCCGCGACATGACGAACGTGCGCCAGTGAGGAGCTGACATGAACATCGCAGTCATTGGATCCGCGGTCACGGTCGTGTCGATGCTTTCCTTCGCCGGGATCGCGTGGCTGGCGTACGCCCCGCGCTACAAGAAGCAGCACGAAGAGGACGGGATGATCCCGTTCCTCGACTCGCTGACGCAGCCCGCGCACGACGCGGGCGGCGACGACCAAACGAGGAATCAGAACCATGGATAAATTCACCTCCCCGGCATGGGCGTACTGGATCGGGGGCGTCACGATCGTGTCGCTGATCGGTTTGTTCGTGTTCCTGCGTGCCACGGCCAGACAGACCGTGTTCCGCGACCACAGCGGCCACGTCATCGCCACCACCGGCCACGTCTGGGACGGCGATCTGCAGGAGTTCAACAATCCGCTTCCTCGCTGGTGGATGGGGTTGTTCGTGCTCACGCTGGTGTTCGCGGTCGCCTACCTGGTCCTGTACCCGGGGCTTGCGTTCTTCCCCGGCACGCTGCACTTCACCAGCGCGCGCATGTACCGGCAGGAATCGAAGGCCTACGAGGCCCGCATCGCACCGATCTACGCCAAGTACAACGCCATGTCGGTGGCTGCGCTGGCCAAGGACCCGGCGGCGATGGCCACGGGCCAGCGCCTGTTCCTGACGTATTGCGCGCAATGCCACGGCTCGGACGCCGGCGGCTCGCGTGGCTTCCCGAAGCTGAGCAGCCAGAATCCGAAGAACTGGCTGTACGGTGACGCGGGGGCCACGCTGACGCAGACCATCACCGACGGACGCGAAGGCATGATGCCGCCGATGGTCGCCGCGATCGGCCAGGCCAACGTTTCCGCGGTGGCCAACTACGTGCGCAGTCTTTCGGGAATGAGCCACGATGCGGCGCTGGCGGCCAAGGGCAAGCCGCTGTTCGACACCGTGTGTGCGGCCTGCCACGGCGCCGGAGGCGACGGCAACCAGATGCTGGGCGCTCCCGACCTGGCGTCGAGCACGCGCCAGTGGCTGTTCGGTTCGTCGCTCGCGGCGATCGAAAGCGCGATCGAGCATGGCCACAGCGGACACATGCCGGCGCAGAGGAACCACCTCGAGCCGGAGAAGATCCACGTCCTGGCGGCGTATATCTACGGCCTCGGCCACGGCGACAAGGCGATCGTCGCACAGTGACGATGGTCTGATTCAGGGTGCCCGGGCGCGCTTGCATGCGCGCCCGGGCAATTCGCTTTTCTTGACGACATGAGTGGTTTGATGAACGCTCCAGAAGGCTCGAGCAACGCCGATTTCCTGGCGACCGAGGAAATCCTCTACGAGGCGCGCAGAAAGATCTACGCGCGGTCGGTTGACGGATTCTTCGCCACCATGCGCTGGGGCATGGTCTGGTTCACCCAGATCATCTTCTACGGACTGCCGTGGCTGCGCTGGGACGGGCGTCAGGCCTTCCTGCTGGACCTGACGACGCGCAAGTTCTATTTCTTCGGTCTGATCCTGTGGCCGCAGGACGTCATCTTCCTTGCGCTTTTGCTGATCATCTCTGCCTACGGCCTGTTCCTGTTCACTGCGATCGCCGGACGGCTGTTCTGCGGCTACGCGTGTCCGCAGACGGTCTATTCCGAGATCTTCATGTGGATCGAGAGCAAGGTCGAAGGCGACCGGCTGGCGCGCATCCGGCTGGACAACCAGCCGATGAACGCGCGCAAGTTCGCGCGCAAGGCGATCAAGCACGGGATCTGGATCGCGGTGGCGCTGTGGACCGGTTTCACCTTCGTCGGCTTCTTCACGCCGATCCACCAGCTCGCGACTTCGGTGGTGACGTTCAGCCTGAGCGGCTGGGAAACATTCTGGCTGCTGTTCTACGGTTTCGCGACGTACGGCAACGCCGGATTCATGCGCGAACAGGTCTGCAAGTACATGTGCCCGTACGCGCGGTTCCAATCGGTGATGTTCGATCGCGATACCCTGATCGTCAGCTACGACTCAGGTCGCGGCGAGCCGCGCGGCAAGCACAAGCGCGGCGTCGACCCGCGCACGCAAGGCAAGGGCGACTGCATCGACTGCTCGATCTGCGTGCAGGTGTGCCCGACCGGAATCGACATTCGCGACGGACTGCAGTACATGTGCATCGGCTGCGGCGCGTGCGCAGACGCCTGCGACCAGGTGATGGACAAGCTCCAGACCCCGCGCGGACTGATCCGCTATTCGAGCGAGAACGCGATCGAGTACGGCTGGACCAAAGCGCAGCAATGGCGCCACCTGCTTCGCCCGCGCATCGTGATCTACAGCCTCATCCTGCTGGTGATGGTCGGCATCTTCGTCGGCGGGCTTGCGATGCGCAAACCGCTGAAAGTCAACATCATGCGAGACCGGCGCGTGCTGGCGCGCGAGGTCGGCGAAGGATATCTCGAGAACGTTTATCAGGTGCAGTTGATGAACGCGTCCAACCAGGCCAGAACAGTGACTTTCTCGGCCCAGGGAATGCCCGGCCTGCGCATCGAAAACCCGGTCGGCGCGGTCCCGCTGCCTGCGTCGACCAATCTGCTGCGCGCCCTCGAGGTCGAGGTTCCCGACAGCACGCACTCGGGCATCTACAAGATCCGCATCGACACCCGGACCGACGGCGCACATCCGATCGTGGTCTCGACGACGACCACCTTCATCGTGCCGTGACCATCTTCCGCATCCCGCAGGAGAAGCGAGCATGACGCATCCATCCTCCGCCGCAGCCGTACCCGCGCCTCGTCCCTGGTACCGCGAGCCTTGGCTGTGGTTCCTGATTGCCTTGCCTGGAAGCATGGTCGTGATCTCCGGAATCACGGTCTGGATCGCAGTGCGTTATGCCGATCCGGTGGTGACGAGCCACTACTACACCAAGGGCTTGCATATCGGAGTCCAGATCGACAAGGAGCTGCACGCCAGGCAAATGGGGCTCGAAGGGCAGATCAGCCGCGTCGGCGACACCATCACGCTGCAGCTCGATCCGCCACCGCCCGAAGCGACCGTGACATTGCTTCTGCGCCACCCGTACGCGCCGGCGGGCGACCGCACCGTGGTCATGCGCCGCGTGGCACCGGGGCGCTACGTCGGCAGCGCGACGACCAGCCCGGTGCGCTACACGGTCGCGGTCTATACCGCGAAGTGGCGGCTGGCGGGGATCTGGGAACCCGGTGCGGCCGCGCCGGTGTTGCCCGGCGTCTGAAGCGGCGCTGCGATGCGACCGGCACACCGGCGTTACTGGCGCGCGTTGTGGCCCGCGTTCCTGGTCGCGCTGCCTGCCACCGGGCTGCTGTTCAGCGCGATCGACCCGCGCTCGCTGGTGCTGTTCGGCGTTCCGATGGCGTTCAGCCGGGCAGGCGGCTACACCGCGGGCCTGATCGTGCTGTGGCTGCTGTGCTGGGTGGCCAGCGTGTTGAACTTGTGGATGTTCGGTGGACCGGTCGACGACGACGACGGCGGCCTGCTCGAATAAGCAGCGCCGACCCGAGACGTCAGCGCTCGCCGGCGACCAGCAGTTCGCCGAGGCCGTCGCGGTTGGTGATGCGCACCTGCCTCTGGGCAACGTGGATCAGCCCGGCCTGGTGAAACCGCGACATCAGCCTGCTGACCGTCTCGAGCTTGAGGCCGAGATAGCTGCCGATTTCCTCACGGCTCATCCTGAGCACGAATTCGTCGGGCGACAGCCCGCGCGCCTTGTAGCGTTCGGACAGGTCGAGCAGGAAACGCGCCAGGCGTTCGTCGGCCTGCATGCTGCCGAGCACGAACTGGTCCTGCTGCGCGCGCGCCAACCGGTTGCCGATCAGGCAATGGATTTGATGCTGCAAGGTCGGCAGGTCGCGTGCGGTGCTCTCGAGCACGCGAACGTCGATCTCGCAAGCCTCGCTGTCTTCGAGCGCGACGACGTCGGTCATGTACACGCGGGTCGAGAAACCTTCCAATCCCATCATTTCGCCAGGGACATGGAAGCCGACAATCTGCTGCCGCCCGTCCGGACTGCTGACCACCGACTTGAAGGAGCCGGCGTGCACCGAAAACACCTTGTCCATCGGCTGCCCGGTTTCGAACAAGCGTTCGCCCTTGCCGATGCGAATGGTCGTCTGCATGATGTCGCGCATGCGCTCGAGCTCGTCCTGAGGCAGCGCGATCGGCAGGCAGAATCGGCTTTGAAAGCACACGTCACAGGGGTGAGGACGGTCCATCCGATGGATCGTTGCGGCGGGTATGGCTTTCATGGGTGATACGCCTAGCGATGTTTTCGTCGGGTTTTTAACACGAATTGATGTTCTTGTTTGAATGAATGCTCCATTGGTGATCACCTTGCTGGTGATGGGAATGACCGGCGGCCTGCATTGCGCTGCGATGTGCTCGGGGTTGGTCGTGGCCAGCGAGCGCGCGATGCAGACGCAGCCGCTGCTGCCTGCACGGCTGTTGTTGCGCCGCGGCCTGCAGCTGCAGTTGGCGCGCGTGGCGGGCTACGCGATGCTTGGCGCCGTGGCCGGGGGAATCGGATCGGGACTGTGGTCGGTGCAGGCACGTCCCTTTCAGCTCGGCCTGTATGCCGCCGGCAATGCAGTGCTCGCCGGCAGCGGGTTGTGGCTGCTGCGCCAGGCGCTCGGGCGGGCCGCCGGCGCGCGCTGGCGACTTCCCGGCGCCGACGCGCTGCGCGCGCGACTGACCGCGCTGGGCGGCGCATTGCTCGGGCGCCTGCTGCCGTTGTCGAGCATGCCGCGGCGCCTCGGCGCCGGCCTGCTGTGGGGTCTGTTGCCGTGCGGGCTGGTCTACTCGGCGCTGTCGCTGGCGCTGCTCGGCGGCAGCGCGTTGCAGGGTGCGGCGGCCATGGCCGCTTTCGGCATCGGCACCTTGCCGCACATGTTGCTGGCCGGGCACGTGCTGCGGCGCGTCAGCCAGCGCGCGACGGCGCGCGCGGCGCGACTCGGCGCCGGCGTGCTGATGCTCGGCTTCGCCGGCCTGGGGTGGTGGCGCGTCGCCTCCGGAGCTCTGGGCGCGCACGGGTTTTGCGTGGGCTGAGCGCGCGCACCCGCACCCGGGCTTCAATCGATATCGAAGGTCTGCAGCGTGAATTCGCCGTGCGCGGCCTGTGCGAAATAGCGCCTCAGGGTCTCGGACACGGTGCGGAACGCGATGCGGTCCCACGGCACCTCGTCGGGCGCGAACAGCGCCGCTTCGAGCGTCTCGGCGCCGGGTTCCCAGCGCGGGTGCAGCATGCGCGCGCGGTAGAGCAGGTAGACCTGGCTGACCGGGCGCACGTTGGCCACGCAGTACAGGGCGTCGAGTTCGACGTCGACTCCAGCTTCCTCGCGGGTTTCGCGCAGCGCTCCCTGTGCGGTGGTCTCGCCCAGTTCCATGAATCCCGCCGGAAGCGTCCACAGTCCATGCCGCGGTTCGATCGCGCGTCGGCACAGCAGCACGCGGCCGTCCCAAACCGGGACGGTGCCGACGATGTTGCGCGGGTTTTCGTACTGGATGTGGGCGCAGCTCGGACAGACCGCGCGCGCAAGGCTGTCGCCTTCGGGAACGCGGTAGACGACGGCCACGCCGCATCGGTTGCAGTGCAGGATCGGTCCGGTGTGCATCGGAGTATTGTCGGCGATCGCGGGCGCGCAGCGGGTGCCGCGCGAATTTGTCACAATACGAGATTAAGCCGAGGCCGATGTTCCGATGCCGACCATCTCGATTCCCGCTCGCGCGCTGCAGCTTGCTGCGCACGACGACGACAACCTGTTGAAGGTGCTGCGCCGGCACGAAGTCCCGATCGGCTATTCGTGCAGGCGGGGGGAATGCGGCAGCTGCAAGTGCGCGATCGTCTCCGGCAGCGTCGCGCTCGACGCCTGCAGCGAGGCCGCGCTGCCGCCGGCGCAGCGCGCGCAGGGACTGGTGCTGGCGTGCTGCGCAAGAGTGCGCGGCGATGTCGCATTGCGGTTGATCGACAGCGACGACTACATCGCACCGCCGCAGCGTCGCCTGCTCACCCGAGTCGCTGCACTCGAGCAGCTGGCCAGCGAGGTGTTCGCGCTGCGCCTGCACATCGACTATGTCGACCGCGATGGCGCGCCGTTCGTGTTCGCGGCCGGGCAGTACGCTTCGCTGCAGGTGCGCAACGCCGACGGCGCGTGGATCGCACGCGACTTCTCGATGGCAGGCACCCCGGTGCAAGCCGAGTACGACGACCTGCTCGAGTTCCACATCCGCCGCAACCCGCAAGGCGCATTCAGCGGGCTTCTGGGCAGCGTGCTCGTTCCCGGCGCCACGGTCTGGGTCGACGGCCCGCACGGCAGCGCCCACTTCAGACCGCGCCACGCCGGTGCGCTGTACGCGGTTGCCGCCGGAACCGGCCTGGGCCCGATGCTGTCGATCGCGCGCACTGCGCTGGACAACGGCAAGCTCGAGCCGGTGCGCCTGTACGCCGGGTTCCGCAGCGCCGACGAGGTCTACGGAGTCGCCGAACTCGATGCGCTCGCGCGCACATTCCCGCAGTTCGCCGCCCAGATCGTGGTCGAAGACGGCAGCCTGGGGCGCCGTGGCCGCGTCGGCGATGCCTTGCTCGCCGACACGGCTGCGTTCGTCGGCGCCAAGGTCTACCTCGCCGGGTCGCCGGCCATGGTCGATTCGGTCGCCGCGGCGTTGCGCGCGCGCGGCGTGGCGCCGGGCGACGTGCATGCCGACGCGTACTACCCGCCGCAGGCCGCCGGCGGCGGCGAACCGTCCCCGCCGCGCTCGATCGAGTAGAATTGCACGCACGTCGCGCCGTCGAGCCGCCAGACACGCCACCGCGTGGCAGGCGCTCCCGCCCGAGGCCCCATGCCGGCGGTTTGTGCAACGCGCATCGTTCCTGTCACGCATGAATATTGCTTTGGCCAAGCGGGTCATCGAGACCGCGCTGATGTGTGCCAACCAGCCGCTGAGCGTCAACAACCTGCGCAACCTGTTCGATGAACAGATCGGCGCCGATACGGTGCGCGCGCTGCTCGAGGAGATTCGCGGCGACTGGAGCGAACGCGGGGTCGAACTGCGCGCGGTGGCCGCGGGCTGGCGCTTCCAGAGCCGCGAAGACATGCACCCCTTCCTGCAGCGGCTCTACCCCGAGAAACCGCCGCGGTACTCGCGCGCGGTACTGGAGACCCTGGCGATCATCGCGCACCGCCAGCCGGTCACCCGCGGCGACATCGAGGACATTCGCGGCGTGGTGGTCAACACCCAGGTGCTGCGCCAGCTCGAGGACCGTGGCTGGGTCGAGGTCATCGGCCATCGCGAAGGCCCCGGGCGACCGCAGCTGTACGCGACCACCCGCCAGTTCCTCGACGACCTCGGCCTGGCATCGATCTCCGATTTGCCGGCGCCACACGACGGCGCATTCGTCGATCCGCAGCAGATCACGCTGCCGATCGACGATGCCGCGGATCCTGCGCACTCAGGCGACACATCGCCTTCCCCCCATCGCAGCGAGCTTTCCGAAACCGATTGACCCCAACGAATCGTCCATGACCGAGCAAGACACCGAACGACACGAGCAGGCACAGGCAAGCGCCGCGCAGCCAGCCGCGCAGCCCGCTGCCGACGCGCCCGCCGCGCAAGCGCCCGCCGCGCAAGCGCCCGCCGCGCAAGCGCCCGCCGCGCAAGCGCCAGACGGGCAAGCGCCAGACGGGCAAGCGCCAGACGCGCAAGTCCAGGCGGGGGATTCCCGGGCGGGAGCGCCCGGGGCGGCCGAGCCCGGGCCCGGGCGTGACGGCGCGCGACGGCGCAACCGACGCGGCCGCGGCAAGGGTGCGTCGCGTGACGCGCAGCAGGCCGTGGTCGACTCCGGCGCAGCAGCCGACGACGCGCCGAAGGCGCCGGCAGCCCCTGCGGTGCGTCTCGAGGAGGTCGTCTCGGGCGATTTCGACCGCGCCGTCGAGCTGGCCGAGGCGGCGTCGCCTGGAACGCGCAGGGTGCTGGCGCCAGCGCCCGACTCGCCCAAGCTGCACAAGGTCCTCGCGCAGGGCGGAATCGGATCGCGTCGCGAAATGGAGGAACTGATCACGGAAGGTCGTGTATCGGTCAACGGCGAGCCGGCACACCTCGGGCAGCGCATCCAGCCCGGCGATCAGATCCGGGTCAATGGCAAGCCGCTGAAAGTGCGCATCGCGCCGCCGCCGGCCAGGGTGCTGATCTACCACAAGCCGGTTGGCGAGGTCGTGACGTTCAAGGATCCCGACGGACGCCCGACGGTGTTCCGCAATCTGCCTCGGGTGCAGGGGGCGAAATGGACTGCGGTCGGCCGCCTGGACATCAACACCGAAGGGCTGCTGCTTTTCACGACCTCGGGCGAGCTGGCGAACAAGCTGATGCATCCGAGCCAGGGAGTCGAGCGCGAGTACGCGGTTCGCGTTCTCGGCGAGGTCGACGACGCGGCGCGCGGCGCGCTGCTGGGCGGGGTCGATCTCGCGGACGGTCCGGCCCGCTTCCTGAGCCTGGAAGCCGCCGGCGGCGAGGGCGCCAACCGTTGGTACCGGGTGGTCATCGCCGAAGGTCGCAATCGCGAGGTGCGGCGCCTGTTCGAAGCCGTCGGCCTGACCGTCAGTCGCCTGATCCGCGTGCGCTACGGTCCGATCGCGCTGCCGGCAGGATTGCGCCGCGGCGATTTCGCCGAAATCGAACGCGACGACGTCAAGTCCATGCTGGCGCGCGCGGGAATCGGCCAGGCAGCCAAGCGCAAGGCGGGCGGCGCGCAGCCAGCCAAGCGCAAAGGTGGCACCGGCGAACGGGCGGAGCGAGGCGAACGGGCGGAGCGAGGCGAACGGGCAGAGCGAGGCGAACGGGCGGAGCGAGGCGAGCGCAGTGAACGCAGCGAGCGTGAGCCGGGCCCGAACAGCTATGCGATGAGCGCGGTCGACGCGTTGTTCGGCCGCGCCAGCCGCGAGGCGCGAATCGCGCAGTTGCGCCGCGCCGACGATGAGCGCGAGGTTCCGGAGCGCGAGCCGGGGCCGAACAGCTATGCGATGAGTGCGGTCGACGCACTGTTCGGCCGCGCAGCGCGCGGCGGAGGCGGTGCAGGCGGAGGTGCAGGTGGAGGCGGAGGCGGAGCGCGCAACAAGCGTGGACGCCGCAAGCCAGGCGGTGCGCAGCCTGATCCGACCCGCTCAGCGCTGGGCAGCGGCGCCGGGCCCGGCGGCAAACGACGCAATTTCCCGCGCTGAGTTTGCCGGCGTTGCGCCCGGGGCAGCGCTGAGAGTTGACTATCATCTCATGGTTTGCTTTTAATTCCTTGATTTACGGAGAAAAAATTGACTGAACGTACGCTGTCGATCATCAAACCCGACGCCGTGGCGAAAAATTGCATGGGCAAGATCATCGATCGATTCGAAAGTGCCGGCCTGAAGGTCGTCGCGGCGCGGATGATGCATTTGTCGCGAGCAGAGGCCGAAGGCTTCTACGCGGTGCACAAGGAGCGCCCATTCTTCAAGGATCTGGTCGACTTCATGACCTCGGGTCCGGTTCTGGTGCAAGTGCTGGAAGGCGAGGGTGCGATCGCGAAAAACCGCGAACTGATGGGAGCGACCGATCCGAAGAAGGCGGCGGCGGGAACGATCCGCGCCGATTTCGCCGACAGCATCGATGCCAACGCGGTGCATGGCTCGGATGGTCCGGAGACCGCGGCGGCCGAGATCGCTTTCTTCTTCCCGGCGAACTGGATTTTCTCGCGCTGATCGGGAGATCGCCCGGCCAATGACCACCAATCTGCTCCAGTTCGATCGGGCCGGCCTGCTGGACTGGTTCGCCGCGCACGGGGAGAAACCCTTTCGTGCGCGTCAGGTCATGCGCTGGATCCATCAGCGCGGGCAGGCCGATTTCGCCGCGATGAGCGATCTGGCCAAGCCGCTGCGCGCGTGGCTGCAGCGTGATGCCGCGCTGCGCGCGCTTGCGGTGCAGACGTGCCAGCGTTCGCGCGACGGGACCGTCAAGTGGTTGTTCGACGTCGGCGGGGGCAATGCGGTCGAAAGCGTGTTCATTCCGGAAGCTTCGCGCAATACCCTTTGCGTGTCGTCTCAGGCGGGGTGCGCGATCGGCTGCGCGTTCTGCTCGACCGGGGCGCAGGGATTCAGCCGAAACCTCGACAGCGGGGAAATCATCGCCCAGCTGTGGCAGGCGGAATTCGCCATGCGCGCCGAACTGGGCCTTGCGCCAGGTGAGCGCGCGATCTCCAACGTCGTCATGATGGGCATGGGCGAGCCGCTGCAAAATTACAGCGCCTTGCTTCCCGCGCTGCGGCTGATGCTCGACGACGACGGTTACGGCCTGTCGCGGCGCCGCGTGACGGTGTCGACATCGGGCATGGTGCGCATGATGGACCGGCTGGCAGCGGACTGTCCGGTGGCGCTCGCGGTTTCGCTGCACGCGCCGAACGATGCGCTGCGCGATCGCCTGGTGCCGTTGAATCGCAAGCACCCGCTCGACGAACTGCTGGATGCGTGCTCGCGCTACCTGCAGCATGCGCCGCGCGATTTCATCACCTTCGAGTATTGCATGCTCGATGGGGTCAACGACCAGCCCGAGCATGCCAAGGAACTGGTCGCGTTGTTGCGCGACCGCTTCCCGTGCAAGTTCAACCTGATTCCGTTCAACCCGTTTCCCGGCTCGCCGCTGCGGCGCTCGCCTGCCGCGCGCGTGGCCGAGTTCGCGGCGATCCTGAGCGACGCCGGCTTTGTCACCACCGTGCGGAAGACCCGCGGCGACGACATCGACGCGGCTTGCGGCCAGCTTGCCGGCGACGTGCAGGATCGGCTGAGCCGCAGACTGCAGCGCGAAATACCGATTCGGCCGCAAGCGGCCCAACCCGGGGAGATGCGATGAAACCGTTGACGATTCCGCGCGCTGCCGGCGCGGCGCTGCTGGCCATGCTGCTGGGCGCCTGTGCGGCGCCGCCGGCAAGCACCCGCGCAGTCGGCAGCAGTCCGCAGGCGCAGAACGCGCGGGTGCACCTGGAACTTGCCGAAGGCTATTACCAGCGCGGCCAGAGCGAAGTCGCGCTGGGCGAAGCGGAGAAGGCGCTGCAGCTGTCGCCCGATTACGTCGCGGCGTACAACATGAAAGGCCTGATCGAGATGGGACTGGGCCACGACGGGCGCGCCGACTCGGCGTTCCGCAAAGCGCTTTCGCTGGAGCCGGACAACGGCGACACCTTGCACAACTACGGCTGGTTCCTGTGCAGCCGCGGGCGATATGCCGAGTCGTTCACCCAGTTCTCGCGCGCGCTGAAGGTGCGCGGCTACCGCAGCGCCGAGCGCACCGACCTGGCGTACGGCGTCTGCCAGCTGCGTGCCGGAGACGCCGCAGGTGCGGAACACACGCTGCGTCAGGGCTTCGCGCTCGATCCGGCGAACCCGGCGATGGCGACGAACCTGGCGCTGGCGCTGCACCGGCTGCGCCGCGACCATGACGCGTTGTTCTACATCGCGCGCGTCAACGACTCGCCTGCGGCCAACGCCCAATCGTTGTGGCTGGGCGTGCTGATCGCGCACGGTCTCGGCGATGCGCAGCGCCAGGCCGCCTGGACCGCGCAACTCACACAGCGCTTCCCGAATACGCAGGAAGCCATCGCGGTGCAGCAGGGGCATTTCGGCGACACCGGACTGTTGAAGTGACGCAAGACGGAATCGACGACGGGCTGCAGGCGCGCCAACGCGCCGGCGCTTTGCTGCGCGAGGCGCGCGAAGCCGCCGCGCGCAGCAGCGGCGAGCTGGCCAGCCAGCTGAAGGTGGCGCGCGAGAAGATCGAGGCGCTCGAAGCCGGCGATTGGACGCCTCTGCACAGCGCCTCGTATGCGCGCGCGCTGCTGCGCGCAGCGGCCAAGGCGCTGAAGGTCGACGTCGAGCCGCTGATGCGGTCCCTGCCGCCGGCCAGCGAAGTCCTGCCGCAGCCGGTGGCCGTCGCCGCCAGCGTCGCTCCGGTGCGTCCGTACCGTGTTTGGCTCGCCGCGGCGGCGCTGCTCGTGGTCGCCGCGCTTGCGCTCGTGCTGCTGCCGCGACATGCTGCGCGCCGCGCCGCCCCGCATGCCGTCGGGCCCAGCTCGGCCCCACCGCTGCGCGCGGCGTCGCGGCCGCAGTCGCCTGCCGCGGAGCGCACGCGCGCGGCCAGCGCAGCCAGGCCCGCGGCGGGACCAGGCACAGCACCGGAGGCGGTCAAACCGGCGCTGCTCGCACCGGCGAGCAGCGGGGTTGGCGCGTCGACGCAGCCTCCGGGACCGCTGGGGCTGCCCAGCGCGATGGCGTCCGCGCCGCTGCAACTGCGCGCCAACGCGCCGAGCTGGATCGAGGTGCGCGCCGCCGACGGCCAGACCGTGTTTCGCGCCATCTTGAAACCCGGAGTGACGCAGTCCGTGGCGGCAGCGCCCGCACAGCTGCCGCTGCAGCTGACCATCGGCAATGCGGCGCACACCCGTGTGCTGTTCCGCAACCGTCCGGTGCCGCTGGCGTCGTCGCCGAACAACGTCGTTCATCTGCAATTGCCCTGATCCCGTGGACATGGACCCGACTCCGATTCCCGACGCGACGCCCGCGCGCCGCGCGACGCTGCAGGCCAGCGTGCGCTGGGGCGCGCACGTCGTCACGGTTGGCGGCGATGCGCCGGTGCGGGTGCAGTCGATGACCAACACCGACACCGCCGACGCCATCGGCACCGCGATCCAGGTGCGCGAGCTGGCGCAGGCCGGATCCGAGCTGGTGCGCATCACCGTCGACACGCCCGAGGCTGCCGACGCGGTCCCTGCAATCCGCGAACAGCTCGATCGCATGGGCGTGGACGTTCCGCTGATCGGCGATTTCCACTACAACGGCCACACCTTGCTGACGCGGTTTCCCGGCTGCGCCGAGGCCTTGTCCAAATACCGCATCAATCCCGGCAACGTCGGCAAGGGCGCGAAGAAGGATCTGCAGTTCGCGCAGATGATCGAGGTCGCCGCACGCTGGAACAAGCCGGTTCGCATCGGCGTGAACTGGGGCAGCCTGGACCAGGACCTGCTGGCCGCGCTGATGGACGTCAACGCCGCGGCGGCGACTCCGCTGCCGGCGCCGCAGGTGATGTACGAGGCGCTGGTGCGCTCGGCGCTGGACTCGGCGGCGCGCGCGGTCGAGCTTGGGCTGGAGCCGTGCCAGGTGCTGCTGTCGTGCAAGGTTTCGGGGGTGCGCGATCTGATCGCCGTGTACCGCGAACTGTCGCGGCGCTGCGACCATGCGCTGCACCTGGGGCTGACCGAGGCCGGCATGGGAACCAAGGGCATCGTCGCCTCGAGCAGTGCGCTCGCCGTGCTGCTGCAGGAGGGAATCGGCGACACCATCCGCGTGTCGCTGACGCCGGCTCCGGGCGAGGCGCGTACGCAGGAAGTCGTCGTCGCGCTGGAAGTGCTGCAGGCTCTGGGACTGCGCACCTTCGTGCCCAGCGTCACCGCGTGCCCGGGCTGCGGGCGTACCACCAGCAGCGTGTTCCAGGAATTGGCGCAGCAGATCGACACCCATCTGCGCGCGCGCATGCCGCAGTGGCGCGCGCTGTACCCCGGAGTCGAGAGCCTGCGCGTGGCGGTGATGGGTTGCATCGTCAACGGCCCGGGAGAGAGCCGCCACGCCGACGTCGGCATCAGCCTGCCCGGCACCGGCGAACAGCCAGCCGCGCCGGTGTTCATCGACGGAAGCAAGCGCCACACTCTGCGCGGCGACGACATCGCAGCGCAGTTCATCGACATCGTCAACCGCTACATCGAGCAGCGCTGGGGCGCAACCGCCTCGCGCTGAACCGTCCGCATGAACGCAAAACTCAATGCCGTCAAGGGCATGAACGATCTGCTGCCGTCGCAATCGGCGGCCTGGGAATGGTTCGAGGCGCAGGTACGCGCGCTGATGCACGCTTACGGCTACCGCAACATCCGCACCCCGATCGTCGAGCCCACCGCGCTGTTCGTGCGCGGAATCGGCGAAGTCACCGACATCGTCGAGAAGGAGATGTACAGCTTCATCGATGCGCTCAACGGCGAGCAGCTCACGCTGCGCCCGGAGAACACGGCAGCGGTGGTGCGCGCGGCGATCGAGCACAACCTGCTGTACGACGGCGGCAAGCGGCTGTGGTACGCGGGCCCGATGTTCCGCCACGAGCGCCCGCAGCGCGGTCGCTACCGGCAGTTCCACCAGGTCGGTGCCGAGGCGCTTGGATTCGCCGGCCCCGACGTCGACGCCGAGCTGATCCTGATGGCGCGCAGGCTGTGGGCCATGCTCGGTCTGCGCGACGTGCGCCTCGAATTGAACTGCCTGGGTCAGCCCGAAGAGCGGCAGCGCCACCGCGGCAGGCTGATCGCGTATTTCGAGCAGCACCTGAGCCAGCTCGACGACGATGCGCGGCGGCGCCTGCACAGCAATCCGCTGCGCATCCTCGACAGCAAGAATCCGGCGCTGCAGCCCTTGATCGAGGGCGCGCCGAACCTGCTCGACGAGCTCGGTGCCGAGTCGCGCGCGCATTTCGACGGCGTGCAGCAGCTGCTGCGCGCGGCAGGCCAGGATTTCCGTGTCAACCCGCGGCTCGTGCGCGGCCTGGACTATTACAACCTGACCGTGTTCGAGTGGGTCACGGACCGGCTGGGCGCGCAAGGCACGGTATGCGCCGGTGGGCGCTACGACGGTCTGATCGCGCAGATCGGCGGCAAGTCGGCTCCGGCCTGCGGCTGGGCGCTGGGCGTCGAGCGCGTGCTCGATTTGCTCGCGCAGGACGATGCGCTGCCGCAGCCGCTGGTCCCCGACGTCTATCTGGTGCTGGCGCACCCACCGGCGCTGACGCGCGCGCTCGAACTCGCCGAGGAACTGCGCGCGGCCGGTTGCAGCGTGCTGCAGCATGTCGGCGGCGGCAGCCTGAAGTCGCAGATGAAGAAGGCCGACGCCAGCGGAGCGCGCCATGCGCTGATCTTCGGCGCCGACGAATGGGCCGCCGGGGAAGTCTCGCTCAAATCGCTGCGCGATCCCAGCGGCGATGCGGCCCAGCAGCAGCGCGTGGCGCTGCAGCCGGTTGGCGCGCTGCTGCGCCTGCTCGGCTTCGGGGCAGCACACTAGAATCGCGCACTCAACCTAGGTCGAGACATGAGCTACAACCTCGAAGAACAAGATCAACTCGCGCAATTGCGCGAATTCTGGGAGCAGTGGGGGACCTGGATCTCGCTGCTGGTGGCCGCGGCGATGCTGGTGTGGGCCGGAACGCGCGGCTGGCAGTGGTGGCAGCAGCAGCAGGCTGCCAAGGCGTCGGCGCTTTATTCGCAGATCGGACAGCGTCTGGCTGCCGGCGACATGGCCGGTGCAGGTGCCGTCTGCACCGAGTTGCGTCGGCATTTCAACTCCAGCGTTTATGCCCCGATGGCGCGCTGGAGCTGGCCAAGGCAGAGGCCGGCTCCGGCGACGTCGCCCAGGCCCAGCAGCTGCTGCGCTGGGCCGGCGCGCACGCATCCGACCCGGCGTATCGCGCGGCGGCCTTGCTCGCGCTGTCGGCGCTGCAATCCGACGCGCACCAGTTCGACGCCGCGCTGGCCAGCGTGAAGGCCAGCCCGGACGCTGCGTTCGCCGGGCTGTTCAGCGCGCGCCGCGGCGACATCCTGGCGCTGCAGGGGCATCGCGCGCAGGCGCGACAGGCCTATCTGCAGGCTCTGCAGCAACTGCCGGCCGACGCGGCTTACCGCAACAGCGTGGAGTTGCACCTGCAAGCCGTCGGAGGACGCTCATGACCGGGAATCGCAGTCTGGCCCGCACGGTGGCTGCCGCAATCGTGGGCGCTGCGTTGCTCGGTGCCTGCGCGTCTGCACCGAAGCGCCCCGACCCGACTCCGCTTGGCGCGGTGCCGCCGATCCTGCAGGTCAAGCAGGCGTGGTCGGTGCAGCTTGACCCGGTGCCGCCGACCTTCGGCGCCGCGCTGGCCGCAGGCGGAGTCGTCGTCGCCAGCGCCGACGGCAGCGTCGCGCGCATCGACGTGCGCGACGGCCGCGTGCTTTGGCGCACGCGGGTCGCCGGAGGAATCAGCGCCGGCGTCGGCAGCGATGGGAATTTCAGCGCCGTGGTCAACTCGGCCAACCAGCTGGTATCGCTGGGCCCGCAGGGACAGGTGCTGTGGCTGTACCGGCTCCCGACCAGCGTGACCACACCGCCGCTGGTGCACCGCGGAATCATCGTCGTGCAGGGTGCCGACCAGCGTCTGTGGGCGTTCAACGCTGCCGACGGCAAGCAGCTGTGGAACCTTGAACTGCGCGCTCCGGCGTTGCTGTTGCAGTACCCGGCAGGCCTGACCGTCGACGGCGGCACCGTACTCGCGGGCGACGCGCTGGGCCGTATCGATGCGGTGTCGCTCGACGGCGGGGTGCTGCGCTGGCAGACCGCGCTGGCGTACCCGCGCGGCAGCACCGAGGTCGAGCGCATGATCAGCGTCACCGGATCTCCGGCGCTGGCCGGCGGACTGGTGTGCGCGCGTGCGTTCGATGCCACCATCGGCTGCGTCGACACCAGCAGCGGCGCGCTGCGCTGGAGCGTCGAGGCCGCGGGCCACACCGCAGTGAGTCTCGACGCAAGCATGCTGGTGGCTGCCCAGGGCAATGGCGTGGTGCAGGCGTACGCCGCCGCCGATGGCCATCCGCTGTGGAACAACGCCCAGCTCAAATACCGGCGCCTGAGCGCTCCGCTGCTGATCGGCGCAACGGTCGCGGTCGGCGATTACCAGGGTTACGTCAGTTTGCTGTCGGCGCACGACGGTAGCCTGATCGGGAGGTTCTCCACGGACGGTGGGGCGATCCGCTCGCCGCTGCTGGCCGACGGACGCACCATGATCGCGGTGACCGCCCACGGCGGCGTGTTCGCCTATCGGCCGCAATGATCCCGGTCGTCGCATTCGTCGGCCGGCCCAATGTCGGCAAGTCGACGCTGTTCAATCGCGTCACGCGTTCGCGCGACGCGATCGTCGCCGACATTCCGGGGCTGACGCGCGACCGCCACTACGCGCGCGCGCAGTGGAACGCGCGCAGCTTCCTGGTCGTCGACACCGGGGGCTTCGAACCCGTGGTCGACACCGGTATCGTTGCGGAAATGGCGCGGCAGACGCGGCAGGCGATCGCGGAAAGCGACGTCGTCGTCTTCCTGACCGACGCGCGCACCGGGCTGGCGCCGCTGGATCAACAGATCGCGGCGTATCTGCGCAAGACGGGCAAGAACGTTCTTCTGGCGGTGAACAAGGCCGAAGGCCTGCCGCCCAGTGCGCTGGCCGAGTTCCACGAACTCGGCCTGGGCCAGCCGCTTGCGCTGAGCGCGGCGCACGGCAGCGGCGTGGGCACGCTGCTGGATGCCGTCGTCGCGCGCCTGGGCCCAGCCCCGCAGGACGATGCGCAGCCCGACGGCGCGCAGGCACCGCACGCGATCAAGCTGGCCATCGCCGGCCGTCCCAACGTCGGCAAGTCGACGCTGATCAACGCGTTGGTGGGCGAGGAGCGGGTGATTGCGTTCGACCAGCCGGGGACCACGCGCGACGCCATCGAGGTGCCGTTCGAGCGCGACGGCGTGCGCTACACGCTGATCGACACCGCCGGTTTGCGGCGCCGCGGCCGGGTATTCGAAACGGTCGAGAAATTCTCGGTGCTGAAGACGCTGCAGGCGATCGAGACCGCCAACGTCGTCGTGCTGCTGCTCGACGCCAGCGAAGGCGTCACCGACCAGGATGCGCACATTGCCGGTTTCGCCGTCGAGTCCGGCCGTGCGCTCGTTGTCGCAGCGAACAAATGGGACAAGGCCGACGATTACAGGCGTCAGCTGTTCAGCAATAGCGTGCGCGAGCGCTTGCCGTTCCTGGGCTTCGCTCGCCAGCTCGAGATCTCGGCGCTGGGCAGGCGCGGCCTGGGCGCGCTGCTGCGCGCCGTGGGCGAAGCGCACCGCGCCGCGTTCGCCAAATTGTCGACACCGCGCCTGACGCGCGCGTTGCAGGAAGCCGTCGCATTCCAGCAGCCCCCGCGCGCAGGAACGGTGCGCCCGAAGCTGCGCTATGCGCACCAGGGAGGGCAAAATCCTCCGGTGATCGTGATCCACGGAAATGCTCTGGACCGCGTGCCGCAGAATTACACCCGGTACCTGGAATCGCGTTTCATGCGCCAGTTCAAGCTCGACGGAACACCGCTGCGCATCGAGTACCGTTCATCGCACAATCCGTACCGCAAGACGACTGATTGACGCCGGGCGCAGCGTGCATCGCCCCCGCTGCGTCAAGGCGTACGCGGCGTCCGGGATGAAGGTGACGCATCGTGCTTTTATGCTATGGTAAGACGCTTGCCGGGATCCCGGCGGCCACCATAAGAACTGGAGTGTTTGATGAGTAACAAAGGGCAGTTGCTACAAGACCCCTTCCTGAACTTGCTGCGCAAGGAGCATGTCCAGGTTTCGATCTATCTGGTCAACGGAATCAAGCTGCAAGGCCATATCGAATCGTTCGACCAATACGTCGTCCTGCTGCGCAATACCGTGACGCAGATGGTTTATAAACACGCAATTTCGACCGTGGTGCCTTCGCGCGCCGTGAACTTCCACGTCGGTGCAAGCGAGTCCGACGCAGACTGAGCGGCCGCCGGGAGCGATCCTGGTCGGAGTCGACCTCGGCCAGCCGCAGCCGGACCGCGAACTCGCCGAGTTGCACGAACTCGCGCTGTCGGCCGGGTTGCAGCCGCTGGACGCGCTGTGGAGCGCGCGGCGGCGGGTCGACCCGGCGCTTTACCTGGGCAGCGGCAAGGTCGACGCATTGAAGGAACTGGTGCAGCAGCACCAGGCGCGTTGCGTGCTGTTCGACAACGCGCTGTCGCCGGCGCAACAGCGCAATCTGGAGCGTGCGCTGGAAGTTCCGGTCTGGGACCGCACCGCGTTGATCCTGGAAATCTTCGCGCGCCGCGCGCGCAGCGGCGAGGGCAAACTGCAGGTCGAGCTTGCGCGCCTGCGCCACGCCGCGACGCGACTGGTGCGCGGCTGGACCCACCTGGAGCGCCAGCAAGGCGGCATCGGCCTGCGCGGCGGCCCGGGCGAGAAGCAGATCGAACTCGACAGGCGCATGCTCGAGGACAAGATCAAGCTGCTGCAACTGCGGCTGCGCAAACTCGAGCGCCAGCGTGCCACGCAGCGCCGCGCACGTGCCCGCGGCGGGCTGCTGCGGGTGTCGATCGTCGGCTATACCAACGCCGGCAAGAGCACCTTGTTCAACGCGCTCACGCACAGCCGCGGGTTCGTCGCCGACCAGTTGTTCGCGACCCTGGACACGACCACGCGCCGCATCTATCTCGGCGAGGGATTGCACGCCGTGGTCTCGGACACCGTCGGCTTCATCCGCGACCTGCCGCACGGCCTGGTCGAGGCATTCAAGGCCACCCTCGACGAAGCGCTCGACGCCGACGTGCTGCTGCACGTCGTCGACTTGTCGAACCCGCAGCGCGAGCGCCAGATCGAACAGGTCAACGCGGTTCTGGCAGAAATCGGCGCGCACGACGTTCCCCAGATCCTCGTCTACAACAAGGTCGACAAGCTGTCCGAGCCGGTTCCGTACAGCGAACGCCTGGCCGCGCATGCCACGGCCGACGGGCGTGCTAGCATCAAATGCTTTGATGTCAGCGCGTTGACCGGTACCGGGCTCGATGCGCTGCGAGCGCATCTGGCCGAGCTGGCCGCGCAGGCTGCCGCCGACAACGTCCATCACGCGTGAACCCGACCAAGCCCATGATGACCCCCGAGCGCCAGCGCGCTCCGCGCCCGGCGCAGCAGTCGCCGCGTGATCCGCGCGACGACCGACGCGGCGGCCCTCCGGATCTGGACGAGCTCTGGCGCGACTTCAATCGCCGCCTCAACGGCCTGTTCAGGCGCGGGCGCGGGCTTGGCGGACCACGCCGGCCCGACCTGCAGCCATCGGCGCGGGGCACCACGACGGTGCTCGCGGTGCTGGCGCTGGTGCTTGGGCTGGCCTGGATCGGCGGCGGGATCTACATCGTGCAGGATGGCCAGCAAGCCGTCGTGACGCGTTTCGGCACGATCGTCGACGTCGTGCAACCCGGGCTGCACTGGCGCCTGCCGTCGCCGATCGAGCAGCAGCAGGTCGTCGACATGGCGAGCCTGCGCAGCGTGGACGTGGGCAGCGGCGCCGATGTTCCCGGCACCGGCGCTCCGGCCTCGGCGATGCTCACCGCGGACCAGGACATCATCGACGTGCGCATGAGCGTGCGCTACCGCGTCGGCGACGCGCGGGCGTTCCTGTTCGCGCAGCGCGATCCGGCCGCGTTGCTGCACGCCATGGCCGCGCAGGCGCTGCGCGCGGTCATCGGCGGCGAGCGGCTCGATCAGCTGTTGGCCATGCCGCAGTCGCAGCTGGCCGCCGCAGTGCGCCAGCGCATCGCCGCCGACCTCGCTTCAGCGCCCTGCGGCATCGTGCTGTCCGACGTCACCGTGCAGAGCTTGCGTGCGCCCGAGCCGGTTCGCGCAGCCTTCGACGATGCGCTCAAGGCTGCGCAGCAGCGCGACGCATTGCTGCGCAGCGCCCAGGCCTATGCCGCCGACGTGGTGCCGCGCGCCCAGGGCGACGCCGACCGGCAGGTGCAGCAGGCACAGGCCTACCGCGACCGCGTCGTGACCCGTGCGCAGGGTGACGCCGCGCGTTTCGATCTGATCCTGCAGCAATACCGCAAGGCGCCTCGGGTCACGCGCGACGGACTGTACCTGCAGACCATGCGGCACATCCTGAGCAGGGCGCGCAAGGTGATCGTTCCGCAAGGCAGCGTCGTGCAGCTGCCTGCCGCGCCGCCTGCGGCGAAATCCGTCGCGCAGCCCGCGGTTCCGATTCCGGCCGCGTCGATGCCGGCGCTGCCTCCGGATGCTGCTGCCTCGGCGGCTTCGTCGCCGGGCGCGTCCGACAGCGTGCGCGATTCGCTGCGTCGCCGTGCTTTTCGCTGAGATTCGCTGATGAACCGAGTTTTCGCCGTCGTCGTCGCCTGCGTCGTGGCCCTGGGGCTGGCCGCTTCGAGCCTGTTCATCGTGCACCAGGGCCAGGATGCGGTGGTGTTCTCGCTCGGCAAGGTTCGTGCCGTGCTGCGCCAGCCCGGCCTGTATCTGAAATGGCCGACTCCGGTCGACAACGTGCTGCTGCTCGACAGCCGCGGATTGCTGCTTCGCAGCAACGATGCCGAGCGTTACGCCACGCGCTCGGAACGCGAGCTGGTCGTCGGCTGGACGCTGCGCTGGCACATCGCCGATCCGGCAGCGTTCGTGCGGACCTTCGGCGGCAGCATGAGCCGTGCCGAATCGCAATTGCACGATGCCGTTCGCTCGGCGCTCGGTGCGCAGATCGGAGCCCACACGCTGGCCGACCTGATCGGCAACGGCAGCACAGCGATCGACTCCGCGGTGCAACAGCGCGTCGCCGGAACCCTGCGCGCCAGCGGCGTGACGCTGGACGGTTTCTCCTTGTCGCGCGTCGATCTCGGCGCCGACCTGACCAAGGCGGTGTACGCACGCATGCGTGCCGAGCAGATCGGCGTGGCCAGCCGGCTGCGCGCCGAGGGCGCGGCGCAGGCCGAGGATATTCGTGCCAAGGCCGACCGGCAACGCACCGAATTGCTCGCCAAAGCCTATGCGCAGGCGCAGCGAATCGAAGGCGAGGGCGACGCGAAGGCGGCTTCGATCGACGCTGCCGCATACGGCCAGGATCCCGGTTTCGCGGCCTTCTACCGCAGCCTGGCGGCGTACCGGGCCAGCTTCAGCCAGCCCGATGACCTGCTGGTGCTCGACGCCTCGAACGCGTTCCTGCGCTACCTGCGCGATCCCGGTGTCGATTCGGCCGCGCCGCGGCGTTGATCGGCGACGGCTCGCGCCGCCTAGAATGTGACTGTTGCGCATCAGCGCGCCGATCTTTTTCGCTTCCCGCATGACTGCCTGGCTGCTCCCCGAGCAATTCTCTGATGTGCTGCCCGCCGAAGCGGCCGCGGTCGAGGCGCTGCGCCGCACGCTGCTCGACGCCGCGGCGGCTTACGGATACGAGCTGGTCATTCCGCCGCTGCTCGAATATGTCGACTCGCTGCTGTCGGGAACCGGGCAGGACCTCGACCTGCGCACCTTCAAGCTGGTCGACCAGCTGTCCGGGCGTACCCTGGGTCTGCGCGCGGACATGACGCCGCAGGCCGCGCGTATCGACGCGCACCTGCTCAACCGCGATGGAGTCGTGCGGCTGTGCTACGCCGGCAGCGTGGTGCATACCCGTGCGCCCAGCGCGTACGCCACCCGCGAACCGCTGCAGTTCGGCGCCGAGCTGTACGGCCATGACGGTCTGGAGGCCGACATCGAAGTCCAGCAACTGGCGGTGCGCGCCTTGCAGCTGGCCGGGGTGTCCGCGATCACGCTGGCGTTGTCGGACATGCGCATCGTTCGCGGGGTGCTGGCCGGCGTGGTGCTCGCTCCGGAGCAGATCGACGCCGTGGTCGAATCGCTGGCGCGCAAGGACCAGCCGCGGCTGGAGCAGCTTCTGCACGGCCTGCCGCGCGCGCAGCGCGAAGCCGTGCTCGCGTTGCCCGAGCTGTTCGGCGATGTTTCGGTTCTCGAGCGCGCCGCCTCGGTGCTGCCGTCGCGCGCCCCGGTCGATGCCGCGTTGCGCGATCTCGCAGCGTTGGCCAGGGTCCACGCCCAGGCCGGAGTCGACGTTCAGATCGATCTTGCCGACCTGCGCGGGTACCGCTACCACAGCGGCGTGATCTTCACCCTTTACGCGCCCGGTCAGCCCGATGCGATCGCACGCGGCGGTCGTTACGACGAAATCGGCGCCAGCTTCGGCCGTCCGCGAGCGGCCACCGGATTCTCGCTCGATCTGCGCGAACTGGCGCGTCAGCGCACGCTGCCGTGCGCGCAAAGCGCAGTGCGCGCGCATTGGTCGGCGCAACCCGGCTACGCGCAGGCGGTGCAGCGGCTGCGAGCCGACGGCGCAATCGTGATCGAGCTGCCGCCCGGCGCGGCGCTGGAAAGTCGCCGCTTCGCGTTCGACCGCGAACTGGCGTGGATCGACGGCGATTGGCAGCTGCGGCCGCTGGCCGCCGCCTGACGCGCGCGCCGCGGCGGACATTTCGAACTATCAGGGAAGGGTTGTCGTGAGCACAGGACGGAACGTGGTCGTCGTCGGGAACCAATGGGGCGACGAAGGCAAGGGCAAGGTGGTCGACTGGCTGACCGAACAGGCCCAGGGCGTGGTGCGCTTCCAGGGTGGGCACAACGCCGGGCATACCCTGGTGATCAACGGGCACAAGACTGCGCTGCAGCTGATCCCTTCGGGCATCATGCGACCGGGGGTGGCCTGTTTCATCGGCAACGGCGTGGTCGTCGATCCCGAGCATCTGATGCTCGAAATCGGCCGCCTGGAGGCAGCAGGGGTCGAAGTGCGCGGCCGCCTGCGCATCAGCGAGTCGTGCCCGCTCGTGCTGCCATCGCACGTGGCGCTCGATCTGGCGCGCGAATCGAGCCGCGAAAGCCGCGGCCTGGGCAAGATCGGCACCACGGGCAAGGGAATCGGGCCTGCGTACGAAGACAAGGTGGCGCGCCGCGCGTTGCGCCTGCAGGATCTGAAACACCCTCAGCGCTTGCGCGACAAGTTGCGCGAGACGCTCGATTTGCATAATTTCATGTTGCGGGCTTACTTGCACGCGGCGGAAGTCGAGTTCGAGCCGACGCTGCAGCGTCTGCTCGAACTGGCCGAGACCGTGGTTCCGCTGCTCGCCGACGTGGGCCACCTGATCCATCTCGGGCACGGCCGAGGCGACCGCCTTCTGTTCGAAGGCGCACAGGGAACGCTGCTCGACATCGACCACGGCACCTACCCGTTCGTGACCTCGAGCAATTGCGTGGCGGGGAATGCTGCGGCCGGCTCCGGAGTCGGACCCGGCTACCTGCATTACGTGCTGGGCATCACCAAGGCCTACACGACCCGCGTCGGCAGCGGACCGTTCCCTTCGGAGCTGCCGATCGACGAGCCCGGCAGCGTCGGCCACCATCTGCACACCGTGGGTCAGGAACGGGGAACCGTGACCGGGCGGCCGCGACGCTGCGGCTGGCTCGACGCGGCGGCGCTCAAGCGTGCCAACATCATCAACGCGACCACGGGCCAGTGCATCACCAAGCTCGACGTCCTCGACGGGCTCGCCGAAATCCGCGTGTGCGTCGGCTACACGCTCGACGGCCGCGACGTCGACATCCTGCCGCTGGACGGCGACGACATCGCGCGCTGCGTGCCGCGCTACGAAAGCCTGCCCGGGTGGAGTGCAAGCACCGCCGGCCTGACGCGCTGGGCGCAGCTTCCGCTCGCGGCGCGAAGCTATCTGGAGCGCATCGCCGAACTGAGCGGAACCCCGATCGCGATGGTCTCGACCGGACCCGACCGCGAGCATACGATCGTGCTGCAGCACCCGTTCGAAGGCTGACGCGGACCGGCCGACCGAATGGTCGCAGACCCTACAACGAGAAACACCATGCTCAGCGAAGACGGCAAGCACATGTACGTGTCGTGGGACGAGTACCACGCACTGATCGAAAAACTCGCGTTGAAGATCTACAAGTCCGGCTGGGATTTCGACCAGATCCTGTGCCTGGCGCGAGGCGGAACTCGCCCCGGGGACATCCTGTCGCGGGTGTTCGACAAGCCGCTTGCGATCATGTCGACCAGTTCGTATCGCGAGAACGCGGGAACGCGTCAAGGCCGGCTCGACATCGCCAGCTACATCACCATGCCGCGCGGCGAGCTCGAAGGCCGTGTCCTGCTGGTCGATGACCTGGCCGATTCGGGCGAGACGCTCAAGGCGGTCGGCGACCGGCTGCGCACCGGCGCGCTGAAGATCGGCGAAATGCGCAGCGCGGTGCTGTGGGTCAAGGGCATCTCGACGGTACTTCCCGACTATTACGTCGAGATGCTTCCTTCGAGCCCATGGATCCACCAGCCGTTCGAGGAATATGACGCGCTACGCCCAGCCCGCCTCGCCGAGCGCTGGAAAGTCTGAATCGGCTTGACCGCTCGCGCGCATCTGGTCAGTCGCTGAACAGCAGCGCGCGCGCGGTCAGCACCGACACCGGGCCGAGAATCAGCCCGAGCATCCCGAACACCTCGACGCCGCCGAAAATCGCCAGCAGCACGAGCAGGAACGGGGCGTGGCTGGCGGCTCCGGTCAGCTTCGGTTTGACCAGGATGTCGCCCGACAGCGTGATCAGATGGCCGACTCCCAGCACGGCGAGTCCGGAGGCGACGTGGCCCTGGGTGCCCAGCAGCGCCGCGGCCAGCACCATGACCACGCCGGTGCCGCCGGGAAGCACCGACAGCATGCTCAAGGCGATGCTCCAGGCGAATGCGCCGTGAAGTCCGGACAGCGCGAACAGCGGCAGACTGAGCAATCCGTCCCACGCCGCCAGTCCGGCCATGCCGAGGATGACCGCCTGGGTCGAACGCAGCACATGGTGCTCGATGCGCAGCGCAAGCGCTGGCGAGACGACGCGGCGCAGGCTGTGCTGCATGGCATGCGCGATTCCGCGATGGCCGGCCAGAACGCCCCACAGCACGGCCAGACCGAGCGCAGCGTGCACGACAAGCGTCAGCAGATGCGCGCCGATTGCGCGCAGTTCACCGACGTGTGCGGCGAGCAGCGCTTGCGGCCGGTTGGCGGCAAGCCAGGTGCGCACTGCATCCTGATGCGCCGACAGCACAGGGCCGATCCATGGCGCGTGCATCGCCGCGCGCAGCCACTCATCGGGGTTGACGCTGGCCGCGCGCAGTGCCGGCAGCGCGGGCGCCAGCAGCAGGTACATGGCCAGCAGCGGAAGCACCGCCGCTGCGCCCCACAACGCCGTCAGCAGCGAGGCGGCGATCCAGGCGGGCATCCGGCGCTCGAGCCGCAGCTGCAGCGGCAGACTGGCGGCCGCCAGCGCGAGCGCGGCGACGATCGGCACCGCAAATGGGACGAGCGGCAGCGCGCCCAGTGCCACGAGCAGCGCAAGCATCCAGGAGTCGAGTCGGCGGGGCAAGTTCAGGGGGGGCGACGAAC
>JAJZEB010000029.1 GCA_021805805.1 Pseudomonadota bacterium | reverse complement strand
AAGATCGTCGCGCCGCAGCTGTACGTCGCGGTGGGCATCTCGGGGGCGATCCAGCACCTGGCCGGAATGAAGGACAGCAAGGTGATCGTCGCCATCAACAAGGACGAGGAGGCGCCGATCTTCGGCGTGGCCGACTACGGGCTGGTCGCCGACCTGTTCACCGCCGTGCCCGAGATGGTCGGCAAGCTCTGAGCAATCGCGCCGGAGGCGGGTCGTTCGCGCCCGCCTCGCGTCAATCCGTTTCACCAATGACGCGTGCCCGCGGCACGCGCGGGAGACCCCGATGAGCACCTATCAAGCGCCGGTGCGCGACATGCTGTTCGACCTCGAGCACCTGGCCGGGATCGACGCCATCGCCGAGCTGCCCGGTTTCGACGACGCCAACCTGGAGACCGCCGCCGCGGTGCTCGAGGAGTGCGCGCGCTTCAACCAGGACGTGATCGCGCCGTTGAACCGCGATGGTGATCTGCAGCCGTCGACCCTGCGCGACGGCGTCGTCACCACTTCGCCGGGGTTCGCCGACGCCTTCCGCCAGTTCGCTTCCGGCGGCTGGCAGGGGCTGCAGCACCCCAGCGCGTACGGCGGTCAGGGTCTGCCGAAGGCGATCGGCGCGGCGTGCATGGAAATGCTCAACAGCGCCAACCTGAGCTTCGCGTTGTGTCCGCTGCTGTCCGACGGTGCGATCGAGGCGCTGCTCACCGCCGGCAGCGGCGAGCAGCAGCAGCGCTACATCCCGCACCTGATCAGCGGGCGCTGGACCGGCACCATGAACCTGACCGAGCCGCAGGCCGGTTCCGACCTGGCGCTGGTGCGCAGCCGGGCACAGCCGCAGCCCGACGGCAGCTACCGGATTTTCGGACAGAAGATCTTCATCACCTTCGGTGAGCACGACATGGCCGAGAACATCGTCCATCTGGTGCTCGCCCGCCTGCCCGATGCGCCGCCGGGGGTCAAGGGCATTTCGCTGTTCGTCGTGCCCAAGGTGCTCGCCGACGGCCGCCGCAACGACGTCTGGTGCGCGTCGATCGAGCACAAGCTGGGCATCAAGGCCAGCCCGACGGCGGTGCTGGTCTACGGCGACGACAAGGGCGAGGTCGGCGCCGGCGCGATCGGCGAGCTGATCGGCGAGGCCAACCGCGGTCTCGAGTACATGTTCATCATGATGAACGCGGCGCGCTACGCGGTCGGCCTGCAGGGCGTGGCCGTGGCCGAGCGCGCGTACCAGAAGGCGGCAGCCTACGCCCGCGACCGCGTGCAGTCGCGCCCGGTCGACGGCAGCAGCGTTGACGCGGTGGCCATCGTGCACCACCCGGACGTGCGCCGCATGCTGATGACCATGCGCGCGCTGACCGAAGGCGCGCGCGCGCTGGCGCTGTACGCCGCCGGGCTGCACGATCGCGGCCACGCGCTGCCCGACGCGCAGCAGCGGGCGCAGGCGCGCACCGACTATGAATTCTTCGTGCCGCTGGTCAAGGGCTTTTCGACCGAAATCGGCATCGAGGTCGCCAGCCTGGGCGTGCAAGTGCACGGCGGCATGGGCTTCATCGAGGAGACCGGCGCCGCGCAGTACTACCGTGACGCGCGCATCCTGACCATCTATGAGGGCACCACGGCGATCCAGGCCAACGATCTGGTCGGGCGCAAGACCGCGCGCGACGGCGGCGCGCAGGCGTCGCGGCTGGTCGCCGACGTGACTGCCACGCGCGATGCGCTGGCCGCGCGTGCCGAGCCCGGCGCGCAGGCGCTGGCCGCCCGGCTCGGCGACGCGCTGCGCGCGTACCAGGACGTGGTCGGCTTCGTCGCCGGGCACGCACGCAGCGCGCCGAACGCCGCCTACGCCGGCAGCGTGCCGTACCTGATGCTGGCCGGCTATCTGGCCGCAGGCTGGCAACTGGCGCGCGGCTGGCTGGCCACGCAGCAACTCGGCGCCGATGACGCCGGCTTCGCCCAGGCCAAGCGCACCACCGCCGAGTTCTTCGGCGCGCATCTGTTGCCGCGCTGCGGCGCGCTGCGCGACGCCGTGCTGTTCGGCGCCGACAGCGTGATGGCGCTGCCCGCCGAGACGTTCTGACCCGCCGGAGCCACCGATGTCCGTACCCGCCGTGCTGTCCAAGCTGCGCCTGCCGGTGATCGGCGCGCCGCTGTTCATCATCTCCAATCCCGACCTGGTCATCGCCCAGTGCACCTCCGGAGTCGTCGGCAGCTTCCCGGCGCTGAACGCGCGCCCGGCGTCGCAGCTCGACGAATGGCTGGCGCAGATCACCGAGGCGCTGGCGGCGTGGGACCGCGCGCACCCCGAGCAGCCCGCGGCGCCGTTCGCGGTGAACCAGATCGTGCACCGCAGCAACGACCGCCTCGAGCAGGACCTGGCGCTGTGCGCCAAGTACCGCGTGCCGCTGGTCATCACCTCGCTGGGCGCGCGCCCCGAGGTCAACCAGGCCGTGCACGGCTGGGGCGGGCTGGTGCTGCACGACGTGATCAACGACGCCTTCGCGCACAAGGCCATCGACAAGGGGGCCGACGGCCTGATCGCGGTCGCCGCCGGCGCCGGCGGCCATGCCGGAACGCTGTCTCCGTTCGCGCTGGTGCAGGAGATCCGGCAGTGGTTCGACGGCCCGCTGGCGCTGTCGGGCGCGATCGCGCGCGGCGATGCGGTGCTCGCCGCGCAAGCCATGGGGGCCGATTTCGCCTACGTCGGCAGCGCCTTCATCGCCACCGAAGAGGCGCGCGCGGTCGAAGCGTACAAGCGCATGATCGTCGACAGCCGCGCCGACGACATCGTCTACACCAACTTGTTCACCGGGGTGCACGGCAACTATCTGCGCGGCTCCATTCTGGCCGCCGGGCTCGATCCGGCGCACCTTCCCGAGAGCGACCCCAGCCGCATGGATTTCGCCGCCGCGGTCAACGGCGCCAAGGCGTGGAAGGAGATCTGGGGCTGCGGCCAGGGCATCGGCGCGATCGGCGACGTGGTGCCGGCTGCGGCGCGCATCGCCCGCATGGCCGACGAGTACGCACAGGCGCGGTCGCGCCTGTGCGCCGGCTGAGCCTCATTGCGGCGACGGCGGCGGCCACAGCGAAAGCATGTAGACCGTTCCCGACGTCGCCTTGCCGCCGCGCGCGGTGGCGCCGATGAGCCGCCCGGTGCGATCGATCAGCAGGCTGCCGAGCGGTTCCTCGCCGTCACCTCTCGCGGCGCCGCGGAAGCGGTGCAGCACCCATTCGTGGCCGTTCCTGCTGTCGACCTCGAACACCGTGCCGTAACCGCGTCCGCCTCGTGTCGTCGTTCCGTACAGATAGCCGGCCTTGTCCAGCGCCAGGCGGGACTGCGGCCGTTCACCGTCGGCGCTTCCAGGCAGGCCGAAGTTGTGCAGCAGCTCGAAGGCGCCGGCGCCCCCGCCGCTGGTGCCGAGCCTGAACACCGTGCCGGCGGCATGCGTGCCGCCGTTCGCGGTCGTGCCGTACAACAGGTCTGCGGCCGAGTTGATGGCCAGCCCTGCCTGCGGCGTGCCATCGCTTTTCCTGAAGGCGTACAGCACCTTTTCGGCGCCATCGGGCGCAATCCTGAAGACGGTGCCGGAGGCGTGCGCGCCGCCGCCACGCGTGGTGCCGTAGAGGTTCCCGGCCGGGTCGCGAACCATGCCCCCGGTCGGATAGCTGCCGTGGATGCTCCCGCGCGGCTGGAACGAGTACAACAGCGATTCCTTGCCTGCAGCCACGCTCGGCGGTGGTGCAGCGGACGCAGCGGGCCGCGCGGGCGCAGCCGGCAGGCTGAGCTCGAACACGGCGCCGGTGTCATTGCGCCCGCCGCTGCTCGTGGTGCCGAACAGCTTGCCGTCGGCACCCAGCACCATTTCGCCTTGCGGGTTGGCACCGTCCGTTGGCGCGCCCCTGAAACTGTGCAGCAGCTTCCAGTGGTGCGTCTTCGCCTCGAGGACGTACACCGTTCCCAGGTTGTAGGTTCCGCCGTACGCCGTCGTGCCGTACAGGTTTCCTGCAGCGTCGCGAACCAGCCGGCCTTCCGGGCTGCGACCATCGGCGAAATCCGCTTGCGCGCCGAAGGCGTACAGCACCGAGAAGTCGCCTTCGGGATTGATCGCGAACACGGTTCCGGCACCGTGCGCGCCACCGCCGGATGAGGTGCCGTACAGCATTCCGCTGTTGCCGGCGATCAAACCCGAGAACAGGTCCCGGGGGCGGGGTATGGCGACGCCGTCGAAAGCGCACAGCACCTTGTAGGCGACGTCAGGGGCCTGGTGCCGTGTCACCTGCCATGACCATGGCAACGCGGGATCGGGCGCATCGCCCGGCGCCGGCGCCGCGTCGCGCGACTGCGGCGTGGCAGCAGCCTGGCCGTTGCGCGCAGGTGCGGCGTGGACAGCGGCCAGCGGGGAGGTCAGCGCGAGCGCCGCGGCCATCGACGCCTGCGCCAGCCGGCAGCCGCTCGCGTGCCGTCGCCAGGCGCGCGGCTGCTTGATCCGGGCCCATCGCATCTGAATTCTCCCTGTCGCGGTACCAGATTCGAAGCGTACGGCGCAGGCCGTGCACGGGCCGTTGCACGCTTCGCGCGCACGGCGTGAGCCCACCGGCAACCGCTTCAGCCCGCTCCACTGCGTGCCGGTCGTCGGCACAGCGTCGGGCGCGCCGGCTGATCGGCGCGGGATGCCTTCGCGCGTGTCGGGCGTGAACGCAGTGCGGCCTTGACGGATCCAACAAGGCCCCTGGGCGCATTGGGCGCCCGGCGCGTCACTGCAGGAGACAATCGCATGAGAAACCATGTATGCATCGCGGCCGCGCTCGCGTGGCCGCTGCACGCCGCGGCAGCCGAGCCGCCGGCGCGCGCAGCGCAATCGGATTTCATCGAGCTGTACGGATCGATCGACCTGAGCTACGTGCATGACACCGGGGTTCCGGCCGAGCGCGACGCAGGCGCGCGCACGGTCTGGGGCCTGGCCAGCGGACAGGGCGCGGCGTCGAGTCTGGGCGTGCGCGGCGCGCACGGTCTGGGCTCCGGAGTGCGGGTCGAGTTCGTCGCCGAGACCGGCTTCTGCGCGGCCGGAATCGCGCAGCTCGGCATCGATGCGGACGACCCGTCGCAGCAGTACTGCAGCGGTGCCGGGTGGATGCAGCGCGAGTCGCACCTGGGGCTGAGCACGCGGGTCGGAACGTTCAGCGCCGGCCTGCACCCGACACTGCTCGCGGTGCGCGAGGGCGAGGTCGATGCGTTCGAAGACGCTTACGCCGGTGCCGTCGGCAACATCAGCCTGATCAGCAACAACCGCCCCGGGATCGGCCTGTCGCGCGTCGCGCAGTCGCTGGCATACACGTCGCCGCCGCTGCGCGGCGTGACGCTGAGCGCGCAATACGCATTCAACGTCGGCCGCTTCGCGCAGCCGCGCTGGGCGGACGCGCCGACGCCGCGCGCCTGGCTGCTCGACGTCGAGCGCCAAGCCGGAGCTTTGGTCGCGGGACTGACGCACGCGCAGTACCAGAATTTCCGCTATGCGCTGCCAGGCGATCCGCAGCATGTGCGCGGCGGCTACCGCATCTGGATGGGTTACGCGCGCTACGATTTCGGGCGCGTGCGTGCAGACGCGATCGTGCAGCGCAACACCGCCGATGACAGCAGCGGCGAGCAGACCGTATGGTCGCTTGGCCTGGTGCTGCCGCACGGCGCCGCGCGCTGGATGGCTTCGGTCGGGCAGCACGCCAGCTCGATGGCGCCGCTGCCGCAGCAGCTGGCGACGTCGCGTGCGTGGCAATACGCGCTCGGCTGGCGCTACGGCTTGTCGGCGCGCACCGAATTGCACGCGAGCTTCGCCTGGCTGCGCAACGCAGCTGCCGACTCGACCCACGCCGGAACAAGACTGTCGCCGGCGCCGACCGGGGCCGTGGTCGGCGCGCTGGCACAGGGATTCGAGTGCGGCATCACGCATCGTTTCTGAGCGCCCCCAGGGCCGGGCCGGGTGCCCAACCCGGCTGTGCCCTGCGCCTTGATTGGGCAGGCCTGGGGCCACACGGGGGGTGCCATTTCCCTGACGCAGTGGACTAGCATGCAGCCTGCTTCCAGCTCTGCCTTGGACGACACCATGCCCGACACCGACTACGCCCGCCTGTTCGCCAACAACCGCCGCTGGGTCGACAGCGTCGGGCTGGCGCGGCCCGATTTCTTCAGCGCGCTGGCGAGGCAGCAGGCGCCGAAGTATTTCTGGATCGGCTGCGCCGACTCGCGCGTTCCGGCCAACCAGGTCATCGACCTCGACCCCGGCGAGGTCTTCGTGCACCGCAATGTCGCCAACGTGGTGCCGCATTCGGACCTCAACGCGCTGTCGACGCTGCAGTTCGCGGTCGATGTGCTGCAGGTCCAGCACGTGCTGGTCGTCGGCCACTACGGCTGCGGCGGCATCCGCGCGGTGCTCGACGGCGCGCGCGTCGGCCTGGTCGACAATTGGCTGGGCCACGTCGGCGACGTCATGGAGCGGCACCTGGCCGAACTCGACGCCTTGCCCGACATCACCGCGCGCCACGACCGGCTGTGCGAGCTCAATGCGCTCGAGCAGGCACGCAACGTGTGCCGCTCGACGGTGCTGCAGGACGCCTGGGCGCGCGGTCAGCAGGTGGTCGTGCACGCCTGCGTCTACGGCCTGCGCGACGGGCTGCTGCGCGATCTGGGCTTCAATGTGCGCGACACCGCGTCGATCGGGCAGAGCTTCGAGGCGGCGGTGCGCGCCGGCATCAGGGGATCTGCGCCGGCGGCATGAACGCGGCCAGCCGCGGCAGATGGCTTTGCGCCATCGCGCGGCCGTGTTCGCGCAGGAAGTCGAGGAAGGTGCTGGCGACCACCGACAGCTGCTTATCGGCCGGACGCAGCACATACCACTGGCGTCGGATCGGGAAGCCCTGCACGTCGAGCACGGTGAGCTCGTCGCTGTTGCGCTCCAGCGCCAGGGTGTGCGCCGACAGCACCGCCAGGCCGAGGCCGCCGGCCACCGCCAGCTTGATCGCCTCGTTGCTGCCCAGTTCCATGCGCACGCGCAGCGGCAGCCCGGCGGCGCGGAAATGGTTCTCCGCCGCCAGCCGCGTTCCCGAGCCGCTTTCGCGGATCAGGAAGTATTCCTGCGCCAGCCGCTGCAGCGTGATGCCGCGTTGTCCGGCCAGCGCGTGCTCGTGCGGCGCGACGACGACCAGCGGGTTGTCGAGGAAGCTCTCGGCCAGCACGTCCATCTGCTCGGGCGGCTGACCGAGCACGTACAGGTCGTCGGCGTTGTCGGCCAGCCGGCGCAGCACCTGGCCGCGGTTGGTCACTTCCAGCGCGACCTCGATTCCCGGGTACTGCTCGAAGAAGCGGCCGAGAAGCCGCGGGATGAAGTACTGCGCCGTGGTGATGACCGACAGCCGCAGGCGTCCGGCCTTGGCGCCCTTGAAATCGGCGATCTGCATGTCGAAGCGCGCCAGTTCGTCGAACACGTTGCGGCAGCTGCGCTGCAGCGCCTCGCCGGCCTGGGTCAGGTACAGCTTCTTGCCGACCTGCTCGATCAGCGGCAGCCCGACCATCTCGGCGAGCTGGCGCAACTGGATCGACACCGTCGGCTGCGTCAGGTGCAGCTCGGCTGCTGCGCGCGTGACGCTGCGCAGCCGCGCGACGGCCTCGAACACGCGCAATTGACGCAGACTGGCATGGCGCATCGGTGGGTTCAGTCAAACCATAGATTCCAGTCTATGGTAACAGGTATAAAAAACAATTATTTTTTATCGTCTGGCCACCGTACAGTGCGTCTGCCCCCGCCGAGCGGATCGCGCGGACGCTAGACCACCACCGAGGAGTTTGAGCCCATGGCCACCAAGACGTACAACGCCGGTGTCAAGGAATACCGGCAGACCTACTGGGAACCGCACTACACGCCGAAGGACACCGACATCCTGGCGTGCTTCAAGATCACGCCGCAGCCCGGAGTCGACCGCGAGGAGGCCGCCGCGGCGGTCGCCGCCGAGTCGTCGACCGGGACCTGGACCACGGTGTGGACCGACCTGCTGACCGACCTGGACTACTACAAGGGTCGCGCCTACCGCATCGAGGACGTGCCCGGCGACGACACCTGCTTCTACGCCTTCATCGCCTACCCGATCGACCTGTTCGAAGAGGGCTCGGTGGTCAACGTGTTCACCTCGCTGGTCGGCAATGTGTTCGGCTTCAAGGCCGTGCGCGCGCTGCGCCTCGAGGACGTGCGCTTCCCGATCGCCTACGTCATGACCTGCAACGGCCCGCCGCACGGCATCCAGGTCGAGCGCGACATCATGAACAAGTACGGACGGCCGCTGCTGGGCTGCACCATCAAGCCCAAGCTCGGGCTGTCGGCGAAGAACTACGGCCGCGCGGTCTACGAGTGCCTGCGCGGAGGCCTGGATTTCACCAAGGACGACGAAAACGTCAACTCGCAGCCGTTCATGCGCTGGAAGCAACGTTTCGACTTCGTCATGGAAGCGATCGAAAAGTCCGAGCGCGAGACCGGCGAGCGCAAGGGCCACTACCTGAACTGCACCGCGCCGACTCCCGACGAGATGTTCAAGCGTGCCGAGTACGCCAAGTCGATCGGCGCGCCGATCATCATGCACGACTACCTGACCGGAGGCTTCTGCGCCAACACCGGTCTGGCGCAGTGGTGCCGCGACAACGGCGTGCTGCTGCACATCCATCGCGCCATGCACGCGGTGCTCGACCGCAATCCGCACCACGGCATCCATTTCCGGGTGCTGACCAAGGCGCTGCGGCTGTCGGGCGGCGACCACCTGCACTCGGGCACCGTGGTCGGCAAGCTCGAGGGCGACCGCGAGGCCACGCTGGGCTGGATCGACATCATGCGCGACAGCTACATCAAGGAAGACCGCTCGCGCGGCATCTTCTTCGACCAGGACTGGGGCGCGATGCCCGGCGTGCTGCCGGTGGCGTCCGGCGGAATCCACGTCTGGCACATGCCGGCGCTGGTCAACATCTTCGGCGACGACTCGGTGCTGCAGTTCGGCGGCGGCACCCTGGGCCACCCGTGGGGCAACGCCGCCGGCGCGGCGGCCAACCGGGTCGCGCTGGAAGCCTGCGTCGAGGCGCGCAACCGCGGCGTGGCGGTCGAGAAGGAAGGCCGCGCGATCCTGACCGAGGCGGCCAAGTCCAGCCCGGAGCTGAAGATCGCGATGGAGACCTGGAAGGAAATCAAGTTCGAGTTCGACACCGTCGACAAGCTCGACGTGGCGCACAAGTAAAAACGAGGAAAGGAACACATCATGTCCGCAGTAATCGATTACAAGTCGCGGGTGTCAGACCCGGGAAGCCGCAAGTTCGAGACCTTCTCCTACCTGCCGGCGATGAGCGCCGAGCAGATCCGCCAGCAGGTCGCCTACATCGTCGGCCGGGGCTGGAATCCGGCCATCGAGCACACCGAGCCCGAGCACCTGATGGACTCGTACTGGTACATGTGGAAGCTGCCGATGTTCGGCGAGACCGACGTCGACCGCATCCTGGCCGAAGCCGAGGCTTGCCACAAGGCCAACCCGGACAACCACGTCCGGCTGGTCGGCTACGACAACTTCGCCCAGTCGCAGGGCGCGGCGATGGTCGTCTACCGCGGCAAGACGGTCTGACACGGCGGTCCTGACCGCTGGGCCCGGGCCTGGCCCGGGCCGCCCCTTGCGGGTGGCAACGTGCTGTCGGGCCGCCCCGTGACCGAACTCCATGGGCCTGTCGCCCGACACTGTGATGAGCCACGCACTCGATTCCTACCGCGTCACCTCCCAGCCTTACTACCGCCCGGTCGCAGACGAGGTCGAGCTGTTCGACGCCGCCTACGCGGCGCGCATGCCGATGATGCTCAAGGGGCCGACTGGGTGCGGCAAGACCCGCTTCGTCGAAGCGATGGCCTGGCGCCTCGGCCGGCCGCTGATCACCGTGGCGTGCAACGAGGACATGACCGCCAGCGACCTGGTCGGGCGCTTCCTGCTCGACGCGCAGGGAACGCGCTGGCAGGATGGTCCGCTGGCGCTGGCCGCGCGCCACGGCGCCATCTGCTACCTCGACGAAGTCGTCGAGGCGCGGCAGGACACCACCGTGGTGATCCACCCGCTGACCGACGACCGGCGGGTGCTGCCGCTGGAAAAGAAGGGCGAGCTGATTCGCGCCCACGCCGATTTCCAGATGGTGATTTCGTACAACCCGGGTTACCAGAGCCTGATGAAGGACCTGAAGGCGTCGACCAAGCAACGCTTCGGCGCGCTGGATTTCAGCTATCCGGAAGCCGCCGCCGAGGCCGAGATCGTGGCCCACGAATCGGGCGTCGCGCCCGACGTGGCGCAGCGCCTGGTGTCGATCGCCGAGCGCTCGCGCAACCTGAAGGGCCATGGCCTCGACGAGGGCCTGTCGACCCGCATGCTGGTGCACGCCGGCAGCCTGATCCAGCGCGGCGTCGCGCCGGCGGCGGCGTGTCGCGTCGCGCTGGTGCGCCCGATCACCGACGACCCGGACATGCGCGACGCGCTCGACGCTGCGGTCGGCACCTTTTTCTGAACGCGGCGCGCAGCGAGGTCCGGCCATGGCATTCGCGCTCGACGACGACGCACCGTACCTGGACGAGCTCTCGGCGCACGGCCGCGACGCGCTGCGCGCTGCGTGGGCCGACGCCGCACGGCAGCTGAGTCCGCGCGGCCTGGACAACTACGCCCGTGCCGCCGCCGCGCTGCACGGCCTGGGCCGCGGCGACGCGCTGGTGCTGAGCTGGATCGAGCAGGCGCCGCGCGTTGCCGCCGAGGTCGGCGAGGACGTGCTCGCCGAGCTGGCCGGCGCAGCGCTTGCACTGGCGTCCAAGACCTCGGGCGCGGTCATCGAGCTGCTGCTGACGACCGCGCCGACCGCCGCTGCGCGGCTGGGCGACGCCGAGCTGTTCATCGGCTACCTGCAGTTCATCGCGCTGCTGGTGGCGCAGGCGCCGCGCGGCGTGCGCCCGCTGCTCGAGCACCTCGACACCCTGCTGCACCAGCTCACGCTGGGCGGGCTGCGGCGCTGGGCGCTGTGGGGTGCGCACGCCTACCGCACCGACTACGCCGAGCAGCTGCGCTACTTCGCCCTGGAGTCGAAGGAAGCGCAGGCCATGCTGCGCAAGGAACGCAAGGGCACGCTGCTGGTCGACGTGCAGCGCCGGCTCAATATGTACCTGCGCGCGCTTTGGGGCCGCGACTTCTTCATGCGCCCGACAGCAGGCGACTTCGAGAACCGCGACGGCTACCGGCCGTTCATCGAGGATTACCTGCTGCACCTGCCCGACGCCTACGACGACCACGCCGGAGTCCCGGCGCTCGAGCTGTACCGCGCCGCAGCCGCGCACTGCGCCGCGCACGTCGTCGCCACCCGCGCGCCGCTCAGCGCCGAGGCGCTCAGCCCGTTGCAGATGGCCGTGATCGGCGTCGTCGAGGACGCGCGCGTGGAGGCGCTGGCGATCGCCCGCTTTCCCGGCCTGCAGGCGCTTTGGGCGCGGCTGCACGACGCCACGCCGCAGCGCGGCGCGAGCGTGCGCGACTGGCTCGACCGCCTGGCGCGCGCGCTGCTCGATTCGGGCTACGTCGACGACGATCCGTGGATCGCCGAGGCGCGTGCGCTGTTCGCCGCGGCCCAGCCGCGGCTGCACGACAACCGGCTGTCGTGGGACATCGGCGTGCAGCTGGCGCATCGGCTGCAGGCCAAGGCGCTCGCCTTCCATCCGCGCGACGACGTGCCCAGTGCGCCGTACCGCGACGACAACCGCTACATCTGGGCGTTCGCCGGGTTCGATGCCGAGCGTGCCGCCGCGGCCGGCTTCGATCGCGTGCACCAGGTCCGTCGCCATGTCAACGTGATGGAAATGGCCAACGAGGTCGACGTCGAGAACGCCGGCGACGACGCCCAGGAGATCTGGGTGCTGGGCAGCGAGCTGTTCCCGTACGAGGATGCCGGCGTCAGCGTCAACGCCATGTGGGGGCGCGAGCCGGTGTCCGAGCCGTTTCACTACGCCGAGTGGGACTACCAGATCCAGCTCGAGCGTCCGGCCTGGGCCACGGTGCTCGAGCGGCGCGGCCCGCGCGGCGAGCTGGCTGCGGTCGAGGCCATCGCGACGCAGTACGCGCGAGAGGTGCGGCGCATGAAGTACCTGCTCGACGCCTTGCAGCCGCAGGGCGTGCAGCGGGTGCGAAAGCTCGAGGACGGCGACGACATCGACCTCGACGCTGCGATCGCCGGCCAGATCGAGCTGCGGCTCGGGCGCCAGCCCGACCCGCGCGTCATGCAGCGCAGCGTTCGCCGCACCCGCGACTTCGCCATCCTGCTGCTGGTGGACCTGTCGGAATCGACCAACGAGCGCGTCGCCGGCCAGGACCACACCGTGCTGGACCTCACGCGGCAGGCCTGCGTGCTGCTGGCCGACGCCATCGATCAGGTCGGCGACGCGTTCGCCATCCACGGCTTCTGCTCCGACGGCCGCCACGACGTCCAGTACCAGCGCTTCAAGGATTTCGAGCAGCCGTGGGCCGAGGAGGCCAAGTGCCGGCTTGCCGGAATGCGCGGCCAGCTTTCGACCCGGATGGGCGCGGCGATGCGCCACGCCGGCCACCACCTGGCGCGGCAGCGCGCGTCACGCAAGCTGCTGATGGTGCTGACCGACGGCGAGCCGGCCGACGTCGACGTGCGCGATCCGCACTACTTGCGGGCCGACGCGAAAAAGGCGGTCGAGGAGATCGGCCGCGACGGTGTCGTAACCTATTGCATGAGCCTGGATCCGCGCGCCGACCAGTACGTGTCGCGGATTTTCGGCGCCACCCGCTACACCGTGGTCGACCACGTGCAGCGCCTGCCCGAGAAGCTGCCGCTGCTGTACGCAGGATTGACCCGATGAGCCACGACACCACGTATCCCGGACTGCATGCCGACAGCCACGGCATCACCCAGCTCGGCCGCATCGTGCTCGACGCCCAGGTCTTCGGCCTGATCTCCGAGGACGAGGACTGCGCCGGCTGGGACCTGGGTCGCATGCAGGCGCTGATGCAACGCGTCGAGCAGCAGTGGGACGCCATCGGCGGTCTGCCCAGCCGGCTTCCGCCCGAGCTTGCCGCGCGCCATGCGCGGCTGTACGACGCGGCGATCGCGCGTGCCCGCCAGCGCGGCTGGAGCGCCGAGCTCGGCGACGACGACTGACGCCGCGTTCCTTTCAGCGCGGCGCCGGCCTGAACCCCAGCACCTGCGCGGGTCCGGCCTGCGGCCTGCGCGCCGCCAGGCCGAGCAGCGCCAGGTGCAGTTCGCGCGGCAGACGCTGCATGGCCAGCGTGGCCTGCGGCGTGTAGGCGACGCAGTCGAAAGCGACCGGTTGGCTCAGGCTGTCGCGCTCGGCGCTGCCGAAGCGGTCCCAGGCCAGCATTGCCCAGGCGCGTTGCATGCCGTCGACGAAAACGAATTCGTCCGCACCGAGCACTGCCAGCACCTGCATCGAGCGGATCGGCACGAAGGCCACGCCGTGGCTGCTGCGCTGTTGCAGAACCCTGGCCAGGTTGTAGGTCGAGCCGGCGATGGCCCGGCGTACCCGGGCCAGCTCTTGAGCGCGGTGGACCGTGATCTGCATGTCATGCTCCGACGCCTTTCCAAGCCGGAGATTAGCGCGTGCGCTCGCTCGCGGTCGTCAATGTGGCGTCAAGCTTCCGTGCTGCCCGGCGTCGTGCGGCGTGCTGTCGAGCAGCTGCTGCAAAACGTGTGCGTCCAGCGCACTGCCGAGCAGGGCGTCGAGTTGCGGCGCCAGTCGCCTGGCAGAGTCGCGTTGCAGCAGCAGGCGGTCGACCAACGCGGCGATCGGGGTGTGCTGCGGGTCGACGAGCAGCGCCCAGCGCAGCGGGCGCGCGGCCAGGCGCGCGATCCAGCCGATGTCCTCGAGCGCGTCGAGCAGCGGTTGCAGGCGCAACGGATCACAACGAAGCGCTGCGGCCAGTTCGATCAGTCCGAGCCCGGCCGGCGGCGCCTGCCGCGTCGCGTCGAGCCGCCGAAGCGCACGCACCGCGAGCACGAAGTCGGCGCCGGCACCCGGCACCTCGGGACGCGCGCGCACGCGCATCAGCGGCAGCGTCGCGGCAAGCAGCGCGCCGAGCAGCACGACCATCCAGCTCCAGTCCAGCCACAGCAGGAACAGCGGCAGCGCCGCGAACGCGCCGTAGACGACGGTGTACGTCGGCACGCTGTCGATGTACCAGGCGAAGGCACGCCCGGCCAGCGCGAATCCCAGTGCCGCGAGCAGGCCCCCGCTCAGTGCGTCGCGCCAGCGCACCTCGGTGTTCGGCACATAGCGGTACAACGCGCCGAACGCGAGCACGCTGAGCAGCCACGACGCAGCGCCCAACGCGACATCGGCGCCGTGGTCGAGCCTGCGGTGCATCCAGCCCTGGTGCGCGGCCAGCAGCGTGCCCGACGCGGCCAGCGCGCCACCGATCAGCAGTGGCCCCAGGGTCAGCGCGGTCCAGTACAGCAGAACCCGATGCGCCAGCGGCCGCGGCCGCGCGGTGCGCCAGATTGCGTTCAGTGCCTTGTCGACGGTCAGCAGCATGGTCGTGGCCAGCACCACCAGGCCGGCAATTCCCATGGCGCCGAGTCCTTTGGCCTGCGCCGCGAACTGGTCCAGGTGGCGCAGCACGGTGTCGGCGATCGCCGGTGGCAGCAAGGCCTGCGCGAAGCGCTGCTGCAGTGCGAGTTGCAGGTGGTGGAAGGCCGGGAACGCCGTGAACAGCGCAAAGCCGAGCGCGACCAGCGGAACCAGCGAGACGAGGCTGGTGAACGCCAGGCTGGCGGCGGTCTGCGCCAGGCGCGCGTCGCCGAAGCGCCGCAGCAGCAGGCGCACAATCTCGATCGATTCCGGCCATCCGGACCAAAGTCGCCGCGTCGGCATAGGATTGCGTGATGCTCGAAGTCCTGATCCTGTATTACAGCGTACACGGCGGCACGCGTGCACTCGCCGATTCCCTCGCCCAGGGGGTGGCCGAAGTCCCGGGCGTGCTGCCGCGGGTGCGCACGGTGCCGCGGGTGGCCACGGTCGTCGACCAGCCGCAGCCTGCGGTGCCGGCCGACGGCCCGCCTTACGTCGAACTCGACGACCTGAACCAATGCGCCGCGCTGGCGCTGGGCTCGCCGACGCGCTTCGGCAACATGGCCGCGCCGCTGAAGCATTTCATCGACCAGACCAGCCCGCTGTGGCTGGCCGGCGCGCTGGCCGGCAAGCCGGCCGCGGTGTTCACGTCGACCAGCACCCTGCACGGTGGCCAGGAATCGACGCTGCTGAGCATGATGCTGCCCCTATTGCATCACGGCATGTTCATCGTCGGGTTGCCGTTCACCGAGGCCGAGCTGACGACGACCGGCGCTGGCGGCACGCCGTACGGCGCCAGCCACCATGCCGGCGCCGGCGCGCCGCAGGCCGTGGAGCTGCGGCTGGCGCGCGCGCTGGGCCGCCGGCTGGCCGGTGCAGCGCAACGGCTGCAGGGCTGAGGCGCCATGCACGACGCCGACCGCACGCGCTTCATCGACGCCTTGCGCGCCTTGCTCGGCGCGCGCCACGTGCTCGACGCGCCGGAGGCGATGGCGCCGTGGACCCGCGACTGGCGCGGCCGTTATCAGGGACGCGCGCTGGCGCTGGCGCGGCCCGGCGACACCGCGCAGGTCGCAGCCGTGGTGCAGCTTTGCTCCGCGCACCGGGTGCCGATCGTTGCGCAAGGCGGAAACACGGGACTGTGCGGCGGCGCCACGCCCGATGCCAGCGGCACCGAACTGCTGCTGTCGTTGCAGCGCATGCAGCGCATCCGCGTGCTGTCTGCGGCCGACGGCGTGCTGGTCGCCGAAGCCGGTTGCGTGCTGCAGACCGTGCAGCAGGCGGCGGCTGAATCGGGCATGTTGTTTCCGCTGAGCCTGGCCGCCGAAGGCAGCGCGACCATCGGCGGCGTGTTGTCGACCAACGCCGGTGGCACCGCGGTGCTGCGCTACGGCAATGCGCGCGCCCTGTGTCTCGGCCTCGAAGTCGTCAACGCCGCAGGCGAGGTCTGGAACGGCCTGTCGAGTCTGCGCAAGGACAATACCGGCTACGACCTGCGCGACCTGTTCATCGGCGCCGAAGGCACCCTGGGGATCATCACCGCGGCTTCGCTGCAGCTGTTCGCCCAGCCTACCGCGCAGCGCACCGCGCTGGCCACCGTGCACCGGGTGCACGATGCGGTCGCCTTGCTGCAGCACGCGCGCGCCGAGCTCGGCGCTGCGCTGACCGGTTTCGAGCTGATGAGCGCGCACAGCCTGCAGCTGGTGCAGCGGCATTTCCCGGCGCTGTCGCTGCCGCTGCAGCTCGACGCGCCGTGGTGCGTGCTGCTCGAGCTGTCCGACGCCGAAAGCGAGACGCACGCCCAGCAGCGACTCGAACAGGTGCTCGGCGCGGCCATCGAGCACGGACTGGCCGGCGACGTCGCCGTCGCGCAGAGCCTGGCGCAGGCGCAGGCGCTGTGGGCGCTGCGCGAGCACATTCCGCTGGCGCAGGCCGCCGAGGGGCTGAACATCAAGCACGACATCGCGGTGCCGATCTCGCGCATGGCCGCGTTCGTCGAGAGCACTGCCGAGCTGGTCGGCGCCGCGCTTCCCGGCGCGCGGCTGGTCGTGTTCGGCCACCTCGGCGACGGCAACCTGCACTACAACGTGCAGGCGCCGGCCGGTGCCAGCGCGGCCGACTTCCTGGCCAGGCACCAGCAGGCATGCAACCGCATCGTGCACGACGCGGCGAACGCCTGCGGCGGCAGTTTCTCGGCCGAGCACGGAATCGGCCAGCTCAAGCTCGACGAGCTGCAGCGCTACAAGGACCCGGTCGCGCTGGGCATGATGCGCGCGCTCAAGCAGGCGCTTGATCCGTTGGGGCTGCTCAACCCCGGCAAGGTGCTTGCTGCGGCGCACGACGGAGCCGGGCGGTGAACGCCGAGACGCGTCGCCGGCGCGTCAGCGAGCTGGGCGCGTGGTGGCAGACGCACGGCCCGCAGTGGCTCGGCGCGCTGCTCGCCGCGGCCACCGGCATGCTGCTGGTGGCGCCGCGCGCGCGCGATCTGCTGCAGGCGTGGCATATCCTGCTGCGCGACGGCGCCGGCGGCCTGGTGCGACTGGCCGATCTCGCGGTGCTGCCGCCGGTGCTGCTCGGCGGCGGACTGCTGCTGATGGCGCCGGGACTGGCGCAGCGCGCGCGGCTGGCGTGGGTCATCAGCGTGCTGCTGGCAGGACTCGGCGCCGGTCTGGAGGCGTGGGCCGGGCATCGCGGCAGTGCGGCGTTCGCGCTGCTGCTGGCGCTGCTGCTGGCGCTGCTCGTCTACCTGCGGCGCTACGACCGCAGCAGCGTGGCCGCCGGCAGCGCCTTCGGCCTGCTGGGTATCGGAGGCCTGACGATCTACGGCGTGCTCGGCAGCCTGTGGATGGGCGACGGCTACGCGCCGCCGATCCATGACCTGGGAACAGCCTTCTACTACACCATCGAGACCATGTCGACGGTCGGCTACGGCGACATCGTGCCGCACAGCATGCAGGCACGGCTTTTCACCGTGTCGCTGATCGTCGCCGGCATCACGGTGTTCGCGACCACGCTGTCAGTGGTCATCGGGCCGCTGATCGGCGGCAGCATCAAGCGCGCATTGGAGCAACGCATGCACAAGGAACAGCGACGCAACCACTTCGTCATCCTCGGCGTGTCGAGCCTGGCCTACACCATGTGGCGCGACCTGCACGAGCGCGGCGTTCCGGTGACCGTGGTCGTCGCGCCGGATCGTCAGTCGCCGTTCCCGGCGGAGGCCGATGTCGTGGTCGGAGACGCCACGCGCAACGAAGTCCTCGAGGAAGCCGGGGTGCCGCACGCGCAGGCCGTGCTGACGCTGCGCGACGACGACGCCGAGAACGCGTTCGCGGTGCTCGCGGTCAAGGAGCTCGCCCCGGGGGTCAAGACCATCGCCGGAGTCAACGACGCACGCCACCTGGCCAAGATCCGCCGCGTGCAGCCGGACATGCTGTTCGCGCCGCAGGTGCTCGGCAGCGACCTGCTGGTGCGCACCCTGTTCGACGAGCCGATCGACAACGACACCGTCTCGCGACTGCTGTTCCCGCAGCGCTGAGGCTGGGCCCGGCGATTGCCGTCGGCCGCGCCCAGGCTTACAGTCGGGGGTATCGAGGGCGATCCGGGAGGCGGACGTGCACGACGGAGCCGGGAGGCGGCGATGACCGCGATCGACGACACGGCGCAGGCCGCGCACTTCTCGCTGCTGCCACGCCGCCTGGGTATCGACACCCACCACGAACCGGTCGTGGTGCTGCGTGCCGACTCACCGGTGGTGCGCGCCGAAGGTTTCGAGGCGCATGCGCGCATCGAAGTGCTCGGTGCACAGCGCAGCATCGTCGCGACCCTCAACATCCTCAGCGCCGGCGAGCTGGTCGGCGCCGACGAAGTCGGGCTGTCGGAGGCGGCGTGGCAACGCCTGGCGCCTGCCGACGGCGAGCGGCTGCGGTTTCGCTTCGCCCAGCCCAGCGACGGCATGAGCCACGTGCGCGCGAAGATCTTCGGCGCCCACCTCGGCGAGCCCCAGTTCGACACGATCATCGGCGACACCGTCGCCGGGAGACTGTCGAACGTCGAGATCGCGGCTTTCCTGGTCGCCTGCGCCGACGGCCGGCTCAACGCCGGCGAAGTCACCGCACTGACCCGCGCCATGGTGCACGCCGGGGCGCGGCTGAGCTGGCCGCGGGCGGTGGTGGTCGACAAGCACTGCATCGGCGGCCTGCCGGGCAACCGCACGACGCCGATCGTGGTGCCGATCGTCGCCAGCCTCGGGCTGCTGATGCCCAAGACCAGCTCGCGCGCGATCACCTCTCCGGCCGGAACCGCCGACACCGTCGAGACGCTGACCCGGGTCGACCTGTCGCTCGACGCCATGCGCCGGGTGGTCGAGGCCGAGGGTGGCTGCATGGTCTGGGGCGGGGCGATGAACATGAGCCCGGCCGACGATCTGCTGATCCGCGTCGAGCGCATGCTCGATCTCGACAGCGAGGGCCAGCTCGTCGCCTCGGTGCTGTCGAAGAAGGTCGCGGCAGGTTCGACCCACGTCGTCATCGACATCCCCACCGGACCGACCGCCAAGGTGCGCAGCCAGGCCGACGCGCAGTCGCTGCTGGGCGCGCTGCGGCGGACCGCGCACGCCATCGGCCTGACCCTGCACGGACTGATCAGCGACGGCACCGAGCCGGTGGGCCGCGGAATCGGCCCGGCGCTGGAGGCGCACGATGTGCTCGCCGTGCTGCAGGGCGCACCGCAGGCGCCCGACGACCTGCGCCAGCGCGCGCTGCAGGTGGCCGCAGCGGTGCTCGAATGTGGTGGCCTGGCGCAGGGTGCCGAGGCGCACGAGCTGGCGCGCCGCGCGCTGGCCGACGGCCGCGCATGGCGCAAGTTCGAGGCCATCTGCCGCGCGCAGGGCGGTTTGCGCGAACCCGGGGTGGCGCCGTTCCGCCTGCCGCTGGCGGCGGCCGCGGCAGGGCGCGTGGCGCGCATCGACAACCGCCTGCTGGCGCGCGCGGCCAAGCTGGCCGGAGCGCCGCACGCGAAGACCGCCGGAATCCGCCTGGCGGTGCACGTCGGCGACCACGTCGCGCGCGGCGCGCCGCTGTTCGAACTGCACGCCGAGTCGCAGGGCGAACTCGACTACGCCGAGGTGTTCGTTCGCCACCATCCGGACATCGTCCACGTGGAGGCTGCGACATGACGCATCCGCGCGCTTCATGGCCATCCCGGAGCGAACCGCGATGAACCTGCAGCTGTATGCGATGCCGGGCAACGAGGAACGTGCGCAGGCACTGGCGCGGGCGCTGCACGGGCGCTGCGAGGTCGAGCTCGCCGGCTGCGTGCTGCACCGCTTTCCGGACGGCGAAACGCTGGTCCGCGTGCAAGCGCCACGTCGCGATGCGCAGGCCGTGCTGCTGTGCAGCCTGGACGACGCCGACTCCAGGACCGTGCCGCTGCTGATGGCCGCGGACACGCTGCGCGAGCTCGGCGCGGCGCGTGTCGGCCTGGTCGCGCCGTATCTGGCGTACATGCGTCAGGACCGGCGCTTCGCGCCTGGACAGGCGGTTTCGGCACGGCTGTACGCGCAGCTGCTGTCGGCGCACTTCGACTGGCTGTTGACGGTCGACCCGCACCTGCATCGCATCCGCAACCTGGCCGACGTCTACAGCACGCGCTGCGTCGTGCTGCACGCAGCGCCGCGGCTGGCCGACTGGATCCGCACCCACGTCGAACGGCCGCTGATCATCGGCCCCGACGGCGAAAGCGCGCAGTGGGCGGCCGACGTCGCCGAGCGTGCCGCAGCTCCGGTGGTCGTGGTCGACAAGCGGCGCGACGGCGACCGCGACGTGCATGCGACGATCCCCGACCTGCAGCCGTACCGCGACCGCCAGCCGGTTTTGCTCGACGACATCATCAGCACCGGTCGCACCCTGGTGGCTTCGCTCGAGCACCTGCGCGCGGCCGGGCAGCCGGCGGCCGCCTGCGTCGTCGTGCACGGCCTGTTCGCCGGTGACGCGCTGACCGCGCTGCGCGCCGCCGGTGCCACGCGCATCGCCTGCGCCGATACCACCGAGGCTGTCGCCGGAGTCGAGCGCATCGCGCTCGACTCCGATCTTGCCGATGCATTGCTCGCGCTGGCCGCCGAAGACGGAGGCCGGCGATGATCCGGCTGTCGTGCCACGGTGCGGCCAAGCAGGTCACCGGTTCGTGCCACCTGCTCGAGACCGATCGCGCGCGGGTGCTGATCGACTGCGGGCTGTACCAGGGCGGGCGCGAGCTGGCCGAGGAGAACGCCGAGGACTTCGGCTTCGACCCGGCGTCGATCGATGTCCTGCTGCTGACCCACGCCCACCTGGACCACTGCGGTCGAATCCCGCTGCTGGTCAAGCGCGGCTTCCGTGGCCGCATCGTCGCCACCGCACCGACGCACGAACTGACGCGGCTGGTTCTGGTCGATGCGGCCGGGCTGCAGGAGGAGGAAGCGCGGCGCGCCGAGCGCCACGCGCGGCATCGCGGCGCCGACACGCCGCAGCCGCTCTACACCCTGGCCGATGCTTTCCACAGCATGCAGTTCTTCGATGGCGCCGCTGCCTACGCAACGCGCATGCAGGTTGCCGAAGGGGTCTGGGCGACGTTCATGAACGCCGGACACATCCTCGGCTCGGCCTCGATCTTCATCGAGATCGACGACGGTGCAAGCGGTCGTCGCAGCATCTACTTTTCGGGCGACATCGGCAACCCGGGGCGTCCGCTGCTCGACGATCCGCAGCCGCCTCCGGCGCCGCCGGACGACGTGGTCATGGAGACCACCTACGGCGATCGCGACCACCGCGACTGGCAGGCGTCGGTCGACGAACTGATCGACGCGGTGGCCGATTCCCACGGGCGCGGCGGCAACGTGGTCATTCCGACCTTCGCGCTGGAGCGCGCGCAGGAAGTGCTGTACGCGCTTGCGGAGGGGATCGCGCGGCAACGGCTGCCGCGCCACCTGACCGTGTTTCTCGATTCGCCGATGGCAATCTCGGCCACCGAGGTGTTCGAGCGCTATCCGGGCGCGATGCGCGAGGACTTCGGGCGCCGGCTGCACCGCGCCGACCCGTTCGCGCTCCCCGGGCTGCGCATGACCCGCGATGCGGCCGACTCGATGGCGATCAACAGCATCCGGGGCGGCGCGGTGATCATGGCCGGCTCGGGCATGGCCACCGGAGGGCGCGTGCGCCACCATTTGCGCCACAACCTGTGGAACGAAGCCAGCAGCGTGATCTTCGTCGGCTACGCCGCGCAGGGGACGTTGGCGCGGCTGATCATCGATGGTGCGCACCATGTGCGGCTGTTCGACGAGGACATCCAGGTTCGCGCCCGGGTGCACACCATCAACGGCTTTTCGGCGCACGCCGGTCGCGGCGAGTTGCTCGACTGGCTGCATGCCTGCGGCAGCCCGCGCCGCGTGTTCCTGGTGCACGGCGACCGTGACCGCGGCATGCAGGCATTCGCCGACGCACTGCAGGCGCGCGGCGTGCCGTGGCAGATGCCTGGCGCCGGCGAGCCGCTGTTGCTGCGCTGACGCGCGGGGGCGCGCCAGGTCAACGACAGCGCGCGCGCCACGGAGCACCATGCCGGTCGATGGAGGCATGCGGCATGGATGGATTCGAACGCAAGCGCGCGGCGATGGTGCGCGACCACGTGGCGGGGCGAGGAATCGACGACCCGCGGGTGCTGGCGGCGATGCGCGCCGTGCCGCGCGAGTGCTTCGCTGACGCGGCGCAACGTTCGCAGGCGCTGGACGATGCGCCGCTGGCAGACGATCACGCCGTGTCGCGGCCGTTCGACGTCGCGCGCATGCTGGCCGCGGCGGCGCTGCACGGCGACGAGCGCGTTCTCGACGCCGGTGCCGGCAGCGGCTACGTCAGTGCCTTGCTGGCGCGCCTGGCCGCGCGTGTGTTCGCGGTCGAGCCCGACGCGCAGCGCGCGCAGCGCGCTGCCGAGCGTCTGGCGCGACAGGGCTTCGACACCGTGCGTCTGCGGCACGGCGAGGTGCTGCACGGGTGGGCCGAACACGCGCCGTACGACGTCATCGTCGTGCAGCGCCCGTGCCGCACGGTGCCGCAGGCGCTGCGCGAGCAGCTCGCGATCGGCGGCCGCCTGCTGATCGCCATCGGGCGCGACGGCACCGTGCCCGAAATGGTCCGGGTCACGCGCATGGCGGCGCACGATTGGCGCCACGACGAAGTCGCCGACCTGAGGTTGCCCGCCGAGTCGGTACCGGCGCGCGCGCCGCTGGTCGACGGCGGCCTGGTCACCACCGTGCAACGCCACGCCGAGGCGTTCGACGACATCGACGGCGCCGACCTCGAGCCGCTGCTGCGGCGCATCGGCGCCGCGCAGGTGGTGCTGATCGGCGAGGCCAGCCACGGCAGCGCCGAGTTCTACCGCATGCGCCAGCGCATCACGGCGGAGCTGATCGAGCGCCGCGATTTCTCGGTGCTGGCCATCGAGGCCGACTGGCCCGATTGCGCCAGCCTCGACGCGCATCTGCGCTTCGGTGCGCCGCCCACGGCAGGCGCCTTCACGCGTTTCCCGCAATGGCTGTGGCGCAATGGCGAGTTCGACGGCTTCGTCGACTGGCTGCGGCGTTGCAACGCCGGTCGCGAGCCCGAGCGGCGGGTGGCGTTCTACGGACTGGACCTGTTCAGCATGTACGCCTCGATCAACCGGGTGCTCGACTATCTGGATGGCGTCGATCCCCAGGCTGCCGAGCTGGCGCGGCGGCGCTACGGCTGCCTGATGCCTTGGCAGGACGACCCGGCGGCCTATGCGCGCGCCAGCATGCGGCTGCAGGCGCGCAATTGCGAGGAACCGGTCGGCGCCATGCTGCACGCTTTCACGCAAAGCCATGCGCGTTACGCCGCGATCGACGACGGCGCGCGCTATTTCGACGCGCTGGGCAACGCCCGCCTGGTGAGTGCCGCCGAGCGGTACTACCGCACGCTGTTCTACGGTTCGCGCCAGGCCTGGAATCTGCGCGACACGCATATGTTCGAGACCTTGCGCACGCTGCGGCTGTTCCACGGTGCCGGAGCGAAGGTGGTGGTGTGGGCGCACAATGCACACATCGGCGACGCGCAGGCCACCGAGATGGCGCTGCGTGGCGAGCACAATCTGGGATCGCTGTGCCGCCAGGCCTGGGGCGCCGATTGCTACGCGATCGGATTCGGCTCCGCGGTGGGCAGCGTCACCGCGGCGTCGGCGTGGGGGCGTCCGGAGCAGGTCATGGCGCTGCGCGCACCGCTTGCGCACAGCTATGAGCAGGTGCTTTGCGATTCGGGTCCGGAACGCATGTTGCTGCCGCTGCGCGGCACCGCGCCGCAGACGATGCAGGCGCCTCGGCTGCAACGTGCCATCGGCGCGGTCTACCGGCCCGACAGCGAACGTCTGAGCCACTACTTCGAAGCCTTGTTGCCGGTGCAGTTCGACGAATACATCTGGTTCACCCGCAGCAGCGCGCTGACGCCATCGGTCGCCGACGTGGCTGACGCAGGTCAATGACACAGCCGCGCATGCGGCGCACCATGCCTTGGGGCCATTGCAGAGGAGACTTGAGATGAACACCTTGGAACAGTTGCAGGCGGCGCAGCGCGCCGAGTTCGAGGCCATGGTCGGCCTGGCCGACAAGGCGATCGAGGGCATCGAGCAACTGGCGCTGTTGAACCTGCACACCATGCGCGACGCCGCGCAGGATGCCGCCGAGGGCGTGCGGCGCGCGCTGGCCGCGCGCGACCTCCAGGAGCTGGTCGGCGACGGCGAGAATCCGCTGCAGCGCAGCGGGCAAAGGGCGGCGGATTATGCGCAACGTCTGGGAGAGATCAGCGGGCGCGCGCAAGCCGACATGGCCGATGCGCTGAGCCATGCCATGGCGCTGATGCAGCAGGCGGTGCGCGACAACGTCGCGCGCAGCAGCCGGGAATTGCCGAACGGTGGCAACGGGGCGCAAGCCTGGATGCAAAGCGCCTTGCACATCGGCACCCAGGCGCTGGAGGCGCTGAACAAGTCCCAGCAACAAGCTCAGCAGGTGTTCAGCGCGGGATTGCACGCGTCGGGCAACAGCGAGGCCAAGCCGGCCGCGCGCGCACGCGCTGCGCGGAGCTGAAGTCATGGCTCGTCTGGCATTGATCACCGGCGGCACCCGCGGCATCGGCGCCGCGGTCGCGCAACGCCTGGCCGCCGACGGCTTGCGCGTGGCCGTGACCTACCACGGCAATGAAGCGGCCGCGCACGACTTCGCCGAGCACCACCACCCGATACCGGTCTACAAATGGGACGTGACCGATTTCGACGCCTGCCGCTCGGGAATCGAGCGCATCGAGGCCGAATGCGGTCAGGGCGTCGACGTGCTGGTCAACAACGCCGGAATCACGCGCGACGCGGTCCTGCACAAAATGAGCGTGGCGCAGTGGCGCGAGGTCGTCGACGACGATCTGGGGGCGTGCTTCAACATGTGCCGCAACCTGATCCACGGCATGCGCGAGCGAGGCTGGGGGCGCATCGTCAACATCAGTTCGATCAATGCGCTCAAGGGGCAGTTCGGGCAGACCAACTACGCCGCCGCCAAGGCAGGCGTGATCGGTTTCACCAAGGCTCTGGCGCTGGAGTCGGCGCGCAAGGGCATCACGGTCAATGCGATCGCTCCCGGCTACGTCGCCACCGACATGGTGAACGCGATGGACCCGCAGGTGCTGGCCGGAATCGTCGCGCAGATTCCGGTCGGGCGCTTGGGCGAACCCGACGAAATCGCCCACGCGGTTTCGTTCCTGGTCGACGAGCGCAGCGGTTACCTGACCGGCGCCACGCTGTCGATCAACGGTGGCCAGTACATGGCCTGAAGCGGCTATGCTGGCCGGCGCGGCCGACGCGGCCGCGCCCAACCCGGAGGCTGTGATGGCCGCGAAACCGAAGGATGCTTCACCGCACGGTGCCTCGTACGCCAAGCTGCTGCGCGCGCTGCAGATCGAACTGGTCAAGTACCAGAACCACCTGATCGCGCACGACGACCGCATCCTGGTCATCCTCGAAGGACGCGACGGCGCCGGCAAGGACGGCACCATCAAGCGCATCGTCGAGCACCTGTCGCCGCGCGAGACGCGGGTCGTGGCGCTGAGCAAGCCGTCGGACCTGGAAGCCGGTTCCTGGTATTTCCAGCGCTACGCACCGCACCTGCCGCGGGCACAGGAGTTCGTGCTCTTCAACCGCAGCTGGTACAACCGCGCCGGCGTCGAACGGGTGATGGGCTTTTGCACCGAAGCGCAGTACGAGGAGTTCATCGAAACCGTTCCGGTGTTCGAGCAGCTGCTGGTGCGCTCAGGGATCCGGCTGTTCAAGTACTACCTGGACATCGGTCGTGACGAACAGCGGCGGCGTCTGAAGGCCCGTTTGCAGGATCCGCTCAAGCAATGGAAGAGCAGTCCGATCGACGCCGTGGCGCTGCAGCACTGGAAGGACTACAGCGTGGCGCGCAACGCGATGTTCGCGCGCACGCACAACGCGGTGGCGCCGTGGACGGTGGTGCGCGCCGACGACAAGAAGCGAGCACGCTTGAGCCTGATCATGGACCTGCTGGTGCGCCTGGACTACAAAGGCAAGGACCACGCACTGCTGCGCCCCGATCCGGACATCGTGTTCGCATACTCGGAGCAGGCGCTGCAGTCCGGCGCGATCGCGCCTTGAGCCGATCGCGTCGCGCCGGTGATCGTTCCACGGAGCCCACGATGTATCGCAAGATCCTGGTTCCCCTCGACGCCAGCAGCACCGCGCAGGCCGCCGCCGAACACGCGATCGAGCTGGCGCGGGCGTGCAAGGCGGCCATGCGCTTCGTTCATGTCATCGATTTCGATGGCCTGATCGGTGCGGTTCCCGCGGCCGCGCAGGTGTTGCACGACGATGCCCGCCTGCTGCTCGACGACTGGGTCGGCCGGGCCTCGCAGTGGGGCCTGGACGTTGGCTCGGTGCTTGCCGAGACCTCGCCGGCGCGGCCGCGCGTGGCCGATGCGATCGACGCCGCGGCACGCGATTGGGGGGCCGACCTGATCGTCATCGGCAGCCATGGCCGCGGCGGCGTGCGCCATCTGATGCTGGGCAGCGTGGCCGAGGCCGTCGCGCGCAGTGCGCGCAGGCCGGTGCTGATCGTCCATCCCTGAGCGCGCACCGGGCGCGCGTGCGCCGCAGCGCAGCGCCGTTCAGCGCCGCAGCAGCGCGTCGACTTCGCGCACGTCCGCGGTGCGCAGCGTTCCGGCCGCCTCGCGCAGGCGCAGTCCGTCGAGCAGCACCGCGTAGCGCGCGGCGTCGAGTTCGCGCCGCGCCTCATAGCGCTGGGCCAGCGCGTCGAGCACGTCGACGCTGGCGCGCATGCCGACCTGGAAGCCCAGACGGTTGGCGTCGAGCGCTGCCGCGCTCGAGTGCAGCGCGGCACGCAGTGCCGTCACACGGGCGCGATCGGCGTCGAGTTGCAGGTAGGCGCTGCGCGCGGCGTGGCCGGCGTCGTCGCGCGCCGCGGCCAGCAGGTCGTCGGTCTGCGCCAGTTGCTGCGCGGTCTGGTCGACGTCGGCCTGCGCGCGCCCGCCGGTCAGCAGCGGCCAGCGCAGTTGCACGCCGACCGAGCCGACGTCGCTGCGGTTGCCGAACGGGAACAGATTGCTGCCACCGCTGGTGCCGGCGTGCTCGACGCGGGCATACGCATCGACCACCGGCTGGGTGGCGCTGGCCGCGATGCGCTGCTGCAGCCGCGCCGCGTCGCGGCGCAATTGCGCGGCACGCACGGCCAGCGCTTCGCGCCGCGCACGCGCGGCCCATTGCTCCAGCGTGCCGGCAGGCCCCGGCAGACGCGGCAGTGCGCTCAGCCGGGCGGGGTCGGTGCAGCGTGCGCCGCTGAGCTGAAGCAGCCGGTCGTCGGCCAGCGCGATGCGGTTGCGTGCGGCGATGCGCTGCGCCAGCAGCAGATCGTCGCGGGCCTGCGCGTCGCGCACGTCGACGATGGTGCCGTTGCCGGCGGCGAACTGCTGCCTGGCCGAAGCCAGTTGACGCGCCACCGCATCGAGCTGGCCCTGCAGCGCGTCGAGCGCGTCCTGCGCCGCCAGGCGCTCGAAATACGCCGCGGCGACGTCGATCATCAGCTGCTGGTTGGCGCGCAGCAGCGCGACGTAGGCCAGTTGCGCGTCGTCCTCGGCCACGTGCACGCGCAGCCGCGCGCCCGGCTGCCACAGCGCCTGGGTCGCGGTCAGGCTCAGGTCGCGGCTCTCGTAGCGCCAGTCGGTCGGCAGCCGGAAGTTCTGCAGCAGCGGATTGCCGCCGTTGTGCTGTGTCGCCATGCCCAGCGAGGCGTCGGCCTCGAGCTGCGGCAGCAGCGCGGCGCGCGCCGCCGGCACGCGGGTGCGTGCGGCGGCATACGCGGCGCGCGCGGCACGCAGCGCCGGATTGTCGCGCTGTGCCCGCGCCAGCACCTGCAGCAGTCCTTCGGCGTGCGCCGGCGCGGCCGCCGCGAGCAGCGCCGCGAGCAGCAACGCGGCAGCGGTGGCAAGGGCGGGGCGGCGGCCGGGGCGCATGGTTGCGATGCTAATCGGTCGGTGCACGTCGCTGCATTGTCCGGCATCAACGGCAGCTGCGGGTATTCGGCGCGACAATGCAGCAGCCCCCCGATCGCCGTCCGACCATGCCTCCACGCAAAGTTCTCGTGCCGTTCGCCGTCGTCGTCGTGCTCGCCGGTGCTGCCGCGCTGTGGTGGTGGCGCGCGCCGCGCACGCCGCACGATCAGCTGCTGCTGTACGGCAATGTCGACGTGCGCCAGATGCAGCTGGCGTTCAACGATTCAGGCCGCATCGATGCGCTGCTGGTGGCCGAGGGCGCGCAGGTGCGCGCAGGCCAGCCGCTGGCGCGGCTCGACGCCAGCCGCTACCGCGACGGTGCAGCGCGCGCGCAGGCCGCGCTCGCCGCGGCGCGCGCCACCCTGGCGCGGCTGCACGCCGGCAGTCGGCCGCAGGAAATCGCCGCGGCGCGCGCCGCGGTCGCCGCGGCGGCCGCCGCCGCGCATCGCGCCGAGCTGACCTGGCGGCGCCAGCGCACCCTGGTCGAGGCCGATTTCCTGCCGCGCCAGGCGCTGGACGACGCCACCGCGGCACGGCGCGCGGCCAACGCCGAACTCGAGCGCGCGCGCCAGAGCCTGAGTCTGGCCGTGCAGGGCCCGCGCCGCGAAGACATCGCGGCGGCCGCCGCGCAGGTCGACGCCGATCGCGCGGCGCTGGCGCTGGCGCAGCGTGAACTGGCCGACACCGTGCTGCGCGCGCCGGCCGCCGGAGTGGTCGAGGACCGCATCCTCGAAGTCGGCGACATGGCTTCGCCGCAGGTTCCGGTGTACACCGTGGCGCTGACCGACCCGGTGTGGGCGCGGGTCTACCTGCCCGAGCCCGACCTGGGTCGGCTGCGTCCGGGAATGCGCGCCGACATCGTCAGCGACAGCTTTCCCGGGCAGGTGTTCGCGGGCTGGATCGGCTTCATTTCGCCGACTGCCGAGTTCACGCCGAAGTCGGTGCAGACGACCGACCTGCGCAGCGAACTCGTCTACCGGGTTCGCGTCTACGCGTGCAATCCGGAAGGGCGGCTGCGGCTGGGAATGCCGGTGACGGTGCGTGTGGCACTGCGCGACAACGCGCCGCAGGCGCAACCGGGCAAGGTCTGCGGTGGCTGACGCGCAGCTTCCGGCGCTGCGGCTGCGCGCGGCGGCCAAGCGCTTCCGTCAGGGGCGGCGCGAGGTCGACGCGCTGCGCGGCATCGACCTCGACGTCGCCGCCGGGCGCATCACCGGCCTGTTCGGCCCGGACGGCGCCGGCAAGACCACGCTGATGCGGCTGGGCGCGGCGCTGCTGCTGCCCGACTCCGGCTCGGTGCAGGTGTTCGGCGCCGACACCCGCGACGCGGCCGCGGCGATCCAGGCCGACATCGGTTATATGCCGCAGCGCTTCGGCCTGTACGAAGACCTCACGGTGCACGAGAACCTGCGCCTGTACGCCGACCTGCAGGGGCTGGACGCTGCGCAGCGCCAGACGCGTTTCGCCGAACTGCTGCGGCTGACCGCGCTGGGACCGTTCGGCCAGCGCCGTGCCGGCGCGCTGTCGGGCGGCATGAAGCAGAAGCTCGGCCTGGCCTGCGCGTTGCTGCGCGCACCCAGGCTGCTGCTGCTCGACGAGCCCACGGTCGGCGTCGACCCGATTTCGCGCCGCGAGTTGTGGGCGATCATCGCCGGCATGCGCGCGCACGGAGTCAGCGTGCTGGTCAGTACCGCGTACCTGGACGAGGCCGCGCGCTGCGATGACATCGTCCTCCTGCACGAGGGGCGGGTTCTGGCGCAGCAACCTGCGGCCGCCGCGGCCGCCGCGCTGGCCGGGCGCAGCTTCCTGGTGCGCGACGCCACGCGCCACCGGCGCAGCCTGCAACTCGAACTGCAGCGCCGCAGCGGTGTGCTCGACGCCTTGCCGCAGGCCGACGGCGTGCGCGTGCTGCTGGCCGCGGATGCCGTCGCCGCACCGGCGCCTGGCGAGCGCTGGGAGGCGCAGGCACCGCGTTTCGAGGACGCCTTCGTCAGCCTTCTGCGCGCCGCCGGCCGCGTCGCCGCGCCGGCGCCACCGGCGCAGACGACTGCGCCGGCCCGCGCGGATGGTGGCGTGGGCGGCGACGGCGGCGACGGCGGCGACGCGATCATCGCGGTACGCGCGCTGCGCCGGCGCTTCGGCGACTTCGAGGCCGTGCGCGGCGTCGAGTTCGACGTGCACCGCGGCGAGGTGTTCGGCCTGCTCGGTGCCAACGGTGCCGGCAAGAGCACCGTGTTCCGGATGCTGTGCGGCTTGCTGCCTGCCACCAGCGGCAGCCTGCGCGTGGCCGGAGTCGACCTCGGCCACGCCCGTGCGGCGGCGCGCGCGCGCATCGGCTACGTGTCGCAGCGCTTCGCGCTGTACGCCAATCTCAGCGTGGCGCAGAACCTGGCCTTCTTCGCCTCGGCGTACGGCTTGCGCGGCGCGCGCCGGCGCGCGCGGGTGCTATGGGCGCAGCAGGCGTTCGAGCTGACCGGGGTGGCCGACGCGAACGCCGGCGAGCTGGCAGTCGGCTACAAGCAGCGGCTGGCGCTGGCGTGCGCGCTGATGCACGAGCCGTCGATCCTGTTCCTCGACGAGCCGACCTCGGGCGTCGATCCGCTGGCGCGGCGCGAATTCTGGCAGCGCATCAACGCCCTGGCCGAATCCGGCGTCACCGTGCTGGTGACCACGCATTTCATGGACGAGGCCGAGTACTGCGACCGTGTGGTTCTGATGTCGCTGGGCGAGATTCTGGCCAGTGGCAGCCCGCACGACATCCGCGCCCGGGCCCAGGTCGCCGGCCAGCCGGAGCCGGACCTTGAGGACGCCTTCATCGCCCTCATCCAGCAGCACGAAGCGGTGCTGCGGCGCGCGGCATGAGGCCGGAGCCGCGCGCATGAACGCCCAACGGCTGCGCGCGCTGGTGCGCAAGGAGTTCGTGCAGATCGTGCGCGACCCGGCGGCGATCGCGATCGCCTTCGTGCTGCCGGTGATCCTGCTGCTGCT
>JAJZEB010000164.1 GCA_021805805.1 Pseudomonadota bacterium | reverse complement strand
ACGCGCCGAAGGACGACGCGCCGGCCCCGGCGATGCCCGGCGGCATGGGCGGCATGGGCGGGATGGATATGTGAGCCCCCCGAGCAAGCGGGCGCGAGCCCGCTTGCTCCCCCCCAGGGGGGGCGCCTCCCGGCTCGGGGCGGCCCGTCGCCGGGCCGGCCCCGAGCCGCGGGAGGTGCCTCGCTTCGGAGGCCGCGTCAGGCGGCACGAGGATGCAACGACCCGGCTTCGGCCGGGTTTTTTGCTGCGCGGCCCCGTCGCCGGGCCGGCCCCGAGCCGCGGGAGGTGCCTCGCTTCGGAGGCCGCGTCAGGCGGCACGAGAACGCAACAACCCGGCTTCGGCCGGGTTTTTGCTGCGCGGCCCGTCGCCGGGCCGGCCCCGAGCCGCGGGAGGTGCCTCGCTTCGGAGGCCGCGTCAGGCGGCACGAGAACGCAACAACCCGGCTTCGGCCGGGTTTTTGCTGCGCGGCCCCGCCACCGGATCGGCCCCGAGCCGCGGGAGGTGCCTCGCTTCGGAGGCCGCGTCAGGCGGCACGAGAACGGGTGTTAATAAGCAGATGACCAAAGGAGCTGCGGGGGAACTCCGCGCGCAAGTCGGACCTCAAAACCAAACTGCCACGCCAGCAGCCGACTTCTACTCGAGGCCATGCGCCTCAGCACCCATGAAACCCACCGCGACTTTCCTGCTCTTGGCCTTGCTCGCCACCGCCGTTCCTGCACGGGCCGACTCCCCCGCGATCCCCTCGGCCCAACGCGCCGCCCATGACAAGCTCAAGGATCTCGAGGCCTCGTTCGGCGGCCGCATCGGCGTCTACGCCCTCAACACCGCGGATGGCGAGCAAATCCAGTACCGCGCGGATACCCTGTTTCCGGTCCAGAGCACAATGAAGTTCATCGCCGCCGCGGCGCTGTTCGATTGGAGCAGCCGCAACAAGACCTCCCTGCAGGAGAAGGTCCGCTACGGCAAGGACGATCTGGTCGATTGGCACCCGGTCACCGGGAGTCGGCTGGGCGAAGGGATGACGCTGGAGGATCTCGCCGCGGCGGCGGTCACGCACAGCGACAACCCTGCGACCAACCTGATCACGCGCCGGATCGGCGGCCCCGACGCCGTGACTCGCTACGCGCGCTCGATCGGAAACATGTCGCTCAGGGTCGATAGCTGGGAACCGCACATGAACTCCAACCCCGACGTCGCCAGGGACGTCGCGACCCCGAAGGACATGGCCCTGAGCGCCAAGACGCTGCTGCTCGATGGCCGGCTTCAGCAAGGGCCGCGCACGACCCTGCTGGGGTGGATGAAGGACAGCACGACGGGAGCCCGGAAAATGCGTGCCGGCGCCGCGCTCGGGTGGACCGTTGCCGACAAGACGGGAGGCGGCGGTGATTTCGGCGTCGCCAACGACGTCGGCATCCTGTGGTCGCCGGCGTGCAAGCCCATCGTGCTGGCGATCTACACCGTCCAAGGCAAGCAGGCCGCAAAACCTCGCGACGATGTCGTCGCGACCGCAACGTCGCTGGTCATGGAGTCGTTCAAGGTGCGCAATCCCTGTTTCGGCGCGACATTCCACTGACGGATCAGCAGCGCGCTCTGCGCTCAGGCAACCAGTTCACGCAAAACTTCGGGATGGCGCGTCGCCACCGCAAGCAAGGTCTGCGCAGCTCCGGACGGCTTGCGCCGGCCTTGCTCCCACTCCTGCAGCGTGCGCACCGACACCCCCATGAGGCCTGCGAACTGCGACTGCGAAAGCCCGGATGCGACGCGCGCCTGCGCGACCGGCGAATACACGACAGCACCCTGCCCGGCACGCATCTGCTTGACAGCCTCGAGCAGCTTGCTGCCCAGCTCGTCGCCTGTCATGGCCTCACGCTTGGTCATTGTCGAGTTCCTCCTTGATGGCCTTGAGGATGTGGGCGGGGATGTTGCCACGGACCGCCTTGGCGTAGATCACCAGCAACCAGATCACACCTAGCTCCAGCCTATTGAAATAGATTACCCGCACTCCGCCGCGCTTGCCACGGCCCTGCCGAGTCCAGCGCAGTTTGCGGCATCCGCCCGAGCCCGGAATGACGTCCCCTACGTCCGGGTTCACCGCCAGCCAAGCGCAGAATTCGCCTCGCTCGTCCTCGGTCCAAATCCTCCTGGACTCGGCGCTGAACAGCGGCGTCTCGACGATGGTGTACACGCGGCAACTATACGTCTTTGACGGATGTCGTCAACCGTATCACCATGCTGATCGCATGCCATGCTGCGCGGCCCCACGACCGGGCCGGCCCCGGGCCGCGGGAGCGCGCTAGAACAGATCGCTGTGGGAGCCTGTACGGATGAGCGTCAGCGTGCCGCTGGCGAGGGACCCGGACTTGTCGTAAATCAGCAGCCAATCCGGCTCGACATGGCACTCCCGGACTCCGGCGTACTCGCCAGCGAGTTCATGGTCGCGATGTTTCACTGGTAGCGGGAGGTCGTTCATCAACGCCCGAACGACGTCGAGCATCTTCGCCCAGTCATGACGCCCAGAGCGCTTGACGCGTTTCTTGTCGCGCTTGAACTGGCTCGTCTCATCGAGAGAGCGCGGCACGCTCAAAGATCCTCGAGCGTCGTCCGGGTCGTATGGCCAGCTTTTGCCTCTCGGATTGCCGCCAGCGTTGTCGCGTTGGGGCGTGGCATGTCGATCGGCAAGCCGCCAGTCTCGACGACGCTGCGCAGGAACAGGCGGATCGCGGTGCTCAGATCAAGCCCCGAAGCCTTCAAAATGGCGGAGGCCTCTTCCTTCAGCGCAGGGTCAATCCTGGAACGAACGTCAACGGTCAACATGGGCAATCTCGACGTAGCGGCGCACGACTCGTGCGTCTTATGGGTACATTGTAGCTACACTGTTCCCACGCCACACACAACCAGGCTTGCGCCGGCCTGACGAAGCGACCTTGCTTGAGTCATCTGCCTGATCACACCCGGCGCGGCCCCGTCGCCGGGCCGGCGCCGGGCCGCGGGAGGTGCCTCGCTTCGGAAGCCGCGTCAGGCGCCGCGCGCGTTGTCGCGCGTCAGGGCCGCTTACCAGCCGAAGCGGTGCGGGTCGTCGTCGAAGATGCCCCATTGCTCGTAGGGCAGCCGATCGAAGGTCACGGCGGCCAGCCTGCCGCGCGGGCCAGCGGCTTCGAACTCGGGCTGGAGCATCGCCGCCATCGGGAAGTCCTCCGTGCCCAAGAAGGCCTTCACGGCGGCCCGACCCTTGTCCTTCCGCAGCTTCCAGGCTTCATCGAGGAATTCGGTGGGCAGCCCGGCAGCCGGGTGCATCGTCATTTCGGCCAGCAGCCCGCCATACCTGGCCTTGCCGGCTTCGGTCCAGTGCGTAGCCACCGGCTGTGCCTGCAGGACAATCTGCAGGTGCGCGCCGTCGCGCGGAAGCTTGGCGTACGCATAGCTGGCTTGCGAGCCGCGCAGTTTCCAGGCCCGCTTGTCGTCGTCCTCGGCGTTGAAGAACGTCGCGGCAAAGGTGTATCGCCACGGCGAAGTCATGTAGTCATCGACGCTGCGACAGACGAGTTCCATGCGGCGCATGCGAACCGAGGTTTCATGGATCTGCCCCTGCGCGTCGTAGTAGGCGCGCTCGGGCAGCAGGCCGTCGGGCAGCGCGACGTGGACTCCGTCATGCCCGGCCCGGACGATGGAGTCGACCAGCTTCAGGAAGTGGGCCTTGTCGTGGTCATTGGGGTCGGACAGCACACCGACCAGCGAACAGCGCAGGTCGACCGCTGCGAGGTTGGTCAGCGTCACCAGGCTCCGGGCGCATGCCTGCTGCTGCAGCAGTGCCGCGCCCAGCAGCGCGGCGGTGATCAGCGCGAGGCGCTTGCGCGCGACGCCAGGCAGCGTGGCCCTGTGTCGGTCGCCGTGGGGCGTGGAGAGGGACGGGGTGGTCATGGAGATCCTTTCGTTGGAGGCAATGACGGGTGCGGCGCAGGTCGGGCCCGGTCGCAGGGCACGCCGCGTTCGATGCGCGACCGGATCCAGTTGCGGGGTGCGTTGCCGCGAGCCGCTCACCGGGGCGATGGGCGCACCACGGTCGCGTCCTTGAGCAGGTCGCCGTAGGTGTGGGTGTGCATGGTGAAGGTGCCGACGACGTCGATGCCGCGCCAGGCGTCGGCAATCGGCGTGTGCGCGCACAGCAGGCTCGTCATGGCCCGGATGCGGCTGGCGCCTGCCTGCTCGACGAGCGCGCAGCAGGCGAGCAGCGCAAGCAGCGCGAGCAGACAGCGGGACGGACTGAGGAACTTGACGGGCATGGCGGCTCCTGTTCATACGCTGGCCGACGCGGCCAACGACTGCTCAGATGCCGTCTATCGCGAGCTTGTTCCGCAGCAATTCGCCGGAAACACAACGCTGTCTAAATTATGACGATTAGACATATTTAGTAGCATTCAAGCGACTCGTCCGCTGCCGCGGGCGCGTAGCCGTCGCGCCGCGGGTCCGGCGCGCGGCGTGCTCAGCGCGCGTTCAGGCCGCGGCCGGCTGCAGCCACTGCTCGAGCAGCGCGCTGGCTTCGCGCAGGCCGATGCGGCGGGTGGCCGAGAACAATTGCACCGAAACCGGCGCCTGCAGCCGCAGCGACGCCGCGCGCGACTGCAGCG
>JAJZEB010000163.1 GCA_021805805.1 Pseudomonadota bacterium | reverse complement strand
CAGGCACACGTGCACGCCGCCGGCGGCGGTCACCGCCCACGGGAAACACCAGCCGTTGCAGTGGAACATGGGCAGCGTCCACAGATAGCGCGTGGCGTTGTCCAGGCCGCCGTGCAGGGCCATCGCCAGCGCCTGCAGGTAGGCGCCGCGGTGGTGGTACATGACCCCCTTGGGCCGCCCGGTGGTGCCGCTGGTGTAGTTGATCGCCAGCAGCCCGCGCTCGTCGGCCACCGCGGCCTCATGCGGCTGCGCCGACTCCAGCAGTGTGTCGTAGTCGGCGCCGCTGCCGCGCTCGCCGGACGGCGCCACGCGCACCGTGCGCGGCGCCGCCGCGCCGAGCTCGGACACGGTGGCGGCGGCCAGCGCGTCGAACTCGGCGTCGTGCAGCAGCACCCGCGCGCCGCTGTGGGTGACGATGTAGGCCAGCTCGGCAGCACTCAGGCGCACGTTCAGCGCCACCAGCACGGCGCCGGCCAGCGGCACGCCGAAATGCGCCTCGAGCATCGGCTGGGTGTTGGGCAGCAGCACCGCGACGCGGTCGCCGTCGGCCACGCCCAGCGCGCGCAAGGCGCCGGCGAGCCGGGTGCAGCGCCGCCACAGTTCGCCGTAGCTGGTGCGGCGCGCCTCGTCGATCACCGCCAGGCGGTCTGCATAGACGTGCGCGGCGCGGCGCAGGAACGACACCGGGCTCAGGGGCTCGAAACTGACATCCATGGCCGTCATGCTCCGTCTCGCAGGATCTTCGGGTTGCTTTCGGCCAGACGCCGGCGCACCACGCCGCGCACCGCCTGCAGCAGCTGCGCGCGGCGCGGCTGGCCGGGGTCGGCCTGGCCGGTGCGGATCGCCGCCGCCAGCGCGCGGTTGGCCTCGGCGACATCGCCGCACGGCGCCTGCAGCGCGGCGCCGAGCTCGGCGCATTCGACGCGCAACGGCGCGTCGCCGGCACGCAGCTGGCGCGACGCGATGGCCATCGCGCGCAACGCCATCAGCATGTCGGCGCGCAACGCCTCGGGCAACTGCGGCAGCACCCGCGCGCGCAGCGCACGCGCCGCGCAGTCGAGCAGTTCGTCACCGGTCGGCGGCTCGCGCATCAGTCGTCCTCCGTCATCGCCAGGATCTCCCATTCGAGCTCGGGAACGATGTGACCGGTCAGCTGCAGCAGCAACGCATCCTCGGCCACGCCGCGGGCGGCCTGCTGGACGCAGATCACGGCCCACGTCAGGTGGGCCATCACTTCCCAGTAGCGCACAGCGGCCGCATCGACCGCGCGCCCGGACTGCGCCGTGTAGCCGCGCACGAAGTCCTCGCGCGTGCCGATTCCTCCGGCCTCGAGCCTGTCGGCACCGAAGCGCCAGCAGCGCGCAAAGAACCAACCGATGTCCTCCAGCGGATCGCTCCAGCCGGCGAACTCCCAGTCGAGGATCGCTGTCAGCCCCTGCGCGTCGACCATGTAGTTGCCGGTGCGGAAATCGCGATGGCACAGCACGATGTCGCCACGCGGCGGCGCGTGGCGCTGCAGCCAGCGCATGCCCCATTCCAGCGCCGGGTAGGCGCGCGGCACGCTGTCGAGAAACGCGCGGTGGCGCGTCAGGGTGTGCAGCGCCGGTGCGCCGTCCGGCAACGGAAGAAATTCCAGTTGCGGCTGCGGCGGGCGCAGCGCGTGGATGCGCGCAAGCTCGGCGCCCAGGCGCTCGGCCAGCCCCGGGTGCGGATGCCGCACCAGCACATGCGCCGCGGCCGTTCCGCCGACGCGACGCATGATGAAAAACGGACGACCGATCAACGCCGCGTCGTCGCCCAGCCACAACGGCTCCGGAACCGTGACCCCGGCGGCGTACGCCACGCGCAGCAGCGCGAACTCCTGAGCCCGGCTCAGGCTGGCCGAAACTCCGGAGCTCGGCGAATCGCAACGCAAGACAGCGTGCAGTTCGCCGTCGAATGCGCCGCCGTCGATGCGAACGTCGAGCAGCCAGTTCTCCTGCACGGCGCCGCCACTGAGCTGATGCAACGCGACGATATGCGCCGTGCGCGCGCCGGCGGCACCGGCGACGAACGACTGCAGCGCGGCCGTCTGCGTCGCATTCACGTCGTCGCGGCCCCGGCCTGCCGACGCAGCGACGCGTCGCTGCGCCCGGCCATGATCTTGCGCCCGATGCTGTGGCGGTGCACTTCGCTGGGGCCGTCATAGATGCGGAACGCGCGCATGTCCGAGAAAATGCGCGCGACCACCTGCTCGTGCGTCACCCCCTGGCCGCCGAGGATCTGCACGCTGCGGTCGACCACCCGCCATTCGGCCTCGGAACAGACGACCTTCGCCCGGCTGGACTCGAAATTGCACCGCTCGCCGCGATCGAGCAGCCACGCGGTGTGCCAGATGTGCAGCCGCGCGGTGTGCAAGTCCATTTCGTTGTCGGCGAGCATGAAGCTCACACCCTGGTGTTCGCCCAGCGCGTGGCCGAAGGCCTGGCGCCGGCGCGCGTAGTCCAGCGCCACGTCGTGCGCCCGCCTGGCCTGGCCGAGCCAGCGCATGCAATGCGTCAGCCGCGCCGGCGCCAGCCGCACCTGGGCGTAGCGCAGGCCCTGGCCGATTTCGCCGAGCACGTCGGTCGCCGGAACCCTCAGATCGCGAAAGCGCACCACGCCGTGGCCGCCGGTGAAACACGCGTCGAGCGCATCCATGGTGCGCACGACCTCGATTCCGGGCCGATCCATGTCGGTCAGGAACATCGACGCGCTGCCGTCTTCCATGCGCGCCATGACGATCGCGAAGCCGGCCCCCTGCGCGCCGGTGATGAACCATTTCACGCCGTTGATCAAGTAGTCGTCGCCGTCGCGCACGGCGCTTGTCGCCAGCATCGACGGGTCTGCGCCGGCCCCCGGCGGCGGCTCGGTCATGCAGAAGCACGAGCGCACCGCACCGTCGACCAGCGGCCGCAGCCAGCGCGCCTTCTGCGCGGGAGTCGCCACGACCTCGAGCAGGTGGATGTTGCCCTCGTCGGGCGCGTGCACGTTCAGCGCCGTCGGACCCAGTGTCGAATACCCGGCCTCCTCGAACACCACCGCCTTCGCGACGTGCCCGAGACCGAGCCCGCCGAGCTCGCGCGAGGCGTGCGGGGTGAGCAGTCCGGCGCCGCGCGCGCGCGCCACCAGTTCGGCGCGGAGTTCCTCGCTCGGCCCGTGCGCGCCGCAGCGCGGATCGCGTTCCATGGGGATTACCTGCTCGGCGATGAAAGCCCGCACGCGCGCCTGCAGCTCGCGCAAATCGGGCGGCATGGAAAAATCCATCATCAAACTCCGTTCGATGGTATTGAATTAATCAGTGCAATATTTTGAATGAGCAAATGGACCGCGCTTGATCTTAGCGCTGCCTGCGCAATCGTGCACGGCGCCGCTGCGTTGACCAGACTCCAGCCGGACTGCATCGCCTCGCGTCACGCAGATGACGACACACGTCTTTACCATCCGATACACCAGATAGTGTAGGGTTTTTACGGAGACCCGGGGATTGAAACTGCAACGCGTTGCGTTGCACAATCAAAATTCAACACGCGTACTCCCGATGTCGAACCAGATCATTTTGCGGGCTCGCGGCCTGAGCAAGAAATTCAGTGGATTTGCGGCAGTCCAGGAAATCGACCTCGATGTTGCCGAGGGTTCGATCCACGCCCTCGTCGGCCCGAATGGCGCAGGCAAGACGACGTGCTTCAACCTGCTGAGCAAGTTCCTCGCCCCCAGCTCCGGGCAGATCTGGTTCGGCGAGCGCGACATCACCGCGCTGCATCCGAATCAGGTCGCGCGCCTGGGCATGGTGCGTTCGTTCCAGATCAGCGCCACCTTCGGGCACATGAGCCTGCTGGAAAACGTTCGCGTGGGTCTGCAGCGCCTTTCGGGGCTGGCCTGGCAGTTCTGGGCCTCGCCGCAGCGCCTGCGGCGCCTCGACGAACGCGCGCTGCACTATCTGGACATGGTCGGGCTCGCCGACCGCGCTGGCGAGTGGGCGGTGAATCTTCCCTACGGCCACAAACGCGCACTGGAGCTGGCGACCACGCTGGCGCTGGAGCCGCGGATGATGCTGCTCGACGAACCCACCCAGGGGCTGGGGCACGAAGACGTCGAGCGCGTCACCGAGCTGATCGCCCGCGTGGCCAGGGGCCGCACGGTGCTGATGGTCGAGCACAACATGTCGGTCATCGCGCGCATCTGCGACCGTGTCACGGTGATGCAACGCGGCCGCAAGCTGGCCGAAGGAACCTACGCCGAAGTCGCAGCCAACCCCGAAGTGACGACTGCGTACATGGGCGAAGCGGCCGAGGAGCTGACAGGAGCTGACATGAGCACGGCGCACGGCCGCTCCGAAGCCGTGCTCAACTCCCCCGGGGAGTCGAGCGCAGCGAGGAGGGCACTCCAATGAGCACGGCGCACGGCCGCTCCGAAGCCGTGCTCAACTCCCCCGGGGAGTCGAGCGCAGCGAGGAGGGCACTCCAATGAGCACGGCGCACGGCCGCTCCGAAGCCGTGCTCAACTCCCCCGGGGAGTCGAGCGCAGCGAGGAGGGTCGTCTCATGACCACGGCGCACGGCGACGCCATCGCGTCGCAGCCGGCGACAAGCGCCGGCACAAGCGCCGGCACA
>JAJZEB010000028.1 GCA_021805805.1 Pseudomonadota bacterium | reverse complement strand
CGGTCAGCTCGACTCGCGCCAGCACCGGCGCCTGCTGGACGGCGTGGTCGATGCGTCGTTGCACCAACTGGCGCAATGGGAGCTGCAGGGGCTGGCGGGCCTGGGCGTGTCGGTGAATGTGGAGCCGCTTTCGCTGGGCGAGCCGGATCTTGCGAGGCGCGTCGCGGCTTGCCTTCAACGTCACGGCCTGCATCCGAGCCGGCTCACGCTGGAAATCCTCGAGCGCGGCGAGCTGCTCAGCCGCGATGCCGCGCTTCGCCAGCTCACGCTGCTGCGCGCCATGGGAGTACGCCTGGCCATCGACGACCTCGGCACAGGACATTCCAGTCTGCTGCGCCTGCGTGGGTTGCCGATCGACGAGATCAAGCTCGACCAGGCTTTCGTGCGCGAGATCGCGCGCAATCTTCAGGACATCGCCTTCGTGCGAAGCGTGCACGAACTCGCCCACGGGCTGCACGTGCAGCTGGTCGCCGAGGGGGCCGAGAACGCGCAGGTCATCGAGATCCTGCGCGCGCTGGGAATTCGCCAAGTGCAGGGATGGGGCATCGCGCGCGCGGTGCCGGCGGCGAAGTTGCCGCAGCTGCTGGCCCGACTCCGGCACTGGCGTCCGGCAGGTGCGGACTCCGCGCTGGCACTGGCCTATACGCGGCACCTGAACCTGGATTCGCATATCCTCGGTCTGCTGCAGAACGCGCCATCGCATCTGCGCTTCTTCCATCCTGGCGAAGCGATGTACGCCGAGCTGGACACGGCGCTGCGCGAGGTTCCCGCGGCGCGCGAGTTGGTGCGCCAGCAGCGCGTGCTGCTGGCCGATATGGCGCGCCACCACGAACTTGATCTGCGCCTGCCGATGCACCGCTACCGGCAACTCGGCGAGCGCGCGCGCGAATTGCTGGCGCTGGCCGCGCGCATGCAGCCGGGCGAGGTCTGAGCTCTATTGTCCAATAGGAGCAAGAAGCTGATAATCTGCATTGCAGAACACTGGACCATTTTCAGTGACGGAGAATGGAATGGATCTGAACTTCACTCCGGAGGAAGAGGCCTTTCGCGCCGAGGTGCGCGACTTCCTCCGGAGACACCTGCCCGAACGGCTGTCGTCCAAGGTGCGCGACGGCCTGCACCTGAGCAAGGCCGACATCGAGGAATGGCACGGCATCCTCAACGCCCGCGGCTGGCTGGCCAATCACTGGCCCGTGCAGTACGGCGGTCCGGGCTGGACGGCGGTGCAGAAGTTCATTTTCGAACTCGAATGCGCGCTGGCCCATACGCCGCGCATCGTGCCCTTCGGCGTCGGCATGCTCGGCCCTGTGCTGATCAGGTACGGCAGCGAGGCGCAGAAGCGCCGCTGGCTGCCGCGCATCCTCAGCGGCGAGGACTGGTGGTGCCAGGGCTACTCGGAACCGGGAGCCGGTTCCGATCTGGCCGGAGTGAAAACCACGGCTGTGCGCGAAGGCGAGCACTACGTCGTCAACGGCCAGAAGACCTGGACAACGCTGGGCCAGCACGCCAACATGATCTTCTGCCTGGTGCGGACCGACCGCGACGCCAAGAAGCAGGAGGGAATCAGCTTCCTGCTGATCGACATGAACAGCCCCGGAGTCGATGTGCGTCCGATCATCACGCTGGACGGCGAACACGAGGTCAACGAGGTGTTCTTCACCGACGTGAAGGTTCCGGCGGAAAACCTGGTCGGCGAGGAAAACAAGGGCTGGACCTGTGCGAAATACCTGCTGACCTACGAGCGGACCAACATCGCTGGCGTGGGCTTTTCGATCGCCGGACTGGAGCAGCTCAAGTCGGCGGCTTCGCGCGTGACGCACAAGGGCAAGCCGCTGCTGCAGGACCCGATGTTCGCCACCCGCCTTGCCAGGGTCGAGATCGACCTGGAGAACATGAAGACCACCAACTTGCGCATGATCGTCGCCGCGGAAGGCGGCGGCGTGCCGGGCGCGGAGAGTTCCATGCTCAAGATCCGCGGCACGGAGATCCGCCAGGAAATGCTCTCGCTGATGCGCCGCGCGATGGGGCCCTACGCGCTGGCCTTCGTCGAAGAGGCCCTGCATGCAGGTTACGCAGGCCCATGGTCAGGACCCGAAGAAGCCAAGGTCGCCGCTTCCCAGTACTTCAACCACCGCAAGCTGTCGATTTTCGGTGGTTCCAACGAAATCCAGAAGAACATCATCTCCAAGATGATCCTCGGACTGTGACGCGCGACCATGAACTTTGAACACACCGAAGACCGGCGCATGCTCGCCGACACTCTGGACCGATTCCTCGCCGAGCAGTACCCCATCGCGGCGCGCCACGCCGCCGCGGAATCGGCAACCGGCTACAGCGCCGAAGTCTGGAACGGCCTTTCCGCGCTGGGCGCAATCGGTGCGCTGTTCCCCGAAGACGTGGGCGGCTTCGGGGGCGACGCCTTCGACGTGGCCGTGGTGTTCGAGCACCTGGGCAAGGGCCTGGTCATCGAACCTTTCCTGGGTGCGCTGGTGGTGGGTCGCGCCATCGTCGCCGCGGGCAGCGACGCCCACAAGGCCCGGCTCGGCGGCATCCTGGACGGCAGCACTGTCGCGGCCCTGGCACACGACGAAGCCGGCGGACACTACGAACTGGCCTACGTGGGACTGCAGGCCACAAAGACCGCCGACGGGTACCGGCTCGACGGCACCAAGGGCGTGGTGCTGCACGGCGAAGCCGCTGGCCTGCTGCTCGTCAGCGCCCGCAGCAGCGCTGGGGTGGACGACGAAAACGGCATCTCCCTGTTCCTCGTGCCTGCCGACACGACGGGAATCACCCGGCAGGGCTATCGCCGCGTCGATGGCGGCCGTGTGGCCGAACTGACGTTCGACAAGGTGCCATTGCCCGCCACCGCACTGCTGGGCGAGGAGGGCCATGGCCTGGCCGTGCTGGAGCAGGCGGTGGGTTGGGGTCTGCTGGCGCTGTGCGCCGAAGCCGTGGGGGCGATGGACGTCGCCAGGCAACATACGCTTGACTACCTGCGCACACGCCGACAGTTCGGCGTACCCATCGGCAGCTTCCAGGCCCTGCAGCACCGCATGGCCGACGTGCTGCTGGACATCGAGCAGGCGCGCTCGGCGGTGATCAACGCAGCTGCCGCGATGAACGCCGATCGAACCACACGCGAGCGCGCGCTGTCGGCCGCGAAGTACACCATCGGGCGAGTCGGCACCCGCACGGCCGAAGAGAGCATCCAGATGCACGGCGGCATCGGAATGACCTGGGAGCTGCCCTTGGCCCATTACGCCAAGCGCCTGGTGATGATCGACCACCAGTTCGGCGACGAGGACCACCACCTCGCGCGCTACGTCGCGCTCGGCGCCGACTGAACCCGCCCCGCGACGCTCGCGGCGCGGACACCTCCTCCAACGCAAGGATGCGCATGAACCCGTTCGACCCTGTCGCAGTGGAGGGCGCAACAGCGCCAGAACGGGTGCTGGCGCTGTGATGGACACCGGCAAGCAGGTTTTCGAGGCCCGGAGCCTGGACGCTCTGGCCGCGCTCGTCGGCGAAGAGCTTGCCGTCAGCGACTGGATGCCGATCACCCAGGAACGGGTCAACCGCTTCGCCGAAGTCACCGGCGACCTGCAGTGGATTCACGTCGACCCTGAGCGCGCCCGCCGGGAATCGCCTTACGGCACGACCATCGCGCATGGCTATCTGACGCTGTCGCTGCTGCCGGCTCTGTCGGAAGGCTGCATCACCGTGCACGGCACCCGCATGGCGGTGAACTACGGCCTCAACCGGGTGCGTTTCATGGCGCCGGTGCGAGTCGACGACCGCATTCGCGCGCGCTTCACGCTGCAGGCCGTTGAAGCGCTGCCGCACGGCGGCGCCCAGGTGGTCTGGCAGGCGTTGGTGGAAGTCGAAGGCAGCAGCAAGCCGGCCTGCGTGGCCGAGATGGTGTCGCGCCACTACCCCTGAGCGTCAGCGCGCGGTCGAGCAGCGACAGGTATGCTCAGGTATACCCTGATGAAAGCTCCCAATTTGGCCTCTGGACGATCCGGGTACAGTGATGTCTCGTGTTGCAGAACGGAGATCCATTTTGAACCCAGACACCGCCCCGCCCGCGCCGGCGGCACCCGCGGTGGGCACCGCCGAACGCACCGCCCCTCCCAAGCGCCCGGCTCCCGCCTGCAAGCCCAAGGAAGATCGCCACTTCGTCACGGCGCTGGCGCGCGGCCTGGAGGTTCTGGCGTGCTTCCGCAACGGCGAGACGACCCTGAGCAACCAGGAACTCGCGGTTCGTTGCGCGCTGCCCAAGTCCACGGTCTCGCGCCTGACGATGACGCTGACCAAGCTGGGCTACCTGATCCATGTGAAGGAAAGCGGGCGCTACCGTCTGGGTACCGCCTGCCTGGCGCTGGGAAGCGCGCTGCTCACGCGGCTGGACGTGCGCAAGATCGCACGCCCGATGATGCAGGATCTGGCCAATTTTTCCGGCGCTGCAGTGTCGCTGGGCGTTCGCGACAAGCTTTCGATGATCTATTTGGAGAATTGCCGCAGCAGCGCAGCGCTCACACTCACGCTGGACGTGGGTTCGCGCATGCCGCTGGCAACCTCGGCCATGGGGCGCGCCTGGCTGGCCTCCGTGTCCGCGACCGAGCGCGAGCAGGCGCTGGAACAGATTCGCGAACTCGACCACCTGGCCTGGCCCGGCATCCAGGCTGGCGTGAACAAGGCGATCGAGGATTACCGCACGCTGGGCGTGGCCTGCTCGTTCGGCGACTGGAACAAGGAGGTCAACGGCATTGCGCGTGCCTTCGACCCGGGCAACGGCCTGCCGCTCATGGCCGTCAACGTCGGCGGTCCGTCGTACAACCTCTCGCCCGAGTTCCTGCTCGGCGAGGTGCGTCCGCGTCTGCTGGAGGTCGTGCGCTTGATCGAGGACACGCTGCCTCGTTGAAGACGCGAGCCGCCGGCACTTGGCCTTCGCGTCCGGGCACCGGCCCTACGCGCGCCAGCGCCTGCTGCGCCAGCACTTCTGGCCGTTGTTGATCAGGTGGCTGCGTTCGCCGCGCGGGGTGGCGAGCATGACATGGTTGCGCGAATCGATTGCCGTTATGATGCGCTAACCGATGAAACTATGTTCTGCAATGCAGTTCTTTGCTGAACCCAGGCGTGGGGCGACCCATGGCCGAGGCACCCTTCTCTTCCGACAACGGAGACACCCGTGAACACGGTCGACTACACCTTGCACGGCCCGGTGGCCGTGCTCACCCTGCATAACCCGCCCGTCAACGGCCTGGGACACGCACTGCGCACAGGCATCGTCGACGGGCTCGACCGCGCCCTGGCCGACCCGGCCGTCACCGCCATCGTGCTCACCGGTGGCGAGCGGCAGTTTTCCGGCGGAGCCGACGTGCGCGAGTTCGGCACGCCGCGTTCGTCCATGTCGCCCCACCTTCCCGACGTGATCCATGCGCTGGAGAACTCCGGCAAGCCGGTGCTGGCCGCCATCGCGGGGCATGCCCTGGGGGGCGGGCTCGAACTTGCACTGGGCTGCCATTTCCGCGTGGCGCACAAAGACGCCACCCTGGGCCTGCCCGAAGTCAAGCTCGGTCTGCTGCCCGGCGCCGGCGGCACGCAGCGGCTGCCGCGCGCCATCGGGCTCGAAGCGGCGCTGAACATGATCGTCTCGGGTGCGCCGCAGAAGGCCGCCACCTTCGAAGGCACCGGCCTGCTCGACCAGGTGGTGGACACCGACGTGCTCGCCGCGGCAGTGGCCTTGGCGGAACAGGTTGTCGCCGAAGGCCGGCCGCTGCGCCGCCTGCGCGACGTGAACATGCCGACCGCCGGCACCGACGCGTTCCTGCAGTTCGCCCGCACCAACGTGAAGGCAGCGGCCAAGGGACTTCCCGCACCGCTGGCCTGCATGGAAGCCGTGGCCGACAGCGTGACCCAGCCTTTCGACGAAGGCCTGCGACGCGAACGCGCGGCGTTCTTCGCGTTGATGAACACCCCCGAGTCACGCGCGGCTCGCCACGTGTTCGCGGCCGAGCGCGCCGCCGGCAAGCTGCCCGACATTGCGGCCGACACACCGTCGCGCCCCATCCGGAAGGTGGGTGTCGTGGGTGCCGGAACCATGGGTGGAGGCATCACCATGAACTTCCTGAACGTCGGCCTTCCGGTGGTGTTGCTGGAAGCCGATCGGGAGGCGCTCGACCGGGGGCTGGCCACCATCCGCCGCAACTACGACAACAGCGCCAGGCGCGGCAGGCTGACCACCGAGCAGGTGGAACAGCGCATGGCCCTGATCGCCCCGACGCTCGACTACGCTGACTTCAAGGACGTTGACCTGGCGATCGAAGCGGTGTTCGAACAGATGGACGTGAAGGAAAAGGTGTTCAGGCAGCTTGACGCGGTCTGCAGGCCCGGCGCCATTCTGGCGTCCAACACCTCGTACCTCGACATCAACACGATCGCCGGCTTCACCAGCCGCCCGCGGGACGTCCTGGGCCTGCACTTCTTCAGCCCGGCCAACGTCATGCGCCTGCTGGAGATCGTGCGTGGCGAGCAAACCGCCAACGACGTGATGGTGACCGCGATGTCCCTGGGCAAGCAGATCCGCAAGGTCTCGGTGGTCTCGGCTGTCTGCGACGGCTTCATCGGCAACCGCATGCTGGCGCGCTATGGCGCAGCGGCCTATGCGCTCATCGTCGCCGGTGCCACGCCACAGCAGATCGACCAGGCGCTGGAGCGCTTCGGCTTTGCCATGGGCCCGTTCCGCATGAACGATCTGGCGGGCCTGGACATCGGCTGGGCCACGCGCAAGCGCAAGGCCGCCGAAGCCGGCGTGCCGCACGACCCGGTCGTGGCCGACAAGCTGTGCGAACTCGGCCGCTTCGGACAGAAGTCCGGTGCCGGTTGGTACCGCTACCTGCCCGGCGCCCGCGAGGCCCTGCCCGACCCGGTGGTCGACCGGATCGTGGCCGACTACCGCATCGCCAGGGGCGTGCGCGCACGCACGGTGAGCGACGAGGAAATCGTCCAGCGTTGCGTGTTCGCGCTGGTCAACGAGGCCGCGCACATCCTCGACGAAGGCATCGCCGTGCGCGCCTCGGACGTCGACCTGGTCTATCTCAACGGCTATGGCTTCCCAGCGCGCCGCGGCGGGCCCATGTGCTACGCCAACGAGGTGGGATTGTTCAACGTGGTGCGCACGCTGCGCCGCTTCGCTGCCGAGCCAGGCGCCTTCGACTGGTGGCAACCGGCCCCGCTGTTGCGCAAGCTCGCCGAAGAAGGCCGGAGCTTCGCCTGACATCCAGAACCCCGAGGAGCATTTCATGATCGACGCCGTGATCGTTTCCACCGCGCGCACCGGACTGGCCAAGAGCTGGAAGGGCGCTTTCAACATGACCTATGGCGCCACGCTGGGAGGCCACGCCGTGCGGCACGCGGTTCAGCGCTCGGGTATCGACCCCGGCGAAATCGAGGACTGCATCATGGGCGGCACCTTCGGCGAAGGCACCACCGGCGGCAACATCGCCCGCGCCATTGCATTGCGGGCCGGGCTTCCGGTGACGGTTGCCGGCATGACCGTGAATCGCTTCTGCTCGTCAGGCCTGCAGACCATCGCCATGGCCGCGCAGCGCGTGATGGTCGAGGGCGTGCCGGCGATCGTCGCCGGTGGCGTGGAGAGCATCAGCTGTGTGCAGAACGAGTCGAACGCCCATATGCGCCGCGACCCCTGGCTGGTCGAGCACAAACCCGAGCTGTACTGGAGCATGCTGCAGACAGCCGAGACCGTCGCCCAGCGCTACAGCATCTCCAGGCTGGCGCAGGACGAGTACGGCGTGCGCAGCCAGCGGCGCGCAGCCGCCGCGCAGGCTGCCGGCAGGTTCAAGGACGAGATCGTTCCCATGACCACCGTCATGGGCGTGATGGACAAGGCCAGCGGTCGCATCACCACCCGCGAAGTCACCATCGATGCGGACGAAGGCATTCGTGCGGACACCACGATCGAAGGCGTGCAGAGCATCCGCCCGGCGCTTCCCGGCGGAGTGATCACGGCCGGCAATGCGAGCCAGTTCTCCGACGGCGCATCGGCCTGCGTGGTGATGAACGGCAAGCGTGCAGAACAGCTGGGCCTGCAGCCCCTGGGCATCTTCCGCGGCTTCGCGGTGGCCGGCTGCGAGCCCGATGAAATGGGTATCGGCCCGGTGTTCGCGGTGCCGCGCCTGCTGCAGCGCGCGGGCCTGAAAGTCGAGGACATCGGCCTTTGGGAACTCAACGAGGCCTTTGCCTGCCAGGTGATCTACAGCCGCGACAGACTGGGAATCCCGGACGAGCTGCTCAACGTCAACGGTGGCGCCATCGCCGTCGGCCATCCCTACGGCGTCTCGGGAGCGCGCCTGGTCGGCCATGCGCTGATCGAGGGCAGGCGCCGTGGCGCGAAATACGTGGTGGTGACCATGTGCATCGGCGGCGGCCAGGGCGCTGCCGGTCTGTTCGAGCTGTGCTGACCATGAACGGCGACGAAGACCTGATGGGCACGGTGGTGTTCCTCGCCAGCGAGGCCTCGCGCCACGTGACCGGCCAGTTCATCGCGATCGATGGCGGGGCGTCGGCCATCTGAGCTGCCATGCGCGCCAGCCCATCGCCGCAGGGGCAGTTCGCCGGCACACAGCCGCCAAGCCCGGTGCACCGCTTCGACGAAGCCAGCCTGGCCGCCTGGATGCAGGGCCACGTGCCGGGCTTCAGCGGTCCCCTGAGCGTGATGCAATTCAAGGGAGGGCAATCCAACCCGACCTTTCTGCTGACGTGCGGCGATCGACATTACGTGCTGCGACGCAAGCCGATGGGCGAGCTGTTGCCGTCGGCACACGCGGTGGATCGCGAATACCGCGTCATCCGGGAGCTGGCCGGAACCGAAGTTCCGGTGGCGAGGGTGCACGCCCTGTGCGAAGACCCCGCAGTCATCGGATCGGCCTTCTACGTCATGGACCATGTCGAAGGCCGTATCTTCTGGGACCCGACCCTGCCCGGCATGACACCGGCTGAACGCGGCGCGATCTTCGACGAGCTCAACCGCGTGCTCGCCGCCCTGCACCAGGTCAGACCGGCCGCGGTTGGGCTGTCCGACTATGGCCGCCCCGGAGCCTACCTGGAGCGCCAGGTGGCGCGCTGGACGCGGCAGTACAAGGCTGCCGAAACCGAGCCCATCGAGGCTGCCGACCGGCTGATGCAATGGTTGCCGCGGCACATGCCGGCCGACGGCGAGACCTGCATCGTGCACGGCGACTACCGGATCGACAACGTGATCTTCCACCCAACCGAACCGCGCATCCTGGCCGTTCTCGACTGGGAGCTCTCGACCCTGGGCGACCCGTTGGTGGACCTTGCCTACCACTGCCTGACCTGGCGCATGCCCGCGTCCTTGCGCGGGCTGGCGGGCGTGGACATCGCGGCCCTGGGCATTCCAGGCGAAGCGAGCTACCTGGCACGCCACCTCGCGCGCACCGGGCGCAGCGCGGCCGTTCCGGCACGCGACTGGAACTACTACATGGTGTTCAGCATGTTCCGCCTGGTCGGCATCCTGCAGGGCATCGCCAGGCGCGCCCAGCTGGGCAACGCCTCCAACGCGAGCGCTGTGGAAACGGGCAGACGCGCCCGCCCGCTGGCCGAACAGGCCTGGGCGCTGGCCAGCAGCCTCTGACCTCCTTGTCCACCTTGCCGAGCTCCCAATGGATTTCGAACATCGGCTCCGATCCCTTCAACTGCTCGGCGCCCGACACCGGCAACATGGAAACCATCGCGCGTTACGGAACGCCCGCGCAGCAGGAGCGCTGGCTCAAGCCGCTGCTGGCGCGGCGGAAATGAACATGTCCGCCCACGGCCACTGGCCGCCGAGCCTGCCCCGGCAACTGACGCTGCCCGAAACCAGCCTGTGGTTCAACGCCGAGGTCTCCGCCTGGCGCTATCCCGACAAGCCGTTCATCGTCTACTACGACTCGCCGCTGAGTTTCGCCCGCTTTCGCGACGAGGCCGAGCGCCTGGCCGGCCACCTGCAACACGTCTGCGGCGTACGCGCCGGCGACCGTGTCCTGCTGTACCTGCAGAACAGCCCGCAATGGATGATCGGCTATTACGCGATCCTGCGCGCCAACGCGGTGGTGGTGCCCGTCAATCCGATGAACCTGGCCGGGGAGCTGGGGCACTACGTGGCCGACACCGGCGCGCGCGTGGCCATCACCGCGCAGGACCTGCTGGCGGAGCTGAGACCCCACCACAGCGCCCACGGCGCTCCGCTTGCCGACGCGCTCGACCATCTGGTGGTCGCCACCTACAGCGACTACCTGCACACCGCCACCGACCTGCGACTGCCCGCTTTCGTGACCGCGCCGCGCCAGCGCATGCACGGCGCCGGCCTGCACGCATGGTCGGACGCACTGGCCGCGAACCACGCACCGGGCCCGCACACCGCCGGCCCCGACGATCTGTGCGTGATGCCGTACACCTCCGGCACCACCGACCACCCCAAGGGCTGCATGCACACGCACCGCAGCGCGCAGTGCACCGCCATCGGAGGCATGCAGTGGTTCGCGTGGAACCAGGACTCGGTCGTGCTCTCGGTGCTGCCCTTCTTCCACGTCACCGGCATGGCCGGCGGAATGAACGGGCCGCTGTTCGTGGGCGGAACCACCGTGGTCATGTCGCGCTGGGACCGCGAGAAAGCCGCCGCGCTGATGCAGCGCCACGGAATCACCGGCTGGCAGGCCATCAGCACCATGGTGGTGGATTTCCTGGCGAATCCGCGAATCGGCGACTACGATCTCTCGCAGCTGCGCCGCATCCGCGGCGGCGGTGCCGCCATGCCGGCGGCGGTGGCCGAGAAGCTCAGGGACCTGCTGGGGCTCGACTATGTGGAAGGCTACGGCATGTCCGAGACCATGGCCGCCACCCACATCAACCCGCCGCAACGCCCCAAACCGCAATGCCTGGGCATTCCGGTGTTCGGCGTCGACGCGCGCATCGTCGATGCGGCAAGCCTGCAGGAACTGCCGCAGGGTCGGACCGGCGAGCTCGTGGTTCGCGCGCCGCAGGTGATGCGCGGCTACTGGCGCAACGAGAAGGCCACGGCCGAGGCCTTCATCGAGATCGACGGCCTGCGCTTCCTGCGCACCGGCGACCTCGCACGCGTCGACGAGGACGGGTATTTTTTCATGATCGACCGCCTCAAACGCATGATCAACGCGTCGGGCTACAAAGTCTGGCCTGCCGAGGTGGAAGCCCTCATGCACCAGCATCCGGCCATCCTGGAGGTCTGCGTCATCGGCGCACTCGACGCAAAACGCGGTGAGACCGTGAAGGCCGTGGTCGTGCTGCGGCCGGAACACCGAGGGCAGGTGCACGAGCAGGAGATCGCCGATTGGGCGCATGATCGCATGGCGGCGTACAAGAGTCCGCGCATCGTCGAATTCGCCGAGTCCCTGCCCAAGTCGGGCGCCGGCAAGATCATGTGGCGCCAGTTGCAGCAGCGCCAGAACCAGCAGGACCAGTCAGGACAAGCGACATGATCGTGTTCGACTGACCCCATCCGCTTCGCCCCATTTCCAGGAGACCTGCCCCATGAAAGCCCTGCGCTGCAACGCCTTTGGCCCCATCGACGCGCTGCGTGTCGAAGACATACCCGCGCCTGTGCCATCCGCCGGCCAGGTGCTGGTGGACGTGCACGCCGCCTCGATCAATTTCCCGGACGCCCTCATGGTGCAAGGCCTCTACCAGGTCAAGCCGCCGCTGCCATTCACGCCCGGCGCCGAACTGGCCGGCGTCGTCTGTGCCGTCGGCGATGGCGTGGCGCATGTGAAGGTCGGCGACCGCGTGGCCTGCTCGACCGGCACCGGCGCGTTCGCCGAACAGGCCGCGGTCGATGCGTCGAGGGTCATTCCCTTGCCCGACGGCATGGACTACGCGGCCGGGGCTTCTTTCGTGCTGGTCTATGGCACCTCGCTGCACGCACTGCAGACCATCGGCCGACTGCGTGCCGGCGAGACCCTTCTGGTCCTCGGTGCCGCCGGCGGGGTGGGCATCGCTGCGATCGAGATCGCCAAGACGCTCGGCGCGCGCGTGATCGCGGCGGCCTCGAGCGACGAGAAGCGCGCGCTGGCCAGGCGGGCCGGTGCCGACGAGACCGTCGACTACACCCAACCCGAATGGCGCCGCGAGGTGGAGCGCCTGACCGATGGCAATGGGGTCGATGTGGTCTACGACGCGGTCGGCGGCCAGTACGCCGAACCGGCCCTGCGCGCCACGGCGTGGCGCGGGCGCTATCTGGTCGTGGGCTTTGCGGCGGGCGAGATTCCCAAGTTGCCGCTGAACCTCGCCCTGCTCAAGGAACGGGCCATCCTGGGCGTGTTCTGGGGCGCGGCCATGGCCCGGGAACCCAGGCAGCTGTTGGCCGACCTGCAGCAGCTCGCTGGCTGGTTCAAGGCAGGCAAGGTGAAGCCGCCGGTGACCGAGCAGGTGCCCCTGGCCGGCGCGGCCGACGCCATCGCGCGTCTGGCGGAACGCCGGGCGATGGGCAAGATCGTGGTCTTGCCGCGCGGCTGACGCCGAGGTCTACCGCCAGATCATCGAGACGCTCGATGCCCGCCGCGCTGCATTATTTCGCGGCGGTTTGCTCGACGTCGGCGTACGGCTCGATCCGGCCGTTCTCGACGACGGCAAGCGGGATCTTGCCCATCGTCGCGCCTCCTTCCGCGTCGACTCCGGTCAGGTCGTCCGGGTCGTCCTGCGGCGGCAACGACTTCAGCGCCTGACCGAAGGCACTGCGGATCGCCTTGCCATCGGTCGTCGTGCCGGCGATCTTCATCGCATAGGCAGTCGCCCAGACCGCCGTATAGTTCAGAGCTTCCTCTTGCGACGGAGTGCGGCCGTCATGCGTCTTGCGGAACCGTGCAACGAACGATTTCGCGGCCGGCGTCTGATCGTCGACGAGCGGCATGACGCCGATTGCGCCGTCGAGCGCTTGGTCGCCGCCAGCAGCCTTCGCGACTTCGTCCAACTTCGCCTGATCCATCACGATGAAGCCGCCCTTGAAGCCGAGTTCGCGCGCCTGCTTGACGACCAGGCCGGTCGGCTGCGACGGGCCGCCGACGAACATCACATCGGGCTTCGCCGCGATCGCGCGGCTCACGCTGCTGTAGAAGTCGGCCGCGCTGTTGTACGACATCTGGGTGTCGGAGACGATCGTGCCGCCCGCCGCCTTCCAGGCCGGCTCGAACGCATTCGCCCAGGCGTTGCCGTAATCGGTGTTGGTGTTCGCGATCGCGACCGCCTTGCCGTAATGCGCCATTTCGTAATGGATGAACGGAGCCATGTACAGCGTGAATTTCGGCGGAATGCGGATCGTCAGCGGATTGCGTCGTGCCGTGATCTGCGGCACGCTCGTGTAAGCGAGCAGCAGCAGGTTCTGCGACCGGTTGGTCATCTGGATCGCGTAGTCGCCGCCCGAATGCGGGCACAGGATCACGGCTGTACCGTCTTCCTGAACCAGGCGGCGCACGTTGATCGCGGTTTCGCTCGGGTTGTACTGGTCGTCGAGGGCGACGATGTGGAACCGGACCTTCTTGCCGGCGATGTCGAACCCGGCCCGATTGAGATCGGCGGCAGCCATCTGCATGCCCTCGAGCACGGCTTCGCCGTACTGCGCGGCACCGCCGCTGAGCGGTCCCGAATAGCCGATGTTCACGGTTTCCTGAGCCAGCGCCGGAGCGGCCGCGACGAGCGCGGCAACGAGTGACAAGGTCAATTTCTTCGTCGACATACTGATCCTCCTTGGAAGTTCCCGCGGTAACGCCGGCCGCGGCCCGGGTATTGGGTCAGCCGCGGGTCAGCCGCCGACGTACGCGCGTCGCATCGCCTCGTTTCCGGACAGGCTTTCGTAGGTGCCTTCGAGGACGATGCGCCCGCTTTCGACGACGTACGCGCGATGCGCGATCTGCAGTGCGGCGTGCGCGTTCTGTTCGGCCAGCAGCACGGTGGTCCCGGAGCGGTTGATCGCCTTGATGACTTCGAACATCTGCTTGACGATGAGCGGCGCGAGTCCGAGCGACGGCTCGTCGAGCAACAGCACGCGCGGCCGCCCCATCAGCGCGCGACCGATCGCGACCATCTGCTGCTGCCCGCCGGAAAGCGCGCCTGCCGCGTCGTCGAGCCGATCACCGAGCGCGGGGAACAATGCGAGCACCTCGTCGAGCCGCTTGCGATTGCCGGCCTTGTCGCGGCGGTGGATGTACGCGCCGAGGATCAGATTCTTCCGCACCGACAGCGCAGGGAACAGCTTGCGGCCCTCGGGGCACTGGATCACGCCAGCGCGCACGACGTCTGCCGGCTTCATGCTTGCGAGGTCGGCACCCTTCAGGAGGATGTGCCCGCCGCTGATGCGGCGCAGCGCGCTCGCGGCGTTGAATATCGTGCTCTTCCCGGCCCCGTTCGCGCCGAGCAGGACGACGAGTTCGCCGTCGTTCGCGTGCAGATTGATTCCGTGCAGCGCGCGGAAGCTGCCGTATTCGAGACGCACGTCACTGAACGTCAGCATGATCGCTCCCCAGATAGGCGTCGATCACCGCCCGTTCGGTACGGATCTCATCGGGAGTGCCTTCGGCGATCTTCTCGCCGTGGTCGAGCACCGTGATCCTGTCGGCAAGGCTCATGATCATGCGCATCTTGTGCTCGACGAGGCAGACCGTGATTCCGCGGTTCGCGATCTTGCGGATCAGCGCGGCGAGCCCGTCTGTTTCCTCGGGGTTGACGCCGCCCGCCGGCTCGTCGAGCAGCAGCAGTTCGGGTTCGGTCGCGAGGGCGAGCGCGATCGCGACGCGCTTGCGCTGTTCCTGCGTGATGTCGCCGGCGCGTCGCTCCTCGATGTGCTCGAGGCCGACGAAGTCGAGCGCGCAACGCGCCTTCTCGCGGCACAGGCGCTCCTCCGCCCGACATCGCCGCGTGCGCAGCAGGACGTCCCAGAGGCCTGAGCGCGTACGCAGCCGGTGTCCGACGATCAGGTTGTCGAGGACGGTTGCGTGCTCGAACAGCGCGGTCGCCTGGAACGTGCGCGCGACGCCGAGTCGCGCCATCCGGTCGGCTGGCAGGCCGGTCACGTCCTCGCCGCGCAGGCGGATGGTGCCTGCCGTCGGCCGGTACATTCCGCTGATCAGGTTGAAGAAGGTCGTCTTGCCAGCGCCGTTCGGGCCGATGATCGCATTGATCCGGCCAGCGGCGATGCGGGTGCTGACGTCGCTGACCGCGAGCAGCCCGCCGAAGCGCTTGCTGACGTTCTCGATCTCAAGCATGACCGTCTCCGCGCGTGATCCGCGTGGCCGCGGCCGGCGAGGCGCGACGCGCATCGCACTTGATCCGGATGCTGCGATAGAGGCCGACGATTCCGTGCGGCAGGAAAATCAGCAGCGCGATCAGCAGCGGACCGAAGACGATGAATCGGTACGTTTGCATGAACTGCAGGTACTGCGTGATCCACGGCAGCAGGAGCGCGCCGATCAGCGGACCGGCAAGGGTGCCGATTCCGCCGACGACCATGTACATCGTCATGTCGAACGTGTGGTCGATGCCGGCGAGATCGGGGCCGATGAAGCGGACGAAGCCCGCGTACAGGCCGCCTGCGATTCCCGCATAGAACGAGGAAATGAGGAATGCGAGCAGCTTGTTTCGCATCGCATTGATTCCGAGCGCCTGCGCGAGATGCTCGCCGTTGCGGATCGCGGTAAACGTCCGGCCGAGCAGCGAGTTGACGATGCGGCCCATGATCCACGTGCCGGCCGCGAGAAACGCGAACGTCAGGTAGTAGAGCGCGAGCGGACTTTGGAACGACACCGGGCCGACGCGCGGAGGCGCCGGAATGCCGATGATGCCGACGACGCCGTGCGTGAGACCATTCCACTTCTGGATCACCAGATAGATGAGGTAGCCGACGCACATCGTGAAAATCGAGAAGTAGTGGCCCCTCAGGCGCAGCGACAGCATGCCGACGAGCAGGCCGAGCACGGTGGTGACGGCGCCGCCGAGCACGAACGCGAGCCAGAACGGAAGCTGATGGTCGACGGTGAGGATGCCGACGGTGTAGGCGCCGATCGCGAGGAAGCCGCCGTGCGCGAGGTTGAACTGGCCGGTGTAACCGGTGATCAGGTTCAGGCCGACCGTCGCGAGCGCGAAGATGTAGGCGGTCGACATCACCGTCAGCGAGTAGTCGTTCCGGAGCAGCGCCGGCAGGACGAGCCCGGCGGCAAAGAGTGCGATCCAGCCGTAGGGACGGGTTGGTTTCATGCTGCGCGCACCTGCTTCGCGAACAGGCCTTGCGGGCGCAGCGACAGGATCGCGACGAGCAGCACGAACGCGATCAGGTCCTGGTAGTCAGGCGATATGTAGAACGCGCCGAGGCTTTCGGCGAGCCCGATGATGAGGCCGCCTGCAATCGCGCCGGGCACGCTTCCCATGCCGCCGAGAATGATGATCACGAACGCCTTCAGGATCACGAGATCGCCCATCGTCGGGTAGACGAGGTTGATCGGCGCATACAGCGTGGCGGCGACTGCCGCGAGCGCGCCGGACAGTGCGAACGCGGCCATTCCGACCCTTGTCGGATCGATGCCGACGAGCAAGGCGCCTTCGCGGTTTTGCGCGACCGCGAGGATCGACGCGCCGAGCACGGTGCGATGCAGGAACAGCTGCAGCGCGGCAACGAGCACGAACGCGCCGGCGATGATCAGCAGGCGCTGCGTCGGCGCGATCACGCCGCCCCAGTGCATCACGCCGGAATACGGAGATGACATCCGGTGGTAGTTGGCGCCGCACAACGCTTGCGCGCCGGCTTCGAGAAACAGCAGCAAGCCGATCGCCGCGATCATCGGCGACAGCTCCGGCGCGTTGCGCAGGGGGTGAAACACGAGGCGCTCGGCGACGACGGCGAGCAGCGCGACGCAGGCCGCGGACACGAGCATCGCACTCCAGTAGCCGAGACCAAGCGCCGACGTCAGGTAGAACGACGCGAAGGCGCCGACCATGTAAAGCGCGCCGTGCGCGAAGTTCGGGATGGCGAGAATCCCGTAGACGAGGGTGAGCCCCAGCGCGACGAGGCTGTACACGCTGCCCAGCGTCACGCCGTTGAGCAATTGCTGCAATAGCAAATCCACCGTGATCTCCTGTCCGCGATAAGCCGTTGACCTGCACCATCGCGACGACGATTCCCGCATGCCGCGTGCCGTTGCGATGGGCGACGGAGTCGACCCTTGATCGCGCTGTGCGAAGAGCCTATTTGGCAACCGATTCTGCTGTGCAGTCACTCTAGGGAAAATACTGAAGCGCCAGACAGCGATCAATTTCGCGGCAAAGAAGCGACAAACATCAGTTCAATCAATTAGTTATCGTGTTTCGATATGAACAGCACAAGCCGATGGCGAATGGGTTCATGCGGACAAGCTTGGGCAACGTAGTTCTGCTACGCAGAATTTATTGCTGCAAGAAGAGCTGACTCTGCGCATCGGCGACTGAAGACCCGGGGCCGGACAGTGCACACGGCGCGACGGCATATGCAGGATTTCACGTGCGTCGACTACGATCGTCCGCACGGCTGCATCGCAGCTTGCGACCCCGAGACCCATCCAAGGGTCCCGCCGGACAACGCGGCCGGCGGCTGCGGCACGCCCGCAACCAAGCCGGTGCCCGTGCGGCTCAGCGCAAGCGCAGCCGGCCCGAAACTGGAGACGCTGTCATGGATCTGGAGCTTCGCGACCGTATCGTGCTCATCACCGGAGGCAGCCGCGGCATCGGTCTGGCCTGTGCGCAAGCTTTCTGCGCCGAGGGCGCGCGTGTCGTGTTGTGCGCGCGCGGCGCCGATGGCCTGGAAGCTGCCTCGCGGCTGTTGGGTGGCGTGCCCACCTTCGCTGCCGACCTGCGCGATGCGGTTGCAGCCGCGGCGATGGTCGACGCGGTGGAGTCGCGCATCGGCCCGGTCGACGTGCTGGTCAATTCTGCCGGCGCCGCGCAGCGCACGCCGCCGGCAGAGCTCGATGCGGCCAGGTGGCATGCTGCACTCGACGCCAAGTTCTTCAGCTACATCCACGTCATCGACCCGTTGCTCAAGCGCATGGGCCGGCGCGGCCGTGGCGTGGTGGTCAACATCATCGGCGCAGGCGGACGCGTGGCCTCGCCCACGCACCTGGCCGGGGGTGCGGCCAACGCCGCGCTGATGCTCGCCACCTCCGGACTGGGCGCGGCCTACGCGCCGCTCGGCGTGCGGGTGATCGGGATCAACCCCGGGCTGACCGAGACCTCGCGCGTCGAGGAAGGCCTGCTGGCGGCCGCGCGTGCCGCCAGCACCACGCTGGAGCAGGCCCGCGCCCAGGCCGTGGCCCAGATCCCGCTCGGACGCATGGCCTCGCCGGTGGAGGTTGCCGAGATGGCCGTCTTTCTGGCCAGCGCGCGCGCCAGCTACGCCACCGCCGCGACCTTCGCGCTCGACGGTGGGCAGCACCCGGTGGTGCTGTAGGCGCGTGCCCGATCAGCCGTCGGGCGCGGCAGCGCGCCGTCGACCTGCGTGGCCTTGCACCGGGTCAGAGTCGACCCTGCCCGTGTTCGCTCCCGGAGCCGTGCACGCGACGGCCGGCGCGCGCCGATTCCCACTGCGCGATGACGGCGGTTGCCACGCTGTTGCCGATCACGTTGGTCATCGTGCGGCCCATGTCGAGGACCTGGTCGATGGCGAGGACGAGCGCAACGCCGGCTACCGGCAGGTCGAACATCGGCGCCACCGCGGCCACGACGACGACCGCGCCGCGCGGCACGCCGGCCATCCCCTTGCTGCTGAGCATCAGAACCAGCAGCAGCACGACCTGCTGTGAAAGCGGCATTTCGACACCGAACGCCTGGGCGATGAAAAGCGCTGCGAACGTCTGGTACATCATGGATCCGTCCAGATTGAACGCATAACCAAGCGGCAAGGTGAATCCGACCACCTTCTTGTCGACGCCGAACGCTTCCAGCTGCTCGGTCAAGCGCGGGTACGCAGCCTCGCTGCTCGCCGTCGAAAAAGCCAGCAGCGCCGGCTCGCGTACAGCATTCAGCAGCGCGCCGACACGCTTGCCGAGGAACGCATAGCCGATGCCGATCAGGATCGCCCACAGCAACGCGAGCCCGAGATAGAAGCTGCCGATGAGCTTGCCGTAGGTCACCAGCACACCGAGGCCGCGGACGGTGACGACCGACGCCAGCGCTGCGAACACGCCCAGCGGAGCGACCCACATCACGTAATCGGTCAGGCGCAACATCACCGGCACCGCGCCGTCGATCGCATCGACGACGACCTTCACGCGGGCGTCGCCTTTCAGCGCGGACAGCGCGATACCGAAAAAGATCGAGAAGGTCAGAATCTGCAGGATGTTGTTGTGCGCCAGCGCGTCGAACAGACTGGTCGGGAACGCATGCGTCAGGATGTTCCTTGCCGTCAGCCCCCCGCTGTCGAGCCCGGTTCCCGCGTCCTGGACGGTCGACACCAGATGGAGCCCGGCTCCGGGCTGCAGCAGGTTCGCCAGGGTCAGGCCCAGTGCCAGCGAGATCAGCGAAGCGCAAAAGAACCAGCCAATCGTCCGCGCGCCGATCCGCCCGGCCGCGGAAACGCTGTCCATCCCGGCAAGCCCCGACACGAGGGTGCAGAACACCAGCGGAGCGATGATCATCTTGATGAGCCGCAGGAAGATCTCGGTCACGATCGAGAAGTAGCCGGAGATCGCCTGGGTCGATTCCGCATCTCCGGCGCCCGCATGGCAGGCATAGCCGACGATGACGCCGAGCAGCATTCCGCCCAGGATTGAATACGTCAGTCGATTTTTCACGCTCGGCTCCGCAATCGTGGTTGCCCACCAGGGTCGATCGCGACAAGCGCACCCGTCGTCAAACCGGGAGCCAGCGAAGGATCGGATGCGATTCGAACGTTCAGCCTCGCAAAAGTTCCTCCGCCCAAAACACGGGCCGTGTCATGGCTGCAAGATTTCGGGTATCGCCTCCGTGCGTGGCGCGTTACGCCGGACTCGGCTCCGGGGACCCGCGCGCGACAGTCGACCCGAATGACGATGCGCGATCGCGGCCCGTTGATGAACGGGCGCGATCGGCCGGAAGCCGCGCGGAGAACTTCCGGCGGCGCGCAGCTTCAGGCCGCCTCGGGAACGCTGGGCAGGCCCGCCAGCGCCATGGCGAGTTCGCGCTCGTCGTAGGACTCGTCCTTGAGCTCGCCGGCGAAGTACTTCTGGTACGCGGACATATCGAAATGGCCGTGCCCGCACAGGTTGAACAGAATGGTCTCGCTGCGCCCTTCGCGCTTGCAGCGCAGTGCCTCCTCGATCGCCCCCTTGACCGCGTGGTTGGCCTCCGGCGCCGGCACGATACCCTCGGTGCGCGCGAACTGCACGCCCGCGGCAAAGCACTCGCCCTGCGTATAGGCCACGGCCTCGATCAGGTCGAGCTGACTGAGGTGCGACACCAGCGGCGCCATGCCGTGGTAGCGCAGCCCGCCGGCATGGAACCCGGGAGGCGTGAACGTCGATCCCAGCGTATGCATCTTGGTCAGCGGGGTCATGTGCCCGGTATCGCCGAAATCGTAGGCATAGCGCCCGCGGGTCAGCGACGGACACGCGGCAGGCTCGACGGCGACGATGCGCGGCCGGGCGCCGCCACGCAGTCCGTGGCCGATGAACGGGAAGGCGATGCCGGCGAAATTCGATCCCCCGCCGGTGCAGCCGACGACCACGTCGGGCCAAGCGTCGGCCATCTGCATCTGCTCCATGGCTTCCAGGCCGATCACCGTCTGGTGCATCAGCACGTGGTTGAGCACCGATCCCAGCGCGTACTTGGTGTCCTCGCGTTGCGCGGCGAGTTCGACGGCCTCGGAGATGGCGATCCCCAGGCTTCCCGGATGATCCGGGCGCTCGGCCAGCACGCGGCGGCCGTATGCGGTCTCTGTCGACGGCGATGGCAGGCAGCGCGCGCCGTAGGTCTCCATGACCGCGCGCCGATACGGCTTCTGGTCGTAGGACACGCGGACCTGAAACACCAGGACTTCGAGGCCGAACAGCTGGCCGGCGAACGACAGCGACGTTCCCCACTGACCCGCTCCGGTCTCGGTGGTCAGGCGCTTGACGCCGGCTTGTGCGTTGTAGAACGCCTGCGGCACTGCGGTGTTGGGCTTGTGGCTGCCCGCCGGGCTGACGCCTTCGTACTTGTAGAAGATCTTCGCCGGGGTCTGCAAGGCCTTTTCCAGCCGATGCGCGCGAAACAGCGGCGCCGGGCGCCACAGGCGATAGACCTCGCGCACCGGCTCGGGGATCTCGATCTCGCGCTCGGTGCTGACCTCCTGCGCGATCAGCGCCATCGGGAACAGCGGCGCGAGATCGTCCGGGCCGATGGGCTGCAACGTGCCTGGGTGCAGTACCGGCGGCAAGGCCTTGGGCAGATCTGCCTGGATGTTGTACCAGGCTTTCGGTATGTGGCTCTCGTCAAGCAGGTACTTGGTTGCCTCACTCATCTGAATCTCCCCTGGGAATCATCTGCGCCGCATGTCCGGCGCCGCGTGCCAGCATAGCCGGATCCGCGCGCGGAATGCGCGCAGGGTCGTGCTCAGCTGCCGATGAAACCGAGGAACAGCGCGCCCCAGTGGCGACCTCGCACGCGCAGCGGATGCGCCAGCGCGCTCATGACTTCGCCGTTGTCGCGCGGGTAGACCTGCAGCATCACGCCGGCGGAGTTGGCTGCCGCGGTGACGATCACCGGATCGTCGAAACGGCGTCGCGATCGGTTGTGCGCCAGGTCGTGCCGCGGATCTCCGGTCAGCGGCTTGTCGGTGATGCTGTTGCTCGCTGCGGCATAGGCGTTGCGGTCGATGAGCACTGCGGCCCGGTATGCCGGCGAAGCCGCCAGATAGTCGTCCTCGAAAGGCTGCACGTGCCGGCTGAACCAGTCGGTGTAGCGCGTCGTGTAGCGCGGCGGATTGGTTCCCGGAACCGCGACATAGTTGTCGTCGAACAGCTCGGCCTCGTCGAGTTCGCCGCGCGCCAGCGCGTTCTCGAGCAGTGCCTCGGCGGCAGCGGCGCGGCGGCCAAGCTCCTGCACGATGCGGCTGGCCGAGGAATCCGTGCGATACAGCGTCGACAGCTCGAACATGCGCTGCGCCTTGCCCACCGCGGTGCCCAGCGCGTCGTTGAACGCGCGCGCCTCGGCCACGTTCTCGTCGCCGAACTCGCGCACGCGGACGGCCATGCCGTCGAAGCGGCCCTGGAGTTCGCGCAAGTGCTCGCCCTGGGTGGCGAATGTCGTCGAAGTCGCCGAAGTCTGCGCGGCAATACGCGAGACGCCTCCGGCAATGGCATTGAAGTCCCCGACCAGCTGCTGCATCTGCGCCTGGCTGGAATCCATGTCGCCGGCGAACCGGCGGGCCGCGTCAGACGTCACTTGCACCGTGCGCTGCATGCCATCGACTTCGGCGCCGATGCCGTTGACCGTGCTTTCGGTGGCGCGCGCCAGGCTGCGGATCTCGTCGGCGACGACGGCGAAGCCGCGGCCGGCGTCGCCGGCGCGCGCAGCTTCGATCGCGGCGTTCAGCGCGAGCAGGTTGACGCGCTCGGCAATGGTGTGGATCTTGTGCATCTGCTGCACGACGCCGGCGAACTGCCGGCGCAACGCGTCGAGCGCGTCCTGGTTTTGGGTGTTGCGTTCGACGAGCTGGGCGAACAGCACGCGCATCGCATCGCTTTTCGCGGCGCCTTCGGCCGCCAGGTTGTTCACGCTGCCGATTTCGCTGTCGAGCGCGCGCATCTGGTCCTGGGCGGTACCCGACGCTTCGGCCAGGGTCTGCAGTTCGGCGCCGACCGCGGTGATCGCCGCGGTCTGTTCGGTCGCGTGTTCGGTGGTTTGCTCCAGGGTCTGCCGCGCGTGCAGGCTCATGCGCGCGAGCGCATAGGCGACCTCGTTCGCATCGGTGCTGACGTGGTCGACGAATGTGCGAAAACGCCCCAGCAGGTCACACCAGGGTTCGGGCAGCGCGCGCACGACCCGTTCGCTCAGGTCGACGGTGTCGTCGTTGACAAGGCAAGGAGTGGGATTCAAAGTGTCCATCGTTCGTATTCGAAGCGGGCGGCCGGCGTCGCCGCATGGACCGCGAACATGGACCGCGAATCCGGGCGGCGGAAAGTCGACGCCGACAGCCATTGGGTCGGATTGGGCATGCTACCGGCGATTTCTATGGTTCGAACGGGCATTTGTTGCCAATCATTACCAATGCGCTGCCCCGGATGCGGATCGTCACGAGGTTGCGGCGCGGTGGCGTGGGCGCGATCCGGATCCTTCAGGGCCTGCTGTCAGCGCAGCGGGCTGCGCTCTGCCGGCAGGCCCTGCAGCAGGGTCAGGGTGGTGCTGATGTGCGCCTCCAGCGCCAGCGCGGCACGCGCGTCGGCGCGGCGGATCGCGGCGTCGAAAATCTCCTGGTGCTCGCGGTGCACGTCGCGCGCGCTGTCCTCCAGCCCGATGCACAGCCTGCGATAGCGCTCTCCATGCTGCGACAGGATGTGCAGCACGTGATAGGTCCACGGGCTGGCCGCAGCCGAAATCAGCTGTTCGTGGAAGACGCGGTTGCAGTCCTCCCACGCCGGCAGCCGCTCCAGGGTGATCGGCTGCTCGTGGGCGCTGAGACGGTCGAAGGCATCGCGCACGCGAAGCTCCCATTGCGCGTCGCCGTTGCGCACCGAGTGGCGCAGCGCGTCGACCTCGATATGGATGCGCAGCCGAGTCAGGTCCGTCAGGTCCTGCAGCGACATCGGCGTGACGCGGAAGCCGCGCTGCCCCTCGGCGATCACCAGCGCGTCGCTGACCAGTCGCGTCAAGGCCTCGCGCAAGGTGCCGGCGCCGACGCCATAGTCGTCCTTCAAGTGCTCGACCCGCAGCTTCGTGCCCGGCGGATACCAGCCCTCGATGATGTGGCGCCGCAAGCGGGTGTAGGCCTGCTCTGCCAGCGTGCGCGGCGCGCCTGCGGCCTGCTCGATTCCCGGGGCCTCGAAGACCTGGCTCATGACGGTTCGTGCGCCGGCGTCGCCCGCGTCCGGCAGGAACTGGCGCCGCGCCCCAGACGGTAGCTGAGCTGGGCGCGGCTGATTCCCAGCATGCGCGCCGCGGCGGCCAGATTGCCGCGCGCCGTGTCGACCGCCTCGGTAAGCAGGCCGTGCTCGAGGACATCCAGGCTCTCGCCGCAATCGCGCAACGCGCGCAGCAGCGCGCGGCAATCGAGCGCGCTGCCCGGTCGCGGTGCGAGCTGGCCGCTGGGTTCGACCGCAACGCCCGCCGGCGCCCCGATTCCCGGGAAGAGATCGCCGGCGTCGACCGCGCAACCGGGGCGCGCCAGGATGACGGCGCGCTCGACCAGGTTCTCCAGCTCGCGCACGTTGCCGGGCCAGTCGTGCGCGCGCAGCGCGGTGTAGGCGTGGTCGGTGAGCCGCGGCACCGGCTTGCCATGCAGCGCGGCGAAGCGCTCGAGCATGGCCGCGGCCAGCGGCTCGATGTCGTCCAGGCGCTCGCGCAGCGGCGGCAGCGCAACCGGGTAGACGTGGATGCGGTAATAGAGGTCGGCACGAAAGCGACCTTCGCGCACCGCCTGCTCGAGATCGCGGTTGGTCGCCGCGACGAGCCGCACGTCGACCTTGCGCGGCTGCGTCGCCCCCAGGCGCTCGACCTCGCCTTCCTGCAGCACGCGCAGCAGCTTGGCCTGCGCCTGCAGCGGCAGTTCGCCGATTTCGTCGAGAAACAGCGTGCCGCCGTCGGCACGCTCGAAACGCCCGGCGCGCGCGGCCTGGGCCCCTGTATAGGCGCCCTTCTCGGCGCCGAACAACTCGGATTCGATCAGCTCGTGCGGAATGGCCGCGCAGTTGATGGCCACGAAAGGCTTGCCGCTGCGCGTGCTCAGCGCGTGCAGCGCGCGCGCGAAACGCTCCTTGCCGACCCCTGTCTCACCGGTCAGCAGCACCGTCACCGCGGTCGGCGCGCCGGTCTGCAGCAGCGCGTAGGCGCGGCGGAACGCCTCGGACTGGCCAATGAGCTCACCGCGCTGCGCGTCGGCGGCCATTTCCAGGCGCAGCGATTCGACCTGGGTCTGCAGATCCTGCATGGTGTGCAGCATCGAGCCGGGCTCGAAATACGACGCGAGCTCGTCGGCGTCCTCCCATTCCTCGTGCGGCTTGCCCACGATGTGGCAGCAGGCGTCTCCACGCCCCACGCAGGCGACCTCCTTGTACAGCACCGGGCGCCCCATGAAGGCGCTGGTGTAGCCCGACGCGTAGCCGATCAGCATCCAGCACACCGGGTCGTCCTGCACCCCGAAATCGCGCTTGTGCGTTTCAGCCTCCCACGAATGCGCCCACTGGAACTCGCCCCTGTAGTGGCCGCTGCGCGGGTCGGCCTCGAACACCAGCGGCGTGACCTGCACCGCGCCCTCGAGCATGTGCAGCTGCGGACCGACGACGAACATGTCGTACAGCGAAGCTTGCGGACGGATCTGACGCGCCAGCGCGGCGTCGCGCTCGCCGGCGGCAAACCCCGCGCGCGTGAACACGCGCCGCGACTGCTCCGCGCCGACTCCGAGCATCAGCTCCCGGCGCAGCGCACCCAGCGCGGCCGAGTGCACCAGCACCATGCGCTGGCCGGCCAGCCAGATTCGCCCGTCACCGGTGGAAAAGTGGATCAACCGGCGCAGGTCGGCATCTCCGGGCAGCGGCGGCAGCTTGGTCTTGCTCATTGTTTCGTCGAGATTTTTCTCTAACCATCGTCGTCGCCAGCATAGAACTTTGTTGATGATTTCGTCAAACGCAGTCGACTCGATTTGAGCAAATGGTGAATTTCATAGCGCAAATGACTGCTATTGCAGCTCCAACTGCGGCACCATACTCTGGGGTTAACCCGCAAAACAACGGTATGCAGTGCGCGTCGATACCGGTGTTTTCCCTGAATTCTCGAGATTTTTGCCGGATTGCCCGCTGACTGGCACGTTTGCTGCTGAGCAGAAGGCGAACCGGAGACGCAATGTGAACCACGCACCATCGATGCCGGCATCGCCCGGCGACTTCGACCCCCGACGACGCTTCGTGCGCGTCACCCGGGTCAGTTCGAGGGGATTCGTGGAATTCGAGTTCAGCATCGGCAGTCCCGAGCTCTGTGTGGAACTGATGCTGCCGCCAGTCGCCTTCGAGGAATTCTGCGCCGCGCAGGCGGTGCAGCGCCTGGATGCCGGCGCCGCGCCCGCCACGGATGGCTGCGCTGCCAAGCCCATCGACGACAACGAACTGAGGAGCAAGCGATGACCCTGGATTTGAAGACCGTGGACATCAAGCCACTGCGCCACACCTATGCGCACGTGGCGCGCCATCTCGGAGGCGACCGGAACGCCTCGCGCTACCAGGAGGGCACGCTGGGCGCGCAACCCGAAGTGAACTTCCACTACCGTCCGACCTGGGACCCCGGGCACGAACTGTTCGACACCGCGCGCACCGCGATCCGCATGCAGGACTGGTACGCGCTGCGCGACCCGCGCCAGTTCTATTACGCCAGCTGGACCATGACTCGCGCGCGCCAGCAGGACGCGGTCGAGGCCAACTTCGAGTTCGTCGAGTCGCGCGGCATGGCCGCCACCATCCCCGAGGAGCTGCGCACCCGCGCGCTGCAGGTCCTCGTGCCGCTGCGCCACGTGGCCTGGGGCGGCAACATGAACAATTCGCAGATCTGCGCTCTGGGCTGGGGCACCACGTTCACCGCGCCGGCCATGTTCCATGCCATGGACAACCTGGGCGTGGCGCAGTTCCTGACCCGCCTGGCGCTGCTGCTCGACGGGCCGGACGAGCTCGATCGCGCGAAGACGGCGTGGATGCAGGCGCCGCACTGGCAGCCGCTGCGCCGCTACGTCGAGGACACGCTGGTGGTGCAGGATCCGGTCGAGCTGTTCGTCGCGCAGAACGCCGTGCTAGACGGAATCCTGTACCCGCTCGTGTATGGGGCCTTTGTCGATGACCATCTGGCGCTGGCAGGCGGAAGCGCGGTGGCCATGCTCACCGCGTTCATGCCGGAGTGGCATGCCGAGAGCGCGCGCTGGATCGACGCCGTGCTGAAGACCATGGCCGCCGAGTCGGCCGACAACAAGGCGCTGCTGCGTCGCTGGATCGACACCTGGGAGCCGCAGGCAAGCGCCGCGCTGAAGCCGCTGGCCGAAGCCGCGCTGGGCGCTGCCGGCGCCGGCGCGCTCGACGAGGCACAGCAGCAGCTGCGTTCCCGCCTGGCCAAGGCCGGGCTGTCTTCGTGACATCCCTGACCGCGAGACCCGACATCATGTCCAACGTATTCATTGCCTTGCAGACCAACGAGGAAACCCGCCCGGTGATCGAGGCCATCCTGGCCGACAACCCCCACGCGGTCGCCGTGGAATCCCCGGCGATGGTCAAGATCGATGCGCCCGACACCCTGCGCATCAGCCGCGCCAGCATCGAGGAGCGCACCGGCGCCAGGTACGACCTGCAGCAGTTGCACGTCAACCTGATCTCGCTGTCCGGCCACATCGACGAGGACGACGACCAGCTCACGCTGAGCTGGAAGCACTGAACCCAAGACCCGCAGGAGACAAGCACCATGGACACACGCACTGCCAAGCCACGGCTGGGCCTGAAGGAGCGCTACGCCGCGATGACCCGCGGCCTGGGCTGGGAGACCACCTATCAACCGATGGACAAGGTCTTCCCCTACGACCGGTATGAGGGCATCAAGATCCACGACTGGGACCAGTGGCAGGATCCGTTCCGTCTGACGATGGACGCCTACTGGAAGTACCAGGGCGAGAAGGAGCGCAAGCTGTACGCGGTGATCGACGCCTTCCAGCAGAACAACGGCTTCCTCGGCGTCACCGATGCGCGCTACGTCAATGCGCTCAAGCTGTTCATCCAGGGCGTATCGCCGCTGGAGTACTACGCCCATCGCGGCTTCGCGCATGTGGGTCGCCACTTCACCGGCGCCGGGGCACGGATCGCCTGCCAGATGCAGTCGGTCGACGAATTGCGCCACTACCAGACCGAAACCCACGCCATCTCGTCGTACAACAAGTTCTTCAACGGCATGCACCACGCGAACCACTGGTTCGACCGCGTGTGGTACCTGTCGGTGCCGAAGTCGTTCTTCGAGGACGCCAACACCGCCGGTCCGTTCGAGTTCCTGACCGCGGTCAGCTTCTCGTTCGAGTACGTGCTGACCAACCTGCTGTTCGTTCCGTTCATGTCCGGCGCCGCGTACAACGGCGACATGTCGACCGTGACGTTCGGTTTTTCCGCGCAGTCGGACGAGTCGCGCCACATGACGCTTGGCATCGAATGCATCAAGTTCATGCTCGAGCAGGACCCGGGCAACGTGCCGATCGTGCAGCGCTGGATCGACAAGTGGTTCTGGCGTGGCTTCCGGCTGCTGACCCTGGTCGGCATGATGATGGACTACATGCTGCCCAAGCGAGTCATGAGCTGGCGTCAGGCCTGGGAGATCTACGCCGAGCAGAACGGCGGCGCCCTGTTCCGCGACCTCGCACGCTACGGCATCCGCGAGCCCAAGGGCTGGAAGGACGCCTGCGAGGCCAAGGACCACATCAGCCACCAGGCCTGGGGCACGTTCTACAACTACGCCGCTGCTGCGCCGTTCCACACCTGGATCCCGCGCGACGACGAGATGGACTGGCTGTCCCAGCAGTACCCGGAAAGCTTCGACAAGCTGTACCGCCCGCGTCTGGAGTACTGGCGCGAGCAGGCGCAGCACAGCAACCGCTTCTACAACAAGACCCTGCCGATGCTGTGCACGACGTGCCAGATCCCGATGCTGTTCACCGAACCCGGCGACGCGACCAAGATCTGTTATCGCGAGAGCGATTTCGGCGGCGACAAGTACCACTTCTGCAGCGACCACTGCAAGGAGATCTTCGACAACGAGCCGCAGAAGTACATCCAGTCGTGGCTTCCGGTGCACCAGATCTACCAGGGGCACTGTTTCAAGCCCGGCACCGATCCGACGCGCGAGGGCTTCGACCCGTTGCTCGCGGTGCTCGACTACTACGAGCTCGAGGTCGGGCGCGACAACTTCGACTTCGAAGGCTCCGAGGACCAGAAGAACTTCGCGCATTGGCGTGGCCAGGCGCAGGGCGTCTGAGCACCGCACGCACCCCCGCGACCCTTTCCATCAGGAGACAACGATGAGCGTAGCCGCCGTCGCCCCTTACGACCTGCCCGCGCGCGACAGCGTGGACAAGTTTCCCGCCCCGCTGCTGTACATCGGCTGGGAGGATCATCTGATGTTCTGTGCCCCGTTCTGCTTGCCGCTGCCGCCGGACATGCCGTTCGGCGCCCTGGCCACGCAGGTCCTGCCCGGCGTGTTCGGCGATCACCCGGATTTCGCGCGCATCGACTGGCAGCAGGTGCAGTGGCTCAAATCGGGCAGGCCGTTCCAGCCCGATCCGGCGAAGTCGCTGGCCGACAACGGCCTGGGCCACAAGGACGTGATCCGCTTTCGCACGCCCGGCCTGAACGGCATCAACGGCTCCTGCAGCTGACACGCACGCGGCCACGCCATGAGTTTCCAACTGACCATCGAACCGCTGGGCGCCACCATCGACGTCGAGGACGGCCAGACCATGCTCGACGCCGCGCTGCGCAACGGCATCTACCTGCCCCATGCCTGCGGACACGGTCTGTGCGGCAGCTGCAAGGTGCAGGTGCTGGACGGCGAGATCGACGTCGGCGAGGCCAATCCCTTCGCGCTGATGGACTTCGAACGCGACGAGGGCAAGGCGCTGGCCTGCTGCGCCACCCTGCAGGCCGACGCCACCATCGAGGCCGACATCGACGACGAACCCGACGCGCTGGTGATCCCGGTGCGTGACTTCGCCGCCGAGGTCGAGCGCATCGAGGATCTGACGCCGACTGTGCGCGCCATCTGGCTGCGGCTGGACAAGCCGCTGCAGTTCCAGGCCGGGCAGTACGTGCAGCTGGAAATCCCCGGGCTCGGCCAGAGCCGTGCGTTTTCGATCGCCAACGCACCACACGAGGTCGAGGCCAGCGGCTGCATCGAGATCAATGTGCGGCGCGTTCCGGGCGGGCTGGGAACCGGCTACCTGCACGAGCAGCTCCGGATCGGGCAGCGGCTGCGGCTGTCCGGCCCCTACGGGCGTTTCTTCGTGCGCCATTCGGCGCAGCGCCCGCTGCTGTTCATGGCCGGTGGATCGGGGCTGTCGAGCCCGCGCTCGATGATCCGCGACCTGCTGCATCAGGGCTGCACGCTGCCGATCACGCTGGTCTACGGCCAGCGCAGCGCCGCCGAGCTGTATTACGACCGCGAATTCCGTGAACTGGCCGCGCGTCACGCCAACTTCGACTACGTGCCGGCGCTGTCCGAGACGCCGGCAGGCACGACCGAGGTGGCACAGGGCTTCGTGCACGAGGTCGCCCGGGAGCACTTCGCCGGCGACTTCTCGCAGCACAGCGCCTACCTGTGCGGTCCGCCGCTGATGATCGACGCGTGCATCGGCGCGCTGATGCAGGGGCGACTTTTCGAGCACAACATCTACCACGAGAAGTTCCTGTCCGCCGCCGATGCCCAGCAGGTTCGCAGCCCGCTGTTCAAGAGGATCTGAGATGAACCAGGCGACCAGCGACAAGCTGCAGGTGACCATCCGCCAGACCGGGGAATCGTTCGATTGCCGCGGCAACCAGTCGGTGCTCGCGGCAATGGCCTCGACCGGGCGCCGGGGTATCCCGGTGGGCTGCCTCGGCGGCGGCTGCGGGGTCTGCAAGATCCGGCTGCTCAATGGACAGGTGAGCAAGCTCGGCCCGGTCAGCCGCGCGCATGTGAGCAGGGACGAGGAGGACCAGGGCTACACCCTGGCCTGTCGCGTCGCGCCGCAGAGCCGGCTCGAGATCGAGGTGACGGGCAAGTTCTGCAAACCGTTCTTCAAGGGATTCGGCAGCTGCGCGAATCCGGTTTCCGCGAAATAACCACGACGAGGAGAGTCAATCATGGGTGTACTGCGTATCGGGCACGCCAGCCTGAAAGTGATGGACATGGCCGCGGCCCTGAAGCACTACGAGAAAGTGCTCGGGATGAAGCAGGTGATGGAGGACAACAAGGGCAATGTCTACCTCAAGTGCTGGGATGAGTGGGACAAATACTCTCTGGTCCTGACCCCGGCGGAGGAGGCCGGGCTCAATCACGTGGCCTACAAGGTCGAGCACGACGCCGATCTGGACGCGCTGCAGGCGCGCATCGAGGCCTACGGCATCGCGACCCGCGTGCTGCCCGAAGGCACGATGCCGGCCACCGGGCGCATGCTGCAGTTCCAGCTGCCCAGCGGGCACGAGATGCGCCTGTACGCGATGAAGGAGCGTGTCGGCACCGATGTCGGCTCGACCAACCCGGACCCCTGGCCCGACGACATCACCGGTGCCGGAGCGCACTGGCTCGACCATTGTCTGCTGATGTGCGAAATGAACCCCGAAACCGGCGTCAACAAGGTGGCCGAGAACACCGAGTTCATGTCCAGGGCGCTGGACTTCCATCTCGCCGAGCAGGTCATGGTCGGCCCCGGCAACACCATCCAGGCGGCGACGTGGATGTTCCGTACCTCGACCCCGCACGACATCGCCTTCGTCGCCGGGCCGCGCATGGGGCTGCACCACATCGCCTTCTACCTCGACTCCTGGGACGACGTGCTGAAGGCGGCCGACGTGATGGGCAAGAACCGGACCCGCATCGACGTCGCCCCGACCCGTCACGGCATCACCCGCGGCACCACGATCTACTTCTTCGACCCCAGCGGCAACCGCAACGAGACGTTCGCCGGACTGGGCTACCTGGCGCAGCCCGACCGGCCGGTGACGACGTGGACCGAGGATCACCTCGGCAGCGGCATCTTCTACCACACCGGCGAGCTGGTGTCGTCCTTCACCGAGGTCTACACCTGATGTCGCAACGCAGCCAGCGCGCCGCCGCCGGCGGCGGCGCGCTGCAGGCACCCGATCCCGTTTCCTAATTCTTCGACGTTCATCATGCTGATCACCGAACCCCAGGCTCCGACCCGCACCGCCGCCGGCAGCAATGCCGCCGTGCCGCAGGTCGACCATTTCATCAACGGCAGCTTCGTTGCCTCGACGCAGCGCTTCGACAAGCGTTCGCCGGTCGACGCACGCCTGATCGCACGCGTCGCCGAGGCCTCGCGCGACCAG